>NC_011894.1:3835000-4195833 GCF_000022085.1 Methylobacterium nodulans ORS 2060
CACGAGGATGCGCCGGTCCCCGGCCGGCCCCGGGAAGGCATCGCCATAGTTGCGGCGCGCCTCCTCGGCGAACCATTTGACGAAGCTCGCCCCGTACAGCACCTCGCCCCGCGCCTCGGCGAGCGGCTTGCCCTGCTCGGCCGTCATGATCGCCGCGAGGTCGTCGGCATTCTCCAGGATCAGTGCATTCCAGCGCTCCAGGATCGCGGCGCGCTCCGCCGAAGGCCTCCGCCGCCAGGCCGGGAAGGCAGCTTCGGCAGCGGCGATCGCCGCCTGCGTCTCGGCCTCGCCGCAATTCGGCACCGTTCCGACGCGCTCGCCCGTCGCCGGGTCGATGACCTCGATCACGCCGCCCTCGGCATCGCGCCACGCGCCCGCGACGAAGGCTTGGTTGCGCAGGAGCGCGGGGTCGCGCAATCGGTCCGTCCTGAACATGGTTCGCCTCTCAGAAGTCGATCAGCACGCGCTTGGTCGGCACGCTCTTGGGCCGCAGATTGGTCACAACCGCCTTCCGCCCGCGTCCTTGCCGATCTCGGATCGCCCGTATCCCGATCGGGATCGACCGGGTGCCGCGCAGGGTCCGCCTGGGCTCGCAGGCACCCGGGATCCCGCCGGGGTGGAAGGCTGGGACATTCGCCACAAAGCATTCATGGCCGCGGCACTCATGGGTCCGTGCAAGCCCGGCGGGTCACGATCCGTCTCCAGGCGGGCGGTTCTCTGCGCAGCATAACCCCGCAGCAACGCAGCGCCCCGCCGTCGCGGGGCGCTCCGCCAGGCGATCCTGCCTTTTGCCTGCGCGGCAGCGGCAGGATCTGCCGACCGCAGCCGGCCCATGACAGCCGACGGATCGGGCACGATCCTCGCCGATCGCCCGAAGTCAGCCCTAAGGCCAAACCGGGACGAGGAACCACAATGGCGCCGTGCAGCTTCTCTCTTGCCACCAATGGCAGGAGGAAGACGTCATGAAGGCTCCAACTCTGCTCACCGCTGCTGCCATCCTGACTCTCGCCGCGGGCTCGGCTCTCGCAGGGCCATGCGACACCGGATCCACAAAGGGCAAGAGCCCGGAGCAGCACGCCACCAACACCAAGAGCTCGGATGTCGATCAGGGCAGCAAGAACCTGGCTGGCGGGCAGCAGCCGGCCTCTCCGGGCACGGTCGGAGCCATGAACAACGTCGGCGCCAACCAGATGACCGGTGACAAGCCCGGCGCGAGCGACACCAGGCAAGGAACCCAAGACCCTGCCAGCAAGAACCTGGCTGGCGGGGCGCAGCCGGCCTCTCCCAAGACGGTTGGCGCCATGAACAATGCGGGTGCCGACCAGAAGCTTGGCCGGAAGGACGATTGCTGACCTGACGACCGTCGCCTCGCGCGCCGACATCCGTCTGATTTGTTTCGGGCGGATGTTGCACGCGGCATTGTCGCGGCTCGGGCCTGTCGGATCGACCAGATCCGTACGCCGGAACGGAAGAACACCCGGCGGAGGGATGGGACCCGGCCGGGCGGTCTCAGCGGAAAACCTGGTTGGTCCTGCTCGTTGATGCGGGCCTCATCGCGTCTGGTCCGATCAGAACAACGCTGGCCTGGGTGGAAGGGCCCGGCCGGCGGTGAAGGAAGACATGGCCGATCCGGCCCGACCGGCGGCTGGTCCAGGCCGGCGCTCCTCTCAATGCGTCGTGAAGGGCGCTATCGGTTCGGCGAAGAGGTCGATCCCGGCCGCATACGCGAAGCTGCCGGTCAGGTTCGCAAGCTCGTCGACCAGATCCGCCGCAGTCATCGAGCGCGACAGGCGGGACAGAGCCACAGCAAACAGCGCCCGTCCTATCTCATGGTCCGTACATCCCAGTGCGCGCAGTCGGTCTGCTGCGGTTTCGATCCGCTGTATGGCGAGACGGATGATCTCGTCGCGCTCTCCTCGACCGTGTTCGACGTTCATGGCTCGCCCTCCAAGCGGCACGCGGCTGTATGGCGACCAACGCACAGGGCGGAGTTATTGTTACACCCGAGACCCGTGAGCCCGTCATTATCGCTGGCGATGTCTGGGCTTATTGCCCGAAATCCCGGACCGAGGCGCTGTGCGTGATCCGCTCCTGCTCCGGGAATGCGGCAGGGCGGGCGACCCCGGCCGGCCGTCTTCGGCCGTGAGGCGGCTCCCGCGCCGGCGCGGTCGACCATGCCTGTCCGGGGTTCGTCCGATGAGGTCACGGCAGGACCATCATGCCGTGGGCGCTCGCGCGCAGGCAAAGAAAACCCGCCGCGGCGATGCCGGGCGGGCGGAGGAGACCTCAATGTCAGTAGTACCAAACCTATCCAGCCCTGGCGGGAAGAGGTAGGCGACTTTCGTACATGATTTGATCGTGGACTATGTATCGGCTCGGCCTGACGGGCCCTGCCACCGCCGTAGCCGGACCCGAGCGACGCGGACACCGCAGGGTCCGCGATCCCACGCCTCGCTCTGTTCGGGATCGGGCATTGCCGGCGGGCTGCCCTGCGCGGGCCCCCTCCCCCATGCGGCGGACTTGTCAGCTGACAAGTCCGCCAACCCTCTGATGCCAGCGATGTCTACCGCCGACGAGCCGCGTCGGGTGCGGTCTCGTCTCCGGGGCGGCCCGTCTCGAATTCCCGGATCAGGTCGGGGAGGCGTGCCTCCAGAAAGGCCTGGAAGGCCGGGAGATCGCTCGTCAGGCGCAATATTCGCCCCGTCCGCTCGATCCGGGCGACCGTCTGCCCGCCCCGCAGCCTGAGCGTCTCGCTTCGCGCCGGCGCAGCCTTGGCCTGCAGGCCAGACAGAACAAGGCTGAAGCGCTGATCGCTGCCCGCGCGCCGGAACTCCTCCGAGGCGAGCACGCCCTGAACCCTGCGGACGGCCCCGTCCTGGCTCAGGAGCTCCACCAGGGCGAGCCAGCGCGGCCGGCCGACCTTCGGCGCAGGGCCGATCGCCCGGATCAGGTCCGCCGATACGGCGCCGGCGACCGAGAGCAGCCGGGACAGCTCCGGTGCGTCGACGCCGAGCGCGGCCTGAATGGTCGGACGATCGAAGCGCCGCTCCTCAAGGCTGGCCGCGAACAGCGCCCGCTCGATGAAGCTCAGGTCGCGCCGCTCATTGTTCTCCTTGCCCTGCGCGATGACGAGCTCACGATCGGACAGGGCCCGCACGATCGCGCGCACCGGGCGGCCGAGCTCGGCCGCTGCCCGCAGGCGCCGATGGCCATAGGCCGCCTGATACCGCCCCGGGGCCTCGGGATGCGGCCGCACCAGGATCGGCACCTGTTGACCGTGCTCGGCGACGCTCGCTCGCAGCTGCGTGAAATCCGGATCGGCCGCGTCCGCGATGCGGTCGGCGACGATCGAGGCATCGATGAGGTCGGCATCGAGCTCCACCACCCGCTCGACCTGATCGAGCTGAGCGCGCAGCTGCCTAGCCTCCTCGGCATCCTTCGAGAGGCGCTGGAGGCCGAGATTCATCGCCTTGATCGCACCCGAGGTCGCGCGCTTGGGCGAGGCCTCGGATGCGCCGGGCTCGACGGCGAGCCCGCTCGTCAGGATCTCGCGCAGGGCATCCCGTCCCTTCATGCCACCGCCCTCCCCCAAGCCTGTCTGACCAAGGTCTCGATCTCCCGATTCACGGCGTCGAGGGACTCGATCGCCCGATCGTAGGTGTTGCGGTTCATCGTCTCGCGGCCCGCCTCATAGAGGGTCTGCTTGGACAGGCCGGCATCCGACACGGCCGTGGACTTCACCATCACGCTGGTGAGAACCCGCTCGGCGAACAGGCCGCGCAGGAAGGCCACGATCTGGGTCTGCGGCCCGTCATTCGGCTCGTAGCGCGTCACCACATAGCGCAGCCAGCTGTAGGAGAGATTGCCCCCTGCCTCGCGCACGACGGCGAGCAGGTCCGCCGTCATCGACAGGAACTGGTTCATGCTCGCGAGATCGAGCATCTGCGGGTGGATGGTGATCAGCACCGAGGTGGCCGCGCACAGGGCGCTCAGGGTGAGAAACCCGAGCTGCGGCGGGCAGTCGATCACCACGAGGTCGTAATCGGCCTCCACGGTGGCGAGCGCCCCGGCCACCCGGGCGAAGAACAGGGCATCGCCCTCGTCGCGCTTGTCGGCCAGCATGCGCGGCGTGTCGTGCTCGAACTCATGAAGCTCGAGATTACCCGGCACCAGGTCGAGGCCGGCGAAGTAGGTCGGCCGGATGATCTCGGAGAGCGGGCGCCGGGCGTCGTCGTAGCGGATCGCCCCGTACAGCGTCTCGTTGTCGGCGACGTCGAATTCGGGCTGGTAGCCGAACAGGGCCGAGAGCGACGCCTGCGGGTCGAGGTCGACGGCCAGCACCCGGTATCCGCGCAGCGCGAAATACTGCGCGAGATGGGCCGCCGTCGTGGTCTTGCCCGAGCCGCCCTTGAAGTTCGTCACCGCGATCACCTGAAGCGGCTCGCCCGGCTGGCGCACCGGCAGGTAGCCGGGCTTGGCCTTCGCCAGGACGCGGCGGATCTCGTGGATCTGCTCGAGGCTGTAGGCGCGCCGCCCCGCCGCATTCTTCTCGGGTTCGGGTCCCTCGCCGCCGAGCGCGAGGTGGCGCAGATAGCTGTCGGTCACGCCGATCAGCCGCGCGGCTTCTCCGCTCGAGAAGCGGCGCAGCTGCTTGCGCGCCTGAGGCGGGAACAGCTTGGCGCGCAGGGCCTGCAGCTGCATGCTGAGCGCCTTCGCGTCGCCCGCGATCACCTCGTCCATGGCGAGGCCGGGCTCCCGATTCACGAAATCAAGGCTTTCGGCGGCGACCGTTGGCATTCACGCTCTCCCAGGCAAATCATGCCTTCTGCCGTGAGATGTCATTGAGCTTGGCAGCAGCACTGCGAGTCAAGCGATTCGGTGACCATGGGCCGCCATGGTGACCCACTGGGTCCCGGAAGCCACAGGCCGGGCGTGGCCGAAAACCGGCGATTGTCAGCTGACAATCGCCTGTTTCGCTTGAATCCGCTGCGTTTCTCGCCTCCGCCGGGCCTTCTGGCCCTGCACCCGCCAGGACGCCCGTGCGACCGTCGGATCGGGTGCCGGCAGTCGCGCGCACCGGGAGAGGCCGGTCGCGTTACCCGAAGCATGCGACGCGCCGGAGGACCCCGGATGGAGAGAGGCGGACGCAGATGATCCGCCTTACCGGTCAGGGGGCGAACGGAGCGGCGGCGGCCGGTAGGCCTCCGGCGGGAGGTCGCGCGACAGGCTTTCTCCCGGCGTGCGCCCCGGTGCCGGCTGCGGAGCCAGGTGGGAGCCGCCGGGGGGCGCGGGCGCCGTCATCCCGTCCGTGATGTAGCGCTGCGGACCGCTCGGGGCGGAGGCGTCCGGAGGAGCGGCAGGGGGTGCCGGGGCCGCGGGCGCCGGCGGGACGATGTAGCGGCGCCCGGGTTCAGAGCTGTCGCTCGGCGGCGGAGGGGATGGCGGCGCAGGCGCGGCCGGCGGAGGTTGAGACGGCCGCGCGACGGGTGCCTCGGGAGCCGTCCTGGCTCGCGCCGGCACCGGCGCGGCGGGCTTGGGCTGGGCTGGACGCGAGCGCGGCTTGGCGGGCCGGGCCACGGGCGGCGACGGGATTGCTTCGCGAGAGGCGAGTGCCGGGCGGTGCGGAAGGGCGATCGTCATACGCGCGACTGCGCGCAGGAGATCGCCGAGGCTCGCCTGCGCCGTGCGGCAGAGACGAATCCGCAGGGACAGGGCCTGCCGGCCGGCGGGCGGCGGCGACAGGGGCCCCAGCAGGCCCGGGCGCTCGTCGCCGCGCGCCGCCCGGGAGGCGCGCTCGAACCACTGCCACGCATAAAGACAGTCGGCACTCACCGCGAGGCCGATCGGCCCGTAGGCGTTGCGCTGCGGGGTGGTGACGACGCGCATCATCTGGCCGGGGAAGCGGGCGGCCAGCTCCCCGGCGATCCCGAGCTCGTTCGGCTTGGCGAGCCGCGGCGGAAAGGCGAGCAGCAGATCCCCGGTCTCGGTGCGCAGGCCCACCTCGGCGCGGTTGCGCCCGTCTCCGCCCTCGAACCGGATGTGCTGATCGAAGCCGTCGCGCACCCGAATTTCCTCGATGCCGGCGACCCGGCCGGCCCCGGGGAGATGGAGCACCGGCGCCGGCTGGGCCAACCCGCGACCGGGCGCGGCCACAACCATGCTCCCGAGCAGGAGCGCCCCGAAGCGAGGGCGTGATGCGCCCCTCACGGGTGGCTCCGCGGCGGCAAGGCCGTGCGCTCGCCGCCATCCCCGCTCGCGGAGGACTGCCGGGGGACGGAGAAACGGTCGAGCCGGTTCGGTCCGGCGGCGGCCCGGCTCTGCTCGGCCTGCTGCTCCTGCCACAGCGTGCCGGTTGCCGGCGGGCTTAAAGCCGCCGGCTTGTCGAGGCCGTTATAGCCCGGCAGCAAGGCGTAGCCGTACCGCTCGTAGGGCATCGCACCGGCGCCGGGCACCCTCCGGGCGACGAGGGGCATGGCGCTCGCCGGATCCTTGGCGTAGCTGCCGGCCGGCACCGGCTCGGCGAGCGCGCGCTGCAGCGACACGGGAGGGTAGCGCAGCGTGTTCTCCGCCGAGACCGCCAGCGGAAACTCGTTGCGCTGCACCGCCGGCGGCCGTTCCTCGCCTTTGCGGCCCAGCGCCGCGTCTGGACGCGGCACGCGCCCATAGGGCGCCGACGACTCCGGCTTGGCGGCAGCCGGCCCGGCCGGCCGGGCCGGGGAGGGCGGCTGGGCCTGGTTGAGGCAAGGGAGCGGCGGACCGTCCGGATCCTCGCGGAAGACCAGGTCGACGACTTTCGGGAACAAGCCGTCGTAGCGGTTCACCACCTCCAAGAAGGCGCGCTGCCGCTTCAGCCGCTGCAGGGTGAGGGCATAGCCGAAGACGGTGGTCTCGCTCGGCAGCCAGGCGGTGGCGCGCCGGAACCATTCGAGCGCCGTGTCGAACTGGCAGGAATTGTAGGCGTACCACGCCAGCCCTTGCGCGCCCTCGCCGGAGCCGGATTCGACGACGACCTTGGCGTAGCGCTCGATGCGGGCCGGCTCGATATGGGGGGGGCTCGCCAGCGTCAGCTTCCGCTCGAGAATGTCGATGAACAGGATCTCGTTGCCGACGAAGCGGTCGCGCCACGCATAGGCGACCTCTTCCGCCTCGCGCGGCATGTTTAGCTCGCGCAGCGTATGGGCGAGCCCATGGGCCACCATGGCGTCGCCGCCGCGGGCGATCGCCACCTTGAACCATTCGAGGGCCTCCCTGAACTGCTTGCGCTTGTAGGCGTACCAGCCGAGGAGCCCGGTCTGGCTCGGATCGGCCGACTTGCGGGCATAGGCCTGGAAGGCCGAGAGATCGGCGAGTGTCGGGGGTTGGGCCGGCTCGTCGTGCAGGAAGGCCGCGATCCGCGCCCGCGTGATGTCGAGGCGGATCGCGTCGAATTCCGAGGTTCCCCCGGCATCCAGGCGGCCCATGGCGATCAGGCGCTCGGCCTGCTCCATCTTGAGATAGGCCATCGCCTTCTGGATGGTGGCAAGGCGCGCGCCCGTGTCGTTGCTGGTGTCGAGCACCGACTTGTAGAGCAGGAACGCATCCTCGCCCGCCCCGGTCGCCGCCAGGGCATCGGCGACGATCCAGATGCTCTCGACATCGGCCGGATCGAGCGCGCCCGGGTCGGCCCGGAACAGAGCGACGACCTCCTCGGGACGCTTGCCGGCATTTGACTTCGCGCGGTTGCGGAACTCTGCTTGGCGCAACTTGCGAGAGAGTTCCTCGGAGGGCTGCCAAGCCGGCTCGATCGACCGGCGCGCCGTGATCGCCGCTCGCAGATCCTCGAAGCGACCCGCCGTGAACAGGTCCCAGAGCGGCGCTTCCTCCGGCGGGCTCGGCTGCAGGCTGTCGAGATCCGGCGGCTCGGTCCAGCCGGGATAGAGCCGCTTCAGCCGCGCGATCTCCGCCTTCATGCGGTCCGTCTGCTTCTGCGAGGCGTAGTAGCGCAGCGCGCTCTCGTCGACCATGCCGGAACCGCCCGACGTATCGGGGTCGACGACGATCGCCGGCGCGCGCGCGCCATCGCCGTAGACGACCCGCGAGGCCGTTTCGGAGCCGCCGACCGGGGCCGGCTCAGCCGCGAGCGGTACGACGAGAGAGAGACCGAGCAGGATGGCCCAGGGGAGGGCTCGGCACTGCGTGAGGCTCAGCGCTTGAGGCATGACGGATAGCGCATTCGCACCGTGATCAGGCTGAGCAGGTGCAAAGTGGTCGGGTAGTAGTTCTGATTGGGCTGCACGGTCTCCAGGCTCTCCGGCCATGGCGTGTTGTCGACCGCGCAGGCCACCAGGGCCGGCAGGGCGCCGTAGCCCGGTTCGGTCAGCCATTCCGCCGGCCTACCGTCGCTCGTGTCGACGATCGGCAGGCGCTCCCCCTCGATCCCGCCCCAGAGCCTGCGGAAGGGCGCGACATCCTCGGGCTGCCCGACGGCGGCCCAGGCCAGGTAGAGAGGAACCCGGATGGCATTGTAGGAAAAGAGGGTCGGGAAGCCGTCGGCGGGGCGCACCACATCCGCCTTCGCGGAGATCCACTCGGTCGGGAGGCTGCTCGGCCCGAAGCGGGCTTGGCGCACCAGTCCGAGGCCGCTGCGGATCACCGCGGCCCAGTCGTATTCGGGCGCGACGATCGGCAGGCGCTGGAAGGCGGGAAACACCCAGTAGGAGAGGTTGACGAGCGGACCGTCGGACCGGTCCTGCGCGGAGAAGCCCGAGACGGCGGGCAGGATCAGCGGCCCGTGCGGATCCTTGAACAGGATCGCCTTCCGGCCGAACTCGACGGCGATGCGGCGCGCCGCCGTGCGGTAGGAGGGCTCACCCCAGGCCTCGGCGGCCTCGGTGAGCGCCCAGGCCACCAGGATGTCGCCGTCGCTCGCGTTATTGAGGTCCGCTACCGCCGGGCGCTTGTCGGGCGCCCAGCGCCACGCCATCAGCGCATCCGGCCGCACCATCAGGTTGGCGCGCGTCCAGCCCCAGATGCGCTCGAAGCTCGCCCGATCATTGGCCGCGACCGCGAGCAGCATCCCGTAGCCCTGGCCCTCGCTGTGGCTGATCCGATCGTTGGCGGAATCGATGATGCGGCCCTGCTCGGTCACGAACTGGCTGCGGTAGAGGCGCCAGGCCGCCGGATCGGCGAGGCTCCCGGCGAGGGTGGGGCCGGCCGCTGCCGTCGCGCGGCCATCCTGGCGGGGGGAACTCGGAAGCGCGGTCGCGGGCGGCACGGTCGTGGCCTCCGGCTGTTGGGCACGGGGGGCCTGCATCGTGATCCCAACGGCCACGAGCGCAATCCCGACGAGGCGGCCGCACCGGCTCCGTCCAGAGCGCTCCCCGCCGAAGTGGATGCCGGTTCGGCGTAAGGGAGCGCGAAACATTAGAGACTTGGGAGCCGTGCCCGTTTCAGCCGAAACGGGCACGGCTCTAAGCAGGTTTCGGAAAAGTGCCTTGCGGTTTTCCAGCAAAAACCTGCGGCATACCAAGAGCCTCAGCAGGCTTGCGGTGGCGTGCCACCGCTTCGCCTGCTGAGCCGCCGGCCGGATCGGATGCAGCGGCGACCTCATCGGCTCCGCCTGCCGAGATGCCGCACCAGGCTCGTCGTGGTGAGTCCGAGACAGAGGGCCATCAGAAGCGCCATGCCGACATAGATGACGGGATTGAGCGACAGCCACGCGGCCGCGACGAGCCGGATATTCGTGGGCGACCAGGGCTGCGTCTCGATCAGCCGGATGCGCTCGGGCGCCACCGCGGTGAGCGTGCCGTCGGAGGCGTCGAGGAAGGCCGCGCGTCCGACGAGATTCTCCCAGACCATGGGGTCGACGAGGCACGACACCGAGGCCTTCAGCATCGACGGATTGGGCGCCGTGACGAGCAGCAGGGTGTCGCCGAGGCGCTTGGCACCGGGAGCCTCGGCGATGATCAGCGAGGCGCGCGGGTCGACCTCGACCGGGGCCGCAGCCGCGGGCGCGCGGAGGCGGTCGAGTGCCGCGATCCACAGCGCGGAGGCCGTCCGGGTCGCCGTCGTCCAGCCATTCGCCAGCGAGGCCAGGACGGGGTTGGGCGGGTGCAGGGACGCGTTCCAGCGGGCGATGAGATCGTGGTCGGAGGGCGGCGGGGCGCTGCGCGGGGGAGGGGAGGGGGCCTGCGCGGCGGGGGCAGCGGCGCGCAGCGGCACCGTGGCCGGCGGCAGGGCGCAGCGCATCGGGATGTTGCGGCGCAGCCGGTCGAGGGTGAGGATGCCGGCGGCGCCGAACTGACCGGGTGTCACCACGGTCTCGGCGCGCGCCTCCCAGATCCGCCGGATCTGGCCGGGGTCGAGTCCGGCGGCCTCGATGGTCAGCGGATTGAGGGCGCGGGCCGGAGCCACGACGAGGCTCGCCCCGCCGCCCGCTTCCCGCTCATCGGCGCCGACCTCAAAATCGATCACCCGTCCCGCCGCCATGGCCAGGCGGGCGGCCAGAATCGCGGCCGCCTCCACCGAGTCGCGGTCGGGCGTCGGCAGGACGAGACGCGGGCGCGGTCCCACGGCCACGAACGGAACCGCGCCGGCCTTGACCGCCGCGAGGTCCGGGGAGCGGACGGCGCGCGCGAGCGGCGGCACCACGAGATGCGTCCGGTCGAGGAACAGGAAGCGGGACCGCTTCGCGCCGGGCGCGAGCGTGTCGCAGGCCCTGTCGGCCGCGACCGGCAGCTGGGCGGTGATCTCCACGCGGTTCAGGCCCGGCCGCCACAGGCTCAGCGGCAGCGGAATGGCGTTGTCCGCGAAGACCTCCCCGCGCGCATAGGGAAGCGGCAGGCTGGCGGCGTTCTTGCCGTTGATGTCGACAATGATCTGGGCGGTCGGCTCCAGACCGGACGCGTAGCCGCCCACCAGATGGAGCATCACCTTGCCGTAATCGGCCGGCACGAAATCGGCCGGAAAGCGCATCTCGAAGGCGACGCGCATCAACCGGCCATTGAACTCGTGGGACACGATGCCGAGCGTGTCGAGGCCGAGGGTCTCGCCGCCGCGGATCGGATAGCCGCGCGCCAGGCTCGCGAGGCGGATGCCCGCGGGCGTGCCGCCCGCATCGCCGGTGCGGGCCAGCTGGTCGATGGCCTGCCGCACCTCCGCGCCGCTCGGCCCCGTCACGACGAGCGTCGGGGCCCGTCCATCGCGGGCGGACAGAAGGGCGAGCTTCGGCCCCGTAACCGGTCCGATCTCCTCAAGCCCCTCCGTGCCGCGGATCTCGGACGGGGTCCCGACCACGAGGTTGAGGCCCGCGCGGCCGGCGAGCGGCGGCCCGAAGCTGACCGCCGGACGGGCGAGCTGGCCGATCAACGCCACTGCCTGCACGGCGCCGATCATCCGCTCCAGACGGTCGAGGCTCGGCTTCTCGGAGACGGGAAGCCCGATCGGCAAGGCTCCGCTCTCGTCCGGCTCGAGGGCTGCGAGGGAGCGCAGATCGAGATCGCCCGCCGCCGGGACGACCAGGCCGGAGCGGGAGGGGTCGATCTGGGTCCACAGCTCGTAGGTCGCCGCGAGGGAGCAATCCACGCGATGGCGCTGGCTCGCCGTGACGGTCACGGCGTTGTAGCCCGGCTTCAGGAGACCGTCCGGCAGCGCGAACTCGACCACCTTGACGGCACCGGGCGCCTGGATCCGGGTCCAGCCGACCTTGGTCCCGTTCACGCTCGCCGTCAGGCTGGAGGCTTCCGGGGCGACCGAGATGGCGGACAGGTAGGATACCCGCAGCCGGGCCGGTCCGCGCAGCTGCCCCTCCGTCAGGAAGAGCGGAAACTGCAGGACGTCCTCCTCGCCGGCGAGGCGGAAGCCCTCGGTACCGGCCGGAAAGCGGCGCGCCGCCGCGATCGTCCCCACGATGGGCGCGCGCCGCCCCGCATCGGTGACCGTCTCCGGGCGGCCGACCTTCGCCGGTGGGCGCTCCGGGGCAGGCGGCGAGCCACGCAGCGCGTCCCCGGACGGCGGCACGGTCAGGCGCTCGGCCGGGCCCGTGCCGAGAAAGCTCTGTGCCCGCACGGGGGCGCCGGCGAGCGCGCCGGTGAGCAGGGCCAGAGCCTGGAGAATGCGGCGCGCCCTCACGCTCACACCGGTCTCGGCTGACTGCGCTCGGCGGAGAGGAGGCGCTCGTTCTCGAACTCCACCATCAGGCGCACCCAGTCGCTTGCCGGCTCCGCCTCGGCGGGCGGGCTCCCGGCGGGCTCTGCCCTCGGCCGCTGCGGATCCGGCGCGCCGGACGGGGCCGCCTGAAACCGCGCGATAGCGGGTTCCGCCGCAGGCGGCGTGATCGGAAGCGCGTCGCCGGCCCAGGCGAGTTCCGCCGGCGGCAGGCTCGGCTCCGCGGCGGAGGGGGGCGGCTCCGGCAGGAACAGGTAGCGGATCGCCCGCAGCGGCTCGACCAATCCCCACCACGCGAACTGGAGGATGCCGGACAGGATGCTCTTGTGCCGCCGGCGGCGGAGCTGGAAGCGATGCATCGCCTCGCTGTCGCCGTACATCAGGCCGGCGAGCGCCGGATAATCCTTAGGCCGCAGGCTGCGGAAGCTGAGGCGGCAGACCGCATCCTCGCGGTTGCGCGCGACGTGATCGAGGATGACCGGCAGGGTCCCGCCTGCCGGCGCGCCTGCGGGCGGAAGCACCGTAAGCAGGCCCGCCATCGGGCGGTGCCCGGCCCCCGGCGCAAGGAGCTTCGCCCCGAAGCGGATCGTGCAGCCCCGAGCCGATACGCGCTCGATGATGACATCGACCGAGCGGCCTTCGAGCGCGAGGAGGCCGCGCCGGGCGATCGGCAGCGCGGGCGCCGTCTCGGTCTGCCGACGCTCCGCGCAGACGCCGAGGGCGACGCCCGCCGTCATGAGATTGAAGAAGTTCCACAGGCCGACCACCAGCATCAGGTTGGTGACGCCCGGCTCGAACAGGTAGCGCCAGGCCGAGACCGCGCAGCCGACGAGCAGGAGGGCATAGACCGCGAAGAACGGCAACGACAGCGCCGAGAGATGATCGTAGTCGAGGCTCAACCCCTTGCGCGTCACGTTGAAGGTGGGCTTGCGGGGCGAGACGATCACTGACGCGATCGCCTTGCAAAGAAAAAGACCCTGGATGTATTCGTAGAGCTCTGAGATCAGCGGCCACCGGAACTTGCCATAGACGTAATTCTGCATCATCAGATTGATAACGATATAGGTCGCCGTGTAGGCGATCGATTCGTCGACGCTGGCAACGAAAATCTTCAGATCGAAGAAAATATGCAGAAGCGGCGCGAACATGAAGGTGAGCCGCGGCACCGGAAAGAACCAGAAGCTGATGCTCGACAGGTAGCCGAGCCGCTGGATCGGCTTGAGCCCCTTCTGCAGGAGGGGATTCTTGAGAAGCAGGATCTGAAACATGCCCTGGCACCAGCGCGATCGCTGGCCGATGAGGTCCGCCAGCGTCTCGGGCTGCAGGCCGGCGATCAGCGGCTTGTCCACGTAGGCGCTGGTCCAGCCTCGCGCGTGGAGTTCGAGCGCGGTCTCACAATCCTCCGTGATGGTGATGCCGGAGAAGCCTCCGGCCTCGTCGAGGGCGGTCCGGCGCAGGAGCGCGGCCGAGCCGCAGAAGAAGGAACTGTTCCATTTGTCGAGGCCGCGCTGCGTCACCGCGTAGAACATCTCGTTCTCGGAGGGCATGCGGTCGAAGGTGCGCAGGTTCCGCTCGATCGGATCCGGATCGAGGAAGGCGTGGGGCGTCTGGACCAGGAAGAGGCGCGGATCGCGCAGGAAATGGCCGACGGTCTCGCGCAGGAACGACCGGAACGGCGCGTGATCGGCGTCGAACACCGCCACGAGATCGCCGGTCGCGTGGGCGAGCCCGTTGTTCAGGTTGCCGGCCTTGGCATGCAGGTTGTCGGCCCGCGTGAGATAGCGAATGCCGAGATCGGCGCAGAGGCGCTGGAGCGTCGCGCGCCGCGCCTGGGCCGCGGCACGCGTCTCGGCATCGGGATCGGCGCATTTCTGGTCGGTGCCGCCGTCATCCAGAAGCCAGACGGTCAGCTTGTCGGCCGGATAATCCATCTGCCTGGCGGCCGCCAGCGTGAGGGACAGGATCGCCGCGTCCTCGTTGTAGGACGGGACGAAGACATCGACCCGGGGCAGGTCCTCGGCCGGGCCGAGCGGTGGCGCAGCGCGCCGGAGCGGCTCCGCATTGATGATCAGGCTCAGAAACAGGATGAACACGCAGTAGAGTTCACCCGCGAGCAGCAGAAGCCCGAAGCCGAAGCTGACCGGATCGCCGGGTGACGGCAGCGTGCTCGTGATGCGCCATAGCATGTAGCGCAGCACGACGAGGCTTCCCATGGCGAGAAAGACGAAGCGGGTCCGCGGTCCATCCAGGAACAGCCACAGGCCGATCATCGCCGCCATGGCCGCGAGGCTCATGGCAAGCTGGTTCTGCGTGCCGACCGGCTGACCGAGGAGAAGCAGGCCCGCCGTCGTCGTGATCATCCAGGCGAGCCATCGAATCGCGACCCCCACGCGCACCATCCCCCCATCGCCGCTGGGACGCACGACGGCATCGCCTAGGGCCGAAACCGACTCGAAGCCTCCGCATAAGCGCTCAACTGTGGCAATTTTCGAGAATTTCTCAGCGGCGCCGCAGGGACGGCGATCGCACATCCGGATGCGATTGCGCAGGGTTACTGCACAATGCGCTTTGAATTATGACACCATACAGTCAGCAGCATGCATGTATTGCGGTCTTGCTTGATGCGAGGCCGATCACACAGTTGAGGATGAACCGCGCGCGAGACTATCCCAGGCTACCTATATCGATCCTTTCGGGCAAGCCGGAAACAGTCGAGCAGTACCGACTCATGGCGTGCAATTCATTCGCGGTCCTCAAATCGCGCGGACAAGCGCCTTGCGCCTCTTCGGCATGGCGCATCGCGAGCCCCTGCCAGACATCGTGAGCGCCGATCCGCCCGCGCGGATGTGTGATCAAAATGTCGCGCGGGCCTCGACGCTCGTGTAGTATCCCGATTTCTGCACGCGGTCGTGGACGTAGCCGGCTCCCAGCGAGACGCTCACAGGCCCGAAAGAAATGCCCGTCAGATGGGCGCCGATGCGATACTGGCGGAAGAAGTCGTCGCCGAGGAACAGGGCCTCGGGTCCGATATACGCGCCATCCGCCACCATGTAGCCGACGCGGAAGTGTGAATAATAGGCGTTGAACTTGGTCGAATACGAGCCGTAAGCCGAGACCATGGTGCGGTCGGTCGGGGTCGCGTAGAAATTCGCCGCGACCTTCAGGCCGACGCCGGTCCCGACCACGGGATTGCCCGGATCCGGAACGGAGAGCTGGTTGCTGCGGACATTGAAGCCGATGAAGCCTGCAAGGGCCGCATCGCGCCACACCCACTCGTAGCCGCCGAGCACCGATCCTTCCTGCTGGTAGCCGGTCACGCGGGTGGCCACCGCCTGGCCCGGATAGGAATAGGTGCCGGCCACCCCCTCGACGCGGATGCGCGGGCCGCTCTGCGTCGCCGGCCGACCGGCGCCGCCGTGATCGTCACGGAGCCGAAGGCGGAGCTGTTCGAGGTCAGGCTGGTCGAGCCGTCGACGGCGACGGCCCAGCTGTCGTCGACCTGCTGCTGCTGGGCGCCGGTGTACCAGTCGGGCGCGGTGCCGGCGGCGGACAGATCCGCGGCCGCAACGGCCGAGGTGGCGAGCAGCGGCACGGTTGCGGCGAGGAGAACCCGAGGGGCCGCCGGGCGCCGCGTGGCCCGATTTTCGCTGACCCGATGTTTGCTGAACGTCCGCAAAGCGGCCTCCACAAACCCGGTTGCCGATGCACCGATTTATCGAGCCTGAGGGTTAACAAGCCCTCAGCGGGACGCGGGAACGCCACGAGAGCCGCCGCTTGCCGCCGTTCCCCGAAACCGGCGGGCTGTCAGGCCGCGGCGCGGGCCTCGGCACGTTGCAGCACGGCGGCCAGATCCTCGGGGCGGAACGGCTTCTCGAGGTGCAGGAACGGGCGCGCGGCACCGGGTAGCTGGCCGCGCGGGCTGGCCAGGACGATCCGGATCCGCGGGTGCTGCCGGACCACGGCGGCGGCCAGCTGCAGGCCGCTCATCACCGGCATCGACTGATCGACGATCATCACGTCGAAATCCGCCTGCTCCCCGAGGAGCCGCAGGGCATGATCGGCGGATGCCGCCTGGACCACGCCATGCCCGAGATCGGCCAGCGCGTCGGCGACGCTCATCCGCACCAGGCTGTCGCTCTCGACAAGAAGGACACGCAGCGGCGCGCGCCCGCTCGACGGGGCGGCTGCGATGGCGGCTTGCCGCGCGAGGGCGGGCAGCCAGATCTCCGCGAGGAACGCCGCCTCGCCGCTACCGTCGTCGCGGAGGCGCCAGCCGCCGCGGAGCCGGCGCACGAGCGGCGCGACCATCGCGAGGGTGGTGGGCCCGCGAGTGCGGGGCGGAGATCCGGGCGCCGGCCGGCCGCTCGCGACCAGGAGACGCAGGTAGGGCCCCGGCGCGAGGCCGAGGCCCTCGTCGCCATCGGCCTCTTCCTCGGTCGCGGCGATCGCGAGACCCTGAAGGCCGAGATCCCGAAGATGCAGGGCGATGTTGAGCAGAATGACCTCGACGGTCCGCTCGCTGCAGAGCAGTTTCGGCAGGTGCGGCGGCAGACGGTCGACCACCGGCGTGTTGTGCAGCACGTTCGCCTGCAGGAAGGGGACGAAGGACGCGATCACCACCGAGAGGTCGCACTCGGCCGTCGTTTCGTCCTCGCTTCGCACGAAGGTCAGCATGCTCCGGGTCAGCGCCCGGCCCCGCAGGGCGCCGGCCAGCGCCGTGTCGACGAAGCGCGCCAGCTCCCCTTCGAGCTGATTGCGGCGCTTCAGCGTGCCGAGGCTGGCCAGAATCACTGTCAGGATGTCGTTGATGTCATGAACGATGCCGTCCGTGACGCGGCGCAGGACAGGGTTGCGCCGCCGGTCGGCCTTCAGCGGGACCGCCCCTTCCTCGTCCTGCCCGCGCAGCGCGCGGCTGAGGACGTGCAGACGCCATCCCCCCTCGCAGGAGGCGGGGCGGCGCAGGACACGCACGAGAACCCGGCTCCCGGTCCCCGGCGGGGTGGCGCGGAGGCGCAGCACGACGTCGTGAAGCCCGTCCGTCCTGGCGGCCGATTCGAGCGCGCGGTCGAGGAGCGCGCGGTCCGCAGCCTCGATCCGCTCCTTCAGGGCCGCCATGTCCGCCGTCAGGTCGACCGGTCCCGCGGCGGGCAGGCCCACCCGGTCCGCCCACACCACCCGTTGCGTGCCCGGATCGATCTCCCAGCAGGTCCAGCCGGACATCGCCTCGAACGAGGTCAGCCGGCCCTGGATGCGGTCGAGGCCCATCTCCGCCCCGGCGAGCATGCAGGCCGTGCTGCGCGCCCGGTCGAGGAGCGCGCGGGCGAGGTCGTCACATTCCCGAATGCGCGAGCCGGCCTCGGCCGGCCCGCCGGACGGCGCCGCGAGCTGCGCCAGCAGCCGTGCGGTGCGGTGGGCCAGGACGTAGCCGAGCCCGGCAGCGCCGAGCACGAGCGCGAAGCCCAGCGCCAGGGCAGGGGGGGCACGGCGCGGGGGCGGGATGGCATCGGGGGCGAGCCGGGCCGTGACCGCCCAGCCCGGGCTCGCCAGGCTTGGGCCGGCGCGCGTCGGGCTCGACATCCCCTCGCCATGGGGCGTCGCGGGCCCGCCGAGGAGCCGGCCGTCGGCGCCCCTGACCGAAAAGGTGGCGCTCCCGCCGTCGCCGTCGAAGGACCGGCGAACGCGATCCGCGATGTCGCTGAAAAAGGCCGGGCCGACACCCAGCACGAGGCAGTCCGACTGTCCCGGCACGCCGAGCGAGACCAGGAGGTCGAACGGTCTGTCCGTGTCCCCCTCGCCGGGACCCGTCACCACGGCGATCTGGGCGCGCCGTATCCGCAGCAGCGCGATCTGCTGGCCGAGGCCGGTCGTGCGCCGCCGCGGATTGCTCGCGATCGTCACGGTGCCGTCGGCCGCGACGAGGGCGGCCTCCCGGTAGGCGGGTTTCAGGCGGAGAAAGTCCCGCATGATGCCAAGCCCGTCGGACGCGGCCGGGCCGGAGCCCGCGGATCTCAGCAGGAGCGCCAGCATGCGGGCATCGGCCTCGATCTGGTTCAGATCGTGGTCGATCGCATCCGCGTAGGCGCGCGACAGCACGAGCTCCGCGCGACGGATCGCGGCGTCCCGGTCGGGGGCGGACGCGAGCGTGAAGGCGAGCCAAGCGAGTGCGACCACGACGGCCGCGACGCCGGCCAGCTGTGCGGCATTCAGAACCTTCAGGGGAATCCGCACGGAGTCCAGCATCCATCGCTCCGCCAGATCGGCAGCCTGGCCGTGGCCGTCCGGAAGCGGCCGCGCTCCAGCCGAACGAGCGCGGGAAGGCTTTAAGGCTCGGTTAACGATACGGGGTTGAGAGGATCGAAGGGTGGGGCGTTGGTGGTCATGCTCGCACCACTCCTATCGCACAGGCGCGCGATCGCACGTTGCAGCGAGGCCCGGATCTGCGGGGCTTGGCGCTCCTGACCGGGGAGGCCTGGCCTTTTCGCGCTTCAGGGCTCCTCATCCGGCCAAGGCCGGGCTAACTGGTCAGGAGACATCATGCGGCCGGGTAGGGCAGGATCCCGCCTCGTCACGACGCCTCCCCGGGTTGGAAAAAGTCCGAAAAGCATAATGATTCCGTGAGGCGGACGCCTGTGTTTGGTAACCGCAAGCGACTGTCGCTTCCTGCATCTGGAAATACCTGCATGACTTCCATCCGTGACGACCTCGAGCGCCGCCTCTCGGCGACCGAGGAACCTGCCAGCCGCCACGTCTTCACGACGCTCTATCCGGAGGCCGCTCGCGCAGCGGCCGACGCCGCCGATGCCCGCCGCCGGGTCGGAATCTCCCTCGGGCCGCTCGACGGCGTCATCGTGTCGATCAAGGACCTGTTCGACGTTGCGGGCGAGCCCACCACGGCGGGCTCGGCGATCCGGCGCAAGGCGGTCCCGGCCGCGCAGGATGCCCCCGTGGTGGCGCGCCTGCGGCGGGCCGGCGCGGTCATCATCGGCAAGACCAACATGTCGGAATTCGCCTTCTCGGGCCTCGGGCTCAATCCCCATTGGGGCACGCCCGGCAATGCCGCGGATCCGACCCGCATACCGGGCGGCTCCTCCTCGGGGGCCGGCGTCTCGGTGGCGCTCGGCACCAGCGACATCGCCATCGGCACCGATACGGGAGGATCGATCCGAATCCCTGCGGCACTGAACGGGGTCGTCGGCTTCAAGCCGACGGCGCGGCGCGTGCCGCTCGCGGGTGCCTTTCCGCTCTCGCCCTCCCTCGACTCGATCGGCCCGCTCGCGCGGTCCGTTCAGGCCTGCGCGGACGCCGACACGGTTCTGTCCGGCGAGGAGTTCGGTCCGCTGCGTCCGGTGGCCTTGCGCGATCTGCGCGTCGGCGTGCCGCGCGGGCTCCTCTTCACCGAAACCGATCCGATGGTGGCGCAGGCCTTCGAGGCCGCGCTCGGCCGGCTCGGCACGGAGAGCGTGCGCATTTCCGACATCGCCCTCGACGATCTGCTCGCCCGCATGGCGGAGGCGACGGCAGCCGCTCCGGTGGCTTCCGTCGAGGCCGCCGAGATCCACGCCGATTGGATCGATGCCGAGGAGGCCGCGTTCGATCCGCGCGTTCATGCGCGCATCTCACGCGGCCGCACCGTGACGGCCGGAACCTACATCCGCATGATGCGGGCGCGCGCCGAGCTGATCCGTGCCTGCGACGACCGCCTGGCCGGGATCGACCTGCTGGCGCTTCCGGCCACCGCGATCCCCGCCGTGCCGATCGCCGCCATGGCCGAGGACGAGGCCTTCACGCGCACCAACCTGCTGATGCTGCGCAACACCATGGTCGGCAATCTGTTCGACCTGACCGGCGTCTCCCTCCCGCTCCCGGGGCAGGCGCTCCCGGTCGGCCTCATGCTGCTCGCCCGTCACGGCCAGGACCGGAGGCTCCTGGAGATCGCGGCGGCCGTGGAGGCACGGCTGTGCTGACCTGACCTGCAGCGCTCGGGCTGGCGGGCGGAAACCCGCCGGAAGCCGGCGGCCGGATCGCGACGGACGGCGTTCTCCCGATCGCTTCGCCATGCCGCCGCCGGACCAGCCGACCGTGTGACAAACCCTCCCCCCTGTCCCGGGCGCATGCAGCGTCAGCGGAATGCGACCCGGGACCCAGCAAAGGAAGTCGCGCAGCGACCGCTTGTCAGCGCCGGTCCGTCGTATTGAGCCGCTTTGCGGCACATCCTTGTGCTGGTTCCCGGATCTCCTTCCACTTCGTTTCAGTCGTCCGGGACAGGGAGACTGCGCCCGCTCAGGAGGTCTCCGCCGCGGCCTGGACGTGGACCAGCAGACCCTGGCCGCCCCGTTCGATATCCTCGCGGACGGCGTCCCGTGCCTCCTCGGGATCCCTGCGCCGCAAGGCGTCGATCACGCGGCGATGCGGGTGTGGCTCCCAATCCGGCAAGCCACCATCGTAGAGATGGGACAGGATCGGCCCGCAGCGGACCCAGAGCATCTCGACGATCTCGTAGAGGACGGGCAGGCGTCCCAGGCGGCAGAGGGCGAGATGGAACTCGGTGTTCAGGTTCACCGCCCTGGCGAAGGCCTGCGTCTGGTGACAGGCGGTGATGGCCTCGTGAATGGCCGCGAGCCCGTCGATCTCGTCTGCTGACGCGATCCTTGCCGCGGTCGCGGCCGCCCGGCCCTCGAGGTCGATCCGGATCGCCCGGATCTCGAGAAGCTCGGAGAGCGTCAGCATCGGGACGATGACGGTCCCGCGCGCATCGAGCGCGAGCGCCTTCTCGGAGACGAGCCGGAGCAGCGCCTCCCGCATGGGCGTCGCGCTGATGCCGAAGCGGGCCGACATCGGCCGCAGCCGCAGGCGTTCGGCCGGGCGCAGCTGACCCCGCATCAGGGCCGAGCGCAGCTCCGCATAGGCGCGCTCGCCGAGATTCTCGCGAACGAGCGGGCGCACCCAGTCGGTCGGTTCGGTTTCGGGCTGATTCTGCGGCGCGGAACGGCTTGACATGCGGCCCTGTCTCGGTCGAAATTTGTTATAACAAATTACGAGCCTGCCTCATAGCAGGGCAGGCGGCGACGGTCAGCACCATCGCAATCCGGGAGGATCATGTTCGCGCTGCGCAAATCGGCGACTGCGTTCGGGGCCGATCTCATGGAGATCGATCGGCCGGGCCGTCCCGCGCCCGGCTTCGTGACGATCGACGTCGCGGCGGCAGGGATCTGCGGCAGCGATCTCCACGCCTACGAATGGACGCCCGGCTACGAGTTCATGGCGATGGCCATGCCGGTGACGCTGGGCCATGAATTCTCCGGGGTCGTGCGCGAGGTCGGGGAGGGCGTCACGGGCCTCGCGGCCGGCGATTCCGTCACCTGTTGGCCGACGGTCGCGTGCGGCGCCTGCGAGGCCTGCCGGTCCGGCGAGCCGCAGCATTGCCAGAACCGCGCCATCATCGGGCTGCACTGCGACGGCGGCTTCGCCGAGACGGTGACGGTCCCGGCCCGCAACTGCCGCCCCCTGCCGGCGGGACTTCCCCTCGACGTTGCAGCCCTGGCCGAGCCGCTCGCGGTTGCCGTGAACGCGGTCGACGTGGCCGAGGTGCAGCCGGGCGAGCGCGTCGTGGTGCTCGGCCCGGGCCCGATCGGCCTCGGCATCGCCTGGATCGCGCAGGGCCGCGGCGCCAGAGTCCTTCTCGCGGGCCTCGATGATGGTGTGCGCCTCGCGACGGCGCGCCGGATGGGCATCGCGCAATGCGTCGACCTGCGCGAGGAGAGCCTGGAGCAGGCGACCCGCCGGGTTTTCGGCGGCCCGGCCGACCGGGTCATCGAGGCGACGGGCGTGGCGCGCTCCGTCTCGGATGGCCTCGCGGTCCTGCGCTCCGGCGGCGTCATGGTGGTCGCCGGCATCCATTCCGCCCCCCTCGCCCTCGACCTCACGCATTTCGTGCGCAGCAAGAAGCAGCTGCGCGCCGCCCACGACACGACGGCCCGGGCCCTCGACGAGGCGATCCGGCTGCTTGCGCAGCACGCGGATACCCTGGCGGTCCTCATCACCCATCGGCAGCCGCTCGCCCGGGCGGTGGAGGCGTTCGAACTCGCGCGCAGCCGCACGGCCGTCAAGGTGATGCTCATCCCGGCCACGGCGGGAGGGGCGGCATGACGGCGATGCGGACGATCGTCCTTAGGTGAAAGCGACCACGGCGCAGCGTCTCGGGAAAGGACACGAGCATGACTATCGCGGCGAGATCCGCCTCTCCGGACGCGGGAGGCAACATGACCGGTGCCGACGCGCTCGCCGCTGCCCTGCAGCGTCACGGCGTGCGGGAGGTCTTCGGCCAGAGCATCCCCTCGGCCCTGTTCCTGGCCGCCCCGCATTACGGCATCCGGCAGATCGGCTATCGCACGGAGAATGCCGGCGCGGCGATGGCGGATGCCTTCGCCCGCATCTCCGGCCGGGTCGGCGTGGTGGCGGCGCAGAACGGCCCGGCCGCGACGCTGCTCGTCCCCGGCCTGGCTGAGGCGCTCAAGGCGTCGATCCCGGTGGTCGCCATCGTGCAGGACGTCAACCGCCGCTTCACCGACAAGAACGCCTTCCAGGAACTCGATCATGTCGCGCTCTTCTCGGGCGTGGCGAAGTGGGTGCGCCGCATCGGCGACCCGAGCCGGATCGACGATTACGTGGACATGGCCTTCACGGCGGCGAGCACCGGCCGGCCCGGGCCCGCGGTGCTGCTCGTGCCCCTCGACATCCTGGACGAGCGGGCGGAGATCGATGCGGTCGCGCCGCGGCGCGCGGCGAGCCTCGGCGCCTACCCGCTCGACCGCACGGTCGCGGATCCCGCCCGCATCGCGGAGGCGGCCTCCCTGATCGCGGCCGCGCAGCGGCCGGTCGTGATCGCGGGCGGCGGCGTCCATTCCTCGGGCGCCAGCGCGGAACTCGCGGCGCTCCAGGCCCTCGGCCTGCCCGTCGGCACCACCGTGATGGGCAAGGGCGCGGTCGACGAGACGAACCCGCTCTCGCTCGGCGTCGTCGGGTACTTCATGGCGCCCCGCAGCCGCTCCTCCCACCTGCGGGAGGTCGTCACGGGGGCCGATGTGGTGCTCCTCGTCGGCAACCGGGCGAACCAGAACGGCACCGACAGCTGGTCCCTCTACCCGCGCGAGGCCCGCTACGTGCACATCGACGTGGACGGGGGCGAGATCGGGCGGAACTACGAGGCTCTGCGGCTCGCCGGTGACGCCAAGCTCACGCTCGCGGCGCTGACCGAGGCGCTGCGCGCAACCGGCCTACCCGGCTCGCAGGATCGCCGGGCGGCCCTGGAGGCGCAGATCGCCGATGCCCGGGCGCGTCACGCCGAGGACATGCGCCGCCTCGTCGACATGGAGGCGGTGCCGGTCCGGCCCGAGCGGATCATGGCGGAGATCGACGCCGTCGTCACGCCCGAGACGATCATGGTCGCGGATGCGAGCTACGCCTCGATCTGGATCGCGAACTTCCTCACCGCCCGCAAGCCCGGGCAGCGCTTCCTGACGCCGCGCGGCATCGCGGGGCTCGGCTGGGGCCTGCCCTTCGCGCTTGGCGCCAAGACGGCCCGCCCGGACGCGCCGGTGATCTGCGTCACCGGCGATGGCGGCTTCGGGCATGTCTGGTCCGAGCTCGAGACGGCGCGGCGCATGCGGCTCCCGGTCGTGCTCATCGTGCTGAACAACCAGATTCTCGGCTATCAGAAGCACGCCGAGCTCTCGCTGTTCGGCAACTTCACGGATGTCTGCCACTTCGAGGCCGTCGACCACGCGGCGATCGCGCGGGCCTGCGGCTGCACGGGCGTCAGGATTGAGCGGCCGGGCGAGCTCTCGGGGGCGCTGCGCGACGCGCTGGCGGCGGACAGCGTGACGGTGATCGACGTCGTGACCGACCAGCGGGCCTATCCGCCGATCACCAGCTTCGAGGGGAAGGACGCGCTCGCGTACTGAACGCGGCGTGCGGTGGCCGGGAGACGAGACAAGTGCGGGGAACCCCTCTCCCGCCCGGGAGAGGGGAGGGCCCGCGCCGCTCGGACACTCCGGCGTGATGCGCGAACGGAACGGCCGATTTTCGGGACGGGCGGTCACAGCCCGCGAGCGATGAGGGGAGGAATCATGGGACAGTCTGTCGTCACGCGCGCCGTCCTGGCCGCATTGTTCGGACTCGCGGCCAATGCGGCGCAGGCCGAGGTGAAGTTCGGTGCGCTCTACCCGTTCAGCGGCCAGCTCGCGCTGCTCGGCGAGGAGAGCGCGCGCGGGCTCGAGATCGCGGTCGACGAGATCAACGCGGCCGGCGGCGTCCAGGGCGAGAAGGTGGTGCTCGTCCGCGGCGATGCGGTGGACAACAACCAGGCCATTGGCGAGGCGCGCCGCCTGATCGCGCTCGAGCGGGTGGCGGCGATCTTCGGCACCTATTCGTCGGCCCGCTCCATCGCGGCGAGCCAGGTGGCGGAGCTCTCCGGCGTGCCGTATTTCGAACTCGGCGCCGTCGCCGACGAGGTCACGGGCCGCGGCCTCAAGTTCCTCTACCGCACCAATCCGACCGCCGAGGACATGGGCAAGCTCGCGGTCGAGATGATCGTCACCAAGGTCGCGGGCGGCCTCGGCAAGAAGCCGGAAGACCTGAAGATCGGCATCATCCACGAGGATTCGAGCTACGGCACCTCGGTCGCCGGGCATCAGAAGAAGTTCGCGGCGGCGGCCAAGCTGAACGTGGTCACCGTGCAGCCCTATCCGGCCGCGACGGTCGACATGTCCTCGCTCGTCCTCGACCTCAAGCGGCGCGGCGTCGATATCGTGCTGCAGACCTCCTACCAGAACGACTCCGTCCTGTTCCTGCAGCAGGCGAACGAGGCCGGCTTCAAGCCGGGCGCGATCATCGGCGGGGGCGGCGGCTACTCCATGCAGCCGACCGCCGACGCGGTCGGTCACTCTGTCATTGAGGGCGTGCTCGACACCGACTTCACCCAGTTCCTCGTGAACACCAAGTACACGCCGGGCATCGAGGGCTTCGTCGAGACCTACAAGAAGAAGTACAACGCCAGCCCGCGCTCCGGCCATTCTCTCAACAACTATGTCGGGGCGAAGGTCATCCTGGAGGCGCTCAACAAGACGAAGGGCTTCACGCCGGACACGATCACCAAGGCGATGAAGGAGATCGACGTCAAGCCGGGCGTGACGGCAGTCGGCTACGGCATCAAGTTCGGCGCCAATAACCAGAACGAACGGGCCGCCATGATGGGCATGCAGTGGCAGAACGGCAAGCTCGTCACCGTCTATCCGGACGAGGCCGCCGTGTCGCCCATGCAGCTGCGCAAGTAGCCACGCTTCCCGGCGAGGGAGCGGCCGCTCCCTCGAGCAGGATCCGTTCACGGTGGAACGGATCCTGCTCCAGGTTTTTGATTGTGCCGCATTTTCTGTGACGAACTGGGATCCACTTCGTCGGAAAATGCTCTCGCCCCTTCCTCTCGCGAGGTGCGAATGGACATCCTCCTGCAGGTGCTCGCCAACGGGCTGATGCTCGGCGGCCTCTTCGCCATCGTGAGCGTCGGGCTGACGCTCATCTTCGGCATCGTCAAGGTCGTGAACTTCGCCCATGGCGAGTTCCTGATGGTCGGAATGTACGGGACCTATCTGGTCACGACCGGCCTCGGCCTGCATCCGTTCGTGGCGGTGATCGCAGTGGTGCCGGTCCTGTTCGTCCTCGGCGCCCTGACCCAGCGGCTCCTGATCCAGCCGCTCATGGCCGCCGGCGACGACCACATCCAGATCTTCGCGACGGTCGGCCTGTCGACGGCGCTCATCAACCTCGCCCTCCTGGCCTTCGGGGCGGACATCGCCAACACGCCCCCGCATGGCCTGCGCCTGCCCATCGAGATCGGTCCGGTCCGGGTGCTGCTCGGCCAGGTCGTGATCCTGGCCGCCTCCATCGCCCTGGTGCTCGGGCTCCAGCTCCTTCTGTCCCGCACCCAGACCGGCCGCGCGATCCGCGCCGTGGCCCAGAACCGGGCGGCGGCCGAGCTCATGGGCATCGACGTCAAGCGCATCTATGCCCTCACCTTCGGCATCGGCGCGGCCTGCGTGGGGGTTGCCGCCGTCCTGGTCGCCCCGCTCTACCCGACCTCGCCCAACAGCGGCACCTACTTCGTCCTCACCGCCTTCGTGGTGGTGGTGCTCGGGGGCCTCGGCTCCATCGGCGGCGCCTTCGCGGGCGCGCTGCTGATCGGGCTGATCGACAGCATCGCGGGGTTCTATGTGGGCTCGGACATGCGAGAGATCGCGGTGTTCGGCGTCTTCCTGCTGATCCTGATCCTGAGACCGTCCGGCCTGTTCGGGTCGCAGCTCAAGCTCGCGCACGTGTCGCCATGAAGACGCTCTCCTCGATGACGCAAGCCCCCCTCGCCCCCGCGGCGCTCAAAGTCCCGCGGATGCCGGCCCTCGCCCTCGGCCTCGTCCTGGCGGCGCTCGTCGGGGTGCCGGTCGCGCTCGACAACGCCTTCGTCTACCACGTCTTCATCACGATCTGCGTCTTCGCGGCGCTCTCGACCGCGTGGAACATCGTCGGCGGCTTCACCGGCCAGCTCTCGCTCGGCCACGGCATCTTCTACGGCATCGGGGCCTATTGCGGCGTCATCCTGATGGGGATGGGCATCAGCCCGTGGCTCGGGATGTTCGCCGGGGCGGCCCTGTCGGTGCTGGTGGCGGTGGCGATCAGTTATCCGTGCTTCCGCCTGCGCGGTCCGTTCTTCTCGCTCGCCACCATCGCCTTCCTGGAGGTGTTCCGCGTCCTGGCGCTGCACTTCCGCGAGATCACGGGCGGCGCGACCGGGCTGATGATCCCGCTCAAGCTCGGCTGGGAGTGGATGGTGTTTCGCGAGCGCCTGCCGCAACTCGCGATCGCGTTCGGCATGCTCCTCGTCACCTTAGGGGTCGCCTGGTTCGTGCGCTGGCGCCGGCTCGGCTACTATCTCGTGGCGACGCGCGAGCGCGCCTCCGCCGCGCAGGCGGCCGGCGTCGACACCGTGCGGGTGCGCCTGATCGCGGTCTCGGTGTCGGGTGCGCTCACCGCGATGGTCGGCACCTTCCACGCGATGTACCTGACCTTCATCGAGCCGGCCGCGATGTTCTCGCTGACGCTCTCGATCCAGATCGCCATGTTCGCGCTGATCGGCGGGATCGGCACGGTGTTCGGCCCGCTCATGGGCGCCGTGCTGCTGGTGCCGATCACCGAGCTCGCCCGCGGTTGGCTCGGCGCCAAGGCGCTCGGGCTGCACGGCTTCGTCTACGGCATCGTGCTGATGCTCGTCGTCCTGTTCATGCCGAACGGGCTGATGGGGCTCGTCGCCCGCTTCACCCGCGGCCGGCCGAGCGACCGCGGCGCACAGGCCGCCGCCGTCCCGGCCGCGCCCGCCTCCGGGCCGCGCCCGCCGATCGGCCCCGAGATCCTGCGGGTCGAGGGCCTGCAGAAGCATTTCGGCGGCCTGCACGTGACGAACGACGTCGGCTTCAGCTTACGGGAAGGCGAGATCCTCGGCCTGATCGGCCCGAACGGCGCCGGCAAGACCACCGTGTTCAACATGCTCTCGGGCTTCCTCAGGCCCGATGCGGGCCGGGTCGCCGTGCGGGCCCCGGACGGCAGCTGGCACAGCCCGGTCACGCCGGCGGATTTCGCGGCGATCGGCGTCGGCCGGACCTTCCAGATCGTCCAGCCCTTCGCGGCGATGACGGTCGAGGAGAACATCATGGTGGGGGCCTTCCACCGGCATGCGGACCTGCGCGAGGCCCGGGAGGTGGCGCGCGAGACCGCCCACCGGATGGGCCTCGGCCCCTGGCTCGACGTCGAGGCCCGCGGCCTGACCATCGGCGGGTTCAAGCGGCTGGAGGTGGCGCGGGTGATGGCGATGCAGCCGCGCGTGCTGCTGCTCGACGAGGTAATGGCCGGGATCAACCAGACGGATGTCCGTCGCGCGATCGACCTCATGCTGTCGATCCGCGACACCGGCGTCAGCATCATCGCCATCGAGCATGTCATGCAGGCGGTGATGGCGCTCTCCGACCGGGTGATCGTGCTCAATTCCGGGCGGATCATCGCCGAGGGCCGGCCGCAGGAGGTGGTGCGCGACCCGACCGTGATCGAGGCCTATCTGGGCAAGGAGTTCGCCCATGCTCACGCTTGAGGGCGTCCATGCGGGTTACGGCGCCACCACCATCCTGCACGACGTCTCGATGGAGGTCGGGGCCGGGGAGGTCGTCACCATCATCGGCGCCAACGGCGCCGGCAAGACCACGACGCTCCGGACGATCGCGGGCCTGCTGACGCCGACCGCCGGCCGCATTACCTTCGAGGGGGAGGACGTCACGCGGCTCTCCGGCCACGAGATGGTGGAGCGGGGCGTGACCCTCATCCCGGAGGGCCGCCAGCTCTTCCCCGAGATGACGGTGCGCGAGAACCTGCTGATGGGCGCCTATCGGCGCGCGGCGCGGGCGCGGCAGGCGCAGACGCTCGAGGAGGTGCTGGACCTCTTCCCCCGCGTGCGCGAGCGCCTCGACCAGAATGCCGGCTCCCTCTCGGGCGGCGAGCAGCAGATGGTCGCCATCGCGCGCGGCATGATGGCCCGGCCGAAGCTCCTGATGTTCGACGAGCCGTCGCTGGGCCTCGCGCCGATCGTCGTGTCGCAGGTCTTCGCGGTGGTCGACCGGATCGTCCGCACCGGCGTCACCGTGCTGATCGTGGAGCAGAACGTCTTCCACACGCTCCAGGTCGCCGATCGCGGCTATGTCCTGGAGAACGGCGAGATCGTGCTGCGGGACGCCGCCAAGGCGCTGCTCGCCAACGACCATGTCCGGCGGGCCTATCTGGGGATCTGAGATGGCGACACGTGAGACCAATCCACCCGACCTCTCCCGCCGGCCGAGCCATGCGGGACGGCGCGTGCTGGTGACCGGGGCGGGCCGCGGCATCGGCCGGGCGATCGCCATGGGCTTCGCGGCGCGCGGCGCCACCGTCGGGGTCGCGGATGTCAACCGCGACGACGTCGAGGGCACGGTCGCGGCGATCGAGGGCGCGGGCGGCCGCGCCCTCGCGCTCCTCCTCGACGTCGCCGATTACGCGGAAGTCGAGACGCGGCTCGCGGAGGCGGCGCTCGCCATGGGCGGCCCCTTCGACACGGTGATCAACAATGCCGGCATCTCGCCCAAGCACGACGGCGTCGCCCACAAGGTCTGGGAGATGGATCCCGCCGAGTGGAATCGCGTGATCGCCGTCAACCTGTCGGGGGCCTTCAACACCGTGCGGGCGCTGAGCCCCGCCATGCGCGAAGCAGGAAGCGGCTGGATCGTCAACCTGTCCTCGGTCGCCGGCAAGACCTACTCGCCGATCGTGGCCTGCCACTACGCGGCCTCGAAGGCCGGCCTGATCGGCCTGACCAAGCATCTCGCGGCGGAACTCGGGCCCTTCGGCATCCGGGTCAACGCCATCGCGCCGGGCCGCATCGAGACGCCGATGGTCCGGGCGGTCGGCGCGGCGGTCAACGAGGAGCAGGCCCGCCTCACCCCGCTCGGCCGGCTCGGCGCGCCGGAGGAGGTCGCGGATCTTGCGCTCTACCTGACCTCGGCCGAGGCGAGCTTCGTGACGGGCCAGACCGTGGACGTCGCCGGCGGCCTCTACATGACCTGACGGCTCCGCAGGGGAGGGGGCCGGCGCCGCGCACTGGTCCGGGACCAGTTCGCCACCGGCTGCGCCGACCCTGAGGGATGAATCCCGGCCGCAAGGCCCCGATGGCAGCCAACCCTGCTCCTCATGCTGAGGTGCTGGCGATCGAAGATCGCACCGGAGCGGGCCTCGCAGCACCCCAGACCACTGGTCCCAAGCTCCGGGTGGCCGGGATCACCGGTCAGGCGTGCTTCGAGGCTGAGCGATCTTTGATCGCCTGCACCTCAGCATGAGGAGCGGGGCGGCTTCCACGCAGGTCAGGTTCTATTTGGACGAGACGAGCAAGCGATGCGAGAGATCACGGGCACCACCCGCATCTACGGGATCCTGGCCGACCCGATCTATCACGTGAAGACGCCGCAGGTGATGAACGCCCTGCTCGCGCGCGCCGGCATCGACGGCGTGCTGGTGCCCTTCCACGTGGCGCCGGAGGGGCTCGCGGCGGCGGTGGAGGGCCTGCGCCGGATGCAAAATTTCGGCGGCTTCATCGCGACCGTGCCGCACAAGATCCCGATGCTCGCCCTCTGCGACGAGGTCACGCCCGAGGCCCGCGGGGTCGGCGCCGTCAATTGCGTGCGCCGCGACCCGGACGGGCGGATGATCGGCACCATGCTGGACGGGATCGGCCTCGTCGAGGCGCTCAAGGCTTCCGGCGAGGATCCGCGCGGCCGGCGGGTCTGCCTCGCCGGCGCCGGCGGGGCGGCGAGCGCCATCGCCTTCGCGCTCGCCGGGGCGGGCGTCGCGCATCTCACGATCCTCAACCGGACCGCCGCCCGGACGCAGGCGCTCCTCGGGCGGCTGCGCGCCGCCCATCCGGGGCTCTCGCTCGGAACGGAGGCGGATCCGGCCGCCCGCCACGACATCCTGATCAACGGGACCTCGCTCGGCATGCGGGCGAAGGATCCCTTGCCCTTCGATCCGGCGCTCCTCACATCCCGCCCCTTCGTGGCCGAGGCCATCATGGAGCCCGAGATGACGCCGCTCCTCGTCGCGGCCGAGGCCGCGGGCTGCCGGATCCAGCGCGGGCGGCCGATGCTGGAATGCCAGATCGCGCTCATGGCGAGGCATATGGGAGCGCTCTGAGGCAATGGGGCAGGATCAGGCGGAGACCTTCGACTACATCATCGTGGGGGGCGGGACGGCAGGCTGCGTGCTGGCGAACCGGCTCAGCGCCTCCGGCAGCCGCACTGTCCTGCTGCTGGAGGCAGGACGGCAGGCCCGCCATCCCTGGATCACGATCCCGGCGGGGTTCAGCAAGCTCCTCACCAACCCGGCCTATAACTGGCGCTTCCAGACGGAGCCCGAGGAGGCGACCGGGGGCCGCGTGATCGCCGTGCCGCGCGGCAAGGGGCTCGGCGGCTCGACGCTCATCAACGGCATGATCTATGTCCGCGGCCAGCCGCAGGACTTCGACCATTGGGCTCAAGCCGGCTGCACAGGGTGGGGATTCGAGGACGTCCTGCCATACTTCCGCAGGATCGAGGATTACGACGGCGCAGCCGATCCGCTTCGCGCGCGGGGCGGCCCCCTGCCGATCACTACGGTGGCGGAGAGACCGGTCATCGCCGAGGCCTTCATCGCGGCCGCGCAGGCGGCGGGCTTCGCGCGCAATCCCGACTACAATGCCGCCAGCCAGGACGGCTTCGGCTATTACCAGGTCAACCAGCGCGGCGGGCGCCGCGTCAGCGCTGCCGACGCCTATCTCACGCCGGCGCGGCGCCGGCCGAACCTCTCGGTCCGCACCGACGCGCATGTCCTGCGCCTCACTCTGGCGGAGGGGCGCGCCACCGGCGTCGAGGTGCGGATCGGCGGCGAGGAGCGGCGCTTCGCCGCCCGGGGCGAGGTCATCCTGGCGGCCGGCGCCGCCCAGACGCCGCAGATTCTCGAACTCTCCGGCATCGGCGATCCGGCGATCCTGAGCGCCATCGGCGTTCCGGTCCGGCACGCGGCTCCGGGCGTCGGCGCCAACTACATCGACCATTACTGCACCCGCATGAACTGGCGGGTGAAGCTGCCGGTCACGCTGAACGAGGCCACCCGCGGATGGCGGCTCGCCCTCTCCGTGGCGCAGTACGCGGTTCTGCGCCGGGGGATCCTGACGCTCGGGACCGGCCTCGCGCACGGCTTCGTGCGGACCCGCCCGGGCCTGGAGGGGCCCGACATCCAGTACTTCTTCATGCATGCGAGCTACGCCAACGCGGCCGAGCGCAAGCTCGACCTGGAGCCGGGCATGACGGTCGGCGTCACGCAATTGCGGCCGCAATCGCGCGGGACGATCCACGCCGCCTCGGCCGATCCCTTCGCGGCGCCGGTCATCCGCCCGAACTTCCTGGCGACCGAGGAGGATCGCCGCGCCATGGTCGAGGGGATGAAGATCGCCAGGCACATCGTCGAGCAGGCCCCGATGGACCCCTACCGTGCCCGCGAACTCAATCCGGGGCCGGATTGCCGGACCGACGCCGACTGGCTCGACTTCGCCCGCCGCGACGGCCAGACGATCTACCACATCTGCGGCACCTGCCGCATGGGACGGGATGCCCTCGCGGTCACCGATCCGGCGCTGCGGGTGAGAGGTCTGCGCGGCCTCAGGGTGGCGGATGCCTCCGTGATGCCCGACATCGTCTCGGGCAACACGCAGGCGGCCGTCTTCATGATCGCCGAGAAGGCGGCGGATCTCATCAGGGCGGATGCGGCCGGGTGAGTCCGGCGGGCATCTTCTCGTGCTGGGTCCCGGGTCGCATTCCGCTGTCGCTGCATGCGCCCGGGAAAGACGGAGCGGGTGAGAGAGGGCCGGTCGAGACGACGGTCTCCGAACGGACTGTCCGGAAAAACAGATCTCAAATTTTCGCCAAGCCTCTTCACAAAGCCCCTGGCTTGGCATCGACAATTCGAGATGGCTCGACGGCCCGATGTGTGAGCATGCGCGTCAGCACTTGGCTTACGTCAGCAGCCTGGGCCGTTGGCATCATGGGCCGGCAGCGACCGCCAGCGTGCCCCACGGCCGGCTCGCGCCCGCAATCTCCGCCAAGCGGCTTCCAGCGGGCCGCCCGTCCCGGATCCGCAACAGGTCACGCCATCGCGCCCGCTCCTGAACCGGGCCGCAGGGCACCCGGTCCTGTCAGCCGCAGGACAGGCGGTTAACCCTCGCAAGGCTAGGGTGCCGGCATACGTGTCATCCTCGTCTCTCTCACCCTGGCCCTCTGCGCGGATTCCGCCGCGGCGCAGATCCTGGAACTCGATCAGCGGCTGCGCGCGTGTCTGCGCGAGCAGGCGCATCACGAGGCGAACGATCAGCCCGCCTCCTCGCAGAAGAAACTCAAGCAAGCCGTCGGAGAGCTTCTTGAGCGATGCGACAGCGAGGTGAGCGCGTGGCTTCACGCCTGCCGCGCGGAGAGTCCCGAGCCCGACTGCCTCCGCTCCACGGATGCGCGCGCGGTCGCCATCCTCCAGGACGGCAAGGGGGAGGGCACTAAAGCGCTCCCCGCCGAAGTGGATACCGGTTCGGCGATAAAAATGATGCGGAATTAAAGATATCCAAGCAGTGCGGCACGGCTCCGCCCCGCCACACCGCGGGACCAAACATCTCAAGAGAGGCGTCGCGCAACGCCGCGTCTCAAGCCCGCTCGCGGGAGACCAGGACCCGGTCGTTCGCCGGCACGGCGATCCGGCAGTGCAGGCCCTCCGGCCTGAAGGTCAGGGCCGCGTTGCCGCCGAGTTCGTAGGCGAGCATGCGCTCGATCAGCTCCGTGCCGAAGCCCCGATGTGCCGGCGGCTCGCCGGAGAGCGCGACTCCCGTCTCGCTCCAGTCGAGGACGAGCATCGGCTCGGGCGTCGCGCCCTCATTGATGCGCCAGGCCACCGCGATGCGCCCGTTCGGGGCCGAGAGGGCGCCGTGCTTGACGGCGTTGGTGGCCAGTTCGTGGATGGCGAGCGCCAGGGTCTCGGCCGCCTTCGGCCGCAGGCGCAGCGAGGGGCCGGCGATGCTGCGCACCTGGTCGCCCTCATGCGCCACATGGGCCAGGAGTTCGTGGCTGACGAGCTGTTCGAGGTCGATGCCGGCCGCCGGGTCGCGGGTGACGGCGGCCTGCACGCGCGCGAAGGCGTCGATGCGCCCTTCCAGATGCGCGGCGAAGACCTCGACCGTGTCGCTCGTCGCCGCGGTGCGCCGCACGATCGAGCGCAGCACCGCGAGCGTGTTGCGCACCCGGTGCTGCAGCTCGGCCAGCAGGAGCTTGGCCTGCCCCTCGCTCTCGCGCAGGGCTTCCTCCGCCCGCTGGCGCGCCGTGATGTCCACGAAGGTGACTACCACGCCCGCGATGAAGTTGTCGACGCTGCGATAGGGCAGCACGCGGACCATGTAGCGGGCGCCCGTCGCCGGGTTGGCGATCTCACGCTCGACCGTGCTCAGCGTGCGCAGCACCCGGCGGACGTCGTCCTGCAGCTCGTCATAGGCGATGCGCGGCTTGATATGGGTGATCGGCCGGCCGATGTCGGAATCGACGAGGTGGAACACCTCCGCCACTGCGGGCGTCGCGTTGGTCACCCGCAGCTCGTTGTCGAGGAAGACCGTTGCGATCTGGGTGCTCTCGAGGAAGTTCTTGAGGTCGCTGGTCGCCCGCGTGAGCTCGTTGACCCGGTGCGCCAGCTCGCCGTTGACCGTGGTGAGTTCCTCGTTGACCGATTGCAGCTCCTCCTTCGAGGTCTCCAGCTCCTCGTTGGCGCTCTGCAGCTCCTCGTTGAGGGACTGATACTCTTCGTTGGAGGATTTGAGTTCTTCGTTGGTGCTTTCCAGCTCCTCGATCGTGGCCTGGAGCCGGTCCTTGGTGGCGCGCAGCTCCGATTCGAGGCGCTGGGTGTGCTCGGTCTGGGCCGAGGCGACCGAGGCGCCGGCCTCCTCCTCCTCGGCGTGCACCGCGCCGTCCTTGAACAGCACGAAGAAACTCTGCGCTGCGCCCGGCCCGTCCTGGATCGGCTCGACCACGAGGTCGACCGTGAGGCGGTGCCCGTTGAGGCCCATGCGGAGCCCTTCCGCCTGAACCGTGCGGCCGTGATCGGCGGCCCGGGCGAGGGCGGCGCGCAGGTCGAGCCGCAGGTCCGGATGGACGAGCTGCAGCAGGTTGAGGGTTGCGACACCCCCGGCCGGGTCGATGTAGCGGCCGGTGCGGCCGGAGAAATGCAGGACCGTATAGGCCTCGTCCACGATCACGTAGGCCGGCGCGTAGCGCTCCGCGAAGCGCTCGGCCCGGCGCGTCAGGCTCGCCTCGGCGGCGCGCGGGCGCTCGATCGGCGGGATCGCGGCGACGAGCCGACGGTCGACCGCCGTGAAGGGAAAGTCCGGGAGCGTCCGGGTGCCGGTCTCCAGCCGCCGGAAGATGCGCGAGCGGTTCTCGATCGGAGCGAACAGGCCGGTGTGCCGCGAGACGTTCTCGGAATTGCCCAGGAACAGGAACCCGCCCGGACGCAGGGCGAAGTGGAAGAGCGGGATGACCTGGCTCTGCAGCTCGGCTTCGAGGTAGATCAGGAGGTTGCGGCAGGAGACGAGGTCGAGGCGCGAGAAGGGCGCATCCTTGATGATGCTGTGCTGCGAGAAGATGCACATCTCCCGCAGTTCCTTGACGACGCAGTAGGTGTCGCCTTCCTTGACGAACCAGCGCGCGAGCCGCTCGGGCGGCATGGTGGCTGCGATGTCGTCGGTGTAGCGCCCGGCCCGCGCGGCGGCGAGCGCCCGCCCGTCGAGGTCGGTGGCGAAGATCTGGATCTGCGGCACCTCGTCGCGGTCGGCCATCTGCTCGCGCAGCAGGATCGCGATCGAGTAGGCCTCCTCGCCGGTCGAGCAGCCGATCACCCAGACCCGGAGCTGGTCGGTCCGGGTCTTGCCCTCGAACAGGGCCGGGATCACCTCCCGTTCGAGGATGCCGAACTCCGCGGCATCGCGAAAGAACTGCGTGACCCCGATCAGGAGGTCGTTGAACAGGCTCTGCGCCTCGTCGGGCCGAGTGCGCAGGATCTCGAGATAGGCGTCTATCCGGTCGGTCTGGACCACCTGCATCCGGCGCTGGATCCGGCGCAGGAAGGTTCCCGGCTTGTAGCCGTGGAAGTCGTGCCCGGTCTTGTTGCGCAGCACGCTGGCGATGCTGTTGAGCGCGGCGGCCACCTCCGACGCGTCGGGCGGGGCGACCGCGACGCCGTCCGGGCTGCGCAGCGCCTGGTCGATGGTGAAGGCGAGGCGGTCGACGAGGTCGCCGATGGGCAGGATGGCGTCGGCAATGGCGGCCGGGCTCTTGCTGAGGGCGAGCTCCTCGGTGCGGACCTCCTCGGTCTCCTCCGCCAGGGCGAGCCCGCCCGCTTCCTTGATCGTCTTGACCCCGAGCGTCCCGTCGCCGTCGGTCCCCGCGAGAGCGACCGCAACGATGCGCCGCTCCTCGTCGCGGGCGAGCGAGACGAGCAGGCTGTCGATCGTTCCCCGCTCGCCGGGCGCCCTGTCCGCCGGCCGGGTGCGGAAGCGGTCGCCGTCGACCGTGACGATGAGGTTCGGGTCCGGCAGGTAGACCCGGCCGGGCACGACCGGAGCGCCGTCCGCGACCGGCGTGAGGGTGCGGCCGCCCTGCGCCGTGGCGAGCCTCAGGCGCTCCTCGTCGAGCCCGTCGCGGTGCTGCAGGACGACGACGAGTGCCGCGCGGTCCTGCGGCGGCAGATGCGCGAGGAGGAATTCCAGCGAGCGCGGACTCGCCCCCGACGCGCTGACCGCGACGATGACGCAGGGGGTCGGGTCGGCAGAAATCGTGTCACCGCGCCTGTCGCTCACGCTCCTCCCCTCGCCGTCCAGCCCGCGCGCATCGCCGGAGCATCATCCGCTCTCGTCGCTCCGATTCAACCCGGAAACCGTTCTATCCCGGCCCCTCCGCCTCGTCCGGGGAGACTGGTCGTTCCGGCAGGGAGAGGAGAACGGCGCGCCGGATCGTGTCCGCGTACCGGCGATACTCGATCGCCCGCTCCTCGTACATCTCGGCGATGGCTAGGCGGCCCGCCGCGCGGCCGTCCTCGGCCATGCGCTGGACGAGTTCGGCCCGCTCCTCGATGATCCGCAGGGCCACCCGCAGCGCCTCGTCGATCGCGGCCTCCTGCTCCTTGGCCGCCACCTCGGCCGTCACGGCGTGCCCGACCTGGCAGCGGAAGCGCAGGGGCTTGGCGCCCCGCACCTGCGAGAGGACGCCGCTGCAATGAGGGCAGGTGAGGGCGACCGGATCGGCGAAGCGGCGCAGCACCTCGCTGTCCACCCGCTCGCCCGCCGCGATGTCGACCTCCAGCCGGATTTCGGGCGGGACCGGCAGCCGGGGGCCGGCCTTCTCGCGGACGAGGTCGGAGAGCACGTCGCCGAGCCGGGCGCTCGGGGCGGTCAGGTCGACGCTGACGGCCGAGAGCGCGCTGCGGGGCATCTCGTCGGCGATCGCGTCGAGGGGGTCCTGCACCAGGGCGAGGCCGCCGCAGCGCTTGATTGCTTCGAGGCCCGAGGTCCCGTCGTTCAGGAAGCCGCTGAGGAGGAGGCCGATGACGCGGGGCCCGTAGGCGGCGGCGGCGGAGCGGAACAGCGGGTCGATGGCCGGCCGCACCATGTTCTCGCGCGGTCCCCGCCCGAGACGGATCATCCCCTCGGTCAGGATCAGGTGGTGGTCGGGCACGCCCAGATAGATCGTGCCGGGCTGGATCGCCATGCCGTCCGCCGCTGGCCGGACCGGGAGCCGGCCGGCGGCGGAGACCACCGTTGCCAGGATGCCGAGGCTGCGCGCGGGCATGTGCAGCACGATGAACACTGCCGCCGGCAGGTTCTCGGGCAGCGCCCCGAGGACCATCTTCAGCGGGGCGGTCGCGCCCGAGGATCCGCCGATGACGATGATGTCGCGGTTGCTCATGGCAGACCTTTCGGCAGCCTTCATGCGCCCTGCCCCCGACAGGGCAACCCGGACGGACGGCATCCGTTGCGGAGGCCGCCCGATACGCGCCTTCGGATCTGGAGTATGCTCGGGTCCGCCATCCAACACGCAGGATCCCGGCATGCTCGACCTCGCGACCGAGAGGCGGCATCTCGCCAAGGCGGAGATCGACATCGCCGCGGGCGAGCGCCGGATCGCCCAGCAGGCCGAACTGGTGGCCCGGCTGCACCTCGGCGGGCACAACACGGTACAGGCCGAGGCGCTGCTGGAGACCCTGCGCGAGACCCTTCTCAGCTGGCAGGATCATCGGGACCTGATCCGGTACACCATCGCCCGGCTGGAGAGCGAAACCGCGCCCGGCCGGCCGCGCTGAGGCGGCCATGTCGGCGGTCATGCCCGCTACCGGGCGGTGCCGTCGCACGATCGGTATCGGGCATGGACCGGCGGCCCGGGCCGTCAGCGTGGCGGGCCGTCCGCATCACGGGTCGTTGGCGTCGAGTTCATGACCGGCATGATCGAGGTGGAGGTAGTTGGCGTTGAACAGGGCGATGTCCTGCAGTGCCGCCAAGTCCGGGATCGTCAGGGTCTTGCCCTTGAGTACGACGAGGCCCCGGGCGCGCAGGTCCTGCAGGGTGCGGTTGACGTGGACCGTGGAGAGGCCGGTGGCATCGCCGAGTTCGGCCTGGGTGGCGGGCAGTTCGCAACTGTCCCCGTCGGTGAGCCCGACGCAGCGCAGGCGGATGAACACCTCGCAGAGCAGGTGCGCCACGCGCTCCAGCGCGTCCCGCCGGCCGAGATTCATCGTCCATTCGCGCTGGGTCGCTTCCTCCACGAGGGCGTTCCACCACAGGGCGCGGCTCAGCCGCGGCGAGGCGTCGATGATGTCGAGGATGACCTCCTTGGGGATCTCCGCCACCGTCGCGGGCGAGAGGGAGCTGATCGAGTGGTCCATCTGACTGAGGATGAACATCGGCACGTCGCAGAGGTCGCCCGGGAGCAGGAAGGCCGCGATCTGGCGCCGCCCATCCTCCAACGTCTTGTAGCGGCAGCCCCAGCCGTCGAGCATCAGGTTGATGCGCTTGGGCGTCTCGCCTTCGCGGATGATGTCCTCGCGAGAGCCCAGGCGGCGCATCCTCAGGGAGGCCGCCCGCTCGAGCGCCTGCTTGTCGTCGCCGGAGAGCCGGGTGAAATGCTCCAGCTTGCGGATCAGGTAGGTCGCCATGGGATCGGGCCTCTCTTCCGCTCCACTGGTACATCGGTTGAACCTACATCGGTTGAACCTCCCCGTGTTCAACCCATGTTATTCAGTGGGGCGGTAACGCGACCGCGGCATCGCGGAATCGGACGAGGCGGACCATGTCAGGCTCTACGGTGCTTGCGCGATGCCGGGTGCTGGTGGTGGAGGACGAGTACTTCATCGCCGACGACATGGCGCGGGCGCTCGAACAGCTCGGGGCCGAGGTGGTCGGCCCGGCGCCGAGCCGGGAGCATGCGCTCGCGCTGATCGCCTCGGGCGAGCGGATCGACGCGGCGATCCTCGACATCAACCTGCAGGGCCAATCCGCCCTCCCGGTCGCCGAGGCGCTGGCGGCGAAGGGCGTCCCCTTCGTCTTTGCCACGGGCTACGATCGGAATTCGGTGCCGCCCGCCTATCAGGACGTGCCGCGCTGGGAGAAGCCGTTCAATCCGAACCATCTCGCCAGAGCGCTCTCGGGGCTGATGCGATCCGGGACGGCGTGAGCGGGAGCGGGCCCGTATCGGCGCAGGCAGGCAAGGACTCTGCAGACCGCTCAGGCGAAGCGGGCCGCATTCACCCGAAGCGATCGGTCGAGCTTGCCAAGCGCCGAGAGTTCGGCAGGGGCGGGTCGTTCACTCTGTCGGCCTGGTTCCCTCGGGCGAGGGCGTCGCCGATTTGCAACAGTCAGGCGGCGCAATCTCTGGTTTATGCATATGTTATTTGCGCCTCTTGCTCGCCGGCGTCTGTCGGACGAGACAACCGCGCCTGGAAGCTTGACTGGAAGCTTGATATGTCAAACGCTCTCGTTCGTGCTGTTCTAGCGCCCATCCATGCCGCGCAGATCCTGACGGGTGCCAAGTCGTTCAGGGACAATCCCATCATCGGCAGCGCTCGCCTGAACAGGGGCGGGCTGCACGTCTGGCGGGTGCGCAAGGCGGCCGCGATGACGGAGCGCCGGCGGCGGCGGCTTGCTCATCTGGTGAGCGCCGAAGACCGCCGCCAGCTCGACGAGCAGGGCTACATCGAGACGCGGGACTTCCTCTCGCCCGAGCACTTCGCGGAGTTGGTGCGCGAGGTCACCTCGGTCGCGCTGCCTGCCAAGCAGTTCCGGGAGGGCAACGCGATCACCCGGCGCGTGCCCCTGACGCCGGCCAATCTGCGCCACCTGCCGGCCTGCCGCCGCCTTCTCGCCCTGCCGGAGTTTCAGGGCCGGCTGCGCTACGTGGCGAGCTTCGACGTGGAGCCGGAGGTCTACATCCAGACCATCTTCTCCCAGCTCGACGGCCCCGCGGCCGATCCGCAGCTCGACCTGCACATGGACACCTTCCATCCCACCATGAAGGCGTGGCTCTTCCTGCACGACGTGCCGGCCGACGAGGGGCCGTTCACCTACGTGCGCGGCTCGGCGAACCGGACCAAGCGGCGGCTGGCCTGGGAACGGCGCAAGAGCGTGGAAGCCTGTGATCCGAGCAAGGCGAGCGGGGGCGCCTTCCGGATCCGGCCCGACGAGCTGGCGCGTCTGGGCCTGTCCGAGCCGGTCAGGTTCGCCGTCCCCGGCAACACCCTGGTGGTCGGCGACACCTGTGGCTTCCATGCGCGCGGGGCGACGGCGCGGCCCGGCATTCGCATCGAGATCTACGCCGCCAACCGTCGCAATCCGTTCCTGCCCTTCGTCGGCCTGGACCTGTGGTCGGCTCCGCTGCTCAAGCGCCGCAAGATCGCCCTGTTCTGGGCGGCGCTCGCGCTCTGGGAGCGTCTGGGTCTTGGTCGCAGCCAGTGGCGGCATGGCGGACGGGTCCGCGCAGGGGATCCCGTTCTGTCCGAGACCTGAATAGAAACCGAGGTGCGTGGAAGCCGCCCCGCTCCTCAGTTTCTATTCAGTCCCGCGGCGAGGCATCTCTCTGCCGTCGCCCGCAGGATCGCGGTCCGCGCCGCGCCGGCCCCCACCCGAGCATCATTCTTATCGCCGAACCGGCGTCCACTTCGGCGGGGAGCGCTCCAGCGGGGTTTCGCGCCTGAAGGACGGCTGCGCGCCCGTCGCCTCACCTCGTAGGCGTGCAGGATCCAGGGGCCGCTCCGGAAGCAGAAACGAAAAGGCCCGGAAGCAGGCGGATTGCGGATGGCGCCGTCCGTGTGGACGGGCTGGTCGGGAGCAGGTCATTGACGACCGCCGAACGGGTCCCCGGGAGAGCCGCATGAGCGACAACGATGCCGAAGCCCAGCGCGAGCGGGCGCGGGCACTCCGCAATCAGATCGCGGAATTAACCGGGAAGGCCAAGCCTGGCGTGCCTGCGGATGCCGGCCAGGATGCGGGCGGGCGGCGCGATGCACCGCGCGTCCATCCTTCCTCCCCTCGCGATTTCGTCGAGCGGCGCATGCGAGAGCTTGACCGCGAGCGCGGCGGCGGCAAGGACAAGTAGAGCCTTCCTGCCGCTGGTTCTCCCGGCCGGTGTTGCGGGAGCGCGAAAGACCACGCTCACAGTCCCGGCGAACGAGGCCCCGCGCACCCGCGCGGCAGCGGCCGAGGCGGGGCCCTCGCATCAACGGGCATCGATCATGCCCGTTGGTGCGGCTCTCGCATGCTCGCCAAGCCCCTTCACAAAGCCTCCGGCTTGGCATCGACAATGCGAGACAGGTCGACGGCCCGATGCGTGAGCATGCGCGGCAGCACTTGGCTTACGTCAGCAGCCTGGGCCGTCACTCTCATTCGGAGACGGTCGGGTCATTCGAGGGACACGATCAGCTTTGCATCGGCGCCGCCGCATTCATCCTGGTCGTCCAGCGCTTGTGAAAAATGGGATCAAAGCAATCCTGGTGTACCGGCCTCCCCAATTTTGACACATGCCACGAGGAGAAACTTGAGAACCGCGCCGCTGTATGCGGCGGTTCTGCAAGGCTGGATTGTCGATGAGCATCGATTACGCCCTCGAACCCGCCAAATGGGGTAGCAATCCCTCTCTCGGTACAGCAGGAGGGCAGGTTACCTGGAACCTGTCCGGCTCGTTCGCGCCAGCCTACAAGGCCGAGATCGCAGCCGCCTTCACCCGCTGGTCGCAGGTCGCCAACATCTCCTTCGTGCACGTCCAGGATAACGGCCCAGCCGACATCACGCTGAGCTGGTCGGCGATCGACGGGCCGGGCAAGGTCCTTGGGCAGTCAACGTACCGTTATGGCGGCGGCCTCTTGCAGCACGCCGACATCACCCTCGACAGCACGGAAACCTGGACGTCGAGCGCGAACGGACTGGTCGATTCCGGCAACGACTATTTCCGGGTGGTCGCGATGCACGAGATCGGTCATGCGATCGGTCTCGATCACTACAATGCCAGCACCGCGGTGATGAATTCCTACGTTACGCCCAACTTGCGCGATCTCACCCAATCGGACATCGACGGGGCGACGGCGCTGTACGGTCCCGCCGATGGTCTGACGTTGCGCGTGTCGGAGGATGCTTGGCAGGGCGATGCGCAATTCGTCGTGCTCGTCGACGGGCATCAGGTCGGTGATGTGCAGACGGCGCACGCTTCCCACGCCAGCGGGCAGTGGGACACCGTGACCCTTCCGGGGAGCTTCGGCCCGGGGCCGCACAGCGTCGCCGTGGACTTCCTGAACGATGCCTGGGGCGGCAGCGCGAGCACGGACCGGAACCTCTACGTCGAGAGCGCCAGTCTGAACGGGGTCGATCTCCCGGGATCCGCTCAGACACTGCTCGGCACTCACAACATGGCGCTGTTCGGCTCGCCCGATATCCTGTCGTTGCGCGTGTCGGAGGATGCATGGCTGGGCGATGCTCAGTTCATCGTGTCCGTCGATGGGCATCAGGTCGGCGGCACTCAGACGGCTCACGCCTCGCATGCGAGCGGGCAGTGGGATACGGTCACGCTCGGGGGCAGCTTCGGCGCGGGCCCTCACAGCGTCGCGGTCGATTTTCTCAACGATGCCTGGGGCGGGACGGCCAACACGGACCGCAATCTGTATGTTCAGAGCGCCACCCTGAACGGGACGCTCATGTCGGGGGTGCCGCAGACGCTTGTTGGCCCGCATGACATCGCCCATTTCGGCAGCGCGTAGTCGGACCGAGTGGCGATCCCCAAGGGAGCGGAAGAGGAGCTGCCGAAGCCCAAGCCGCATGCTGAAGCCGGCGACCATGTGATCCCAACGGTGGACCGGCTTCTGCTCCAGGCAAGCGGCCGAGGCATAGCTTAGATAGCTTAGTAAGCCGCAACAGGTTCATCTGCCGGCCAGTCGAGGTGGACAGGCGTATTGCCGTCGTCGCGCTGGTACTTGTCTGCGTAAGCTATCCGCCCTTCCAGGGCATGGCGATCGGGTCCAAGAGGGCAGCCCGTATGCGCACCGGAAATGCCACTTTGTACGAGATAGCGTTGAAAATCAGCCTCGATTGTTTGCGCCGATTGCGCGGCGGGAAATGGATGTGAGGTGTAGAACTTATGGCTCGTACCAACCAGGCCATAACAATAACGCCACTCTTTTGCAGGCGCGCTCGTTGCCGATCCGACTAATCCGGCCAACGCAACGAGCGGAGTAAGGGCGCGCATGGCTCAGCCTCTATGGCGTGGTTGCTTGAAAGAGCTTTAGACGCGCCAGATCTTTGTTGATTTTGTGAAGTTGCCGGGCAAGGCGGTTGGATACTACCAGGCGGACAATGCAACTCTCACGCGTGAGGCCGATATGCGGTAGCGATCCAGGCCGCCGCGGCCGGGCGCCGGTCGAAGGTCTTCGTTTCCCGGTGCACGCGGCCGTGCCTTTTGGCGACGATTTGCGCGTGGTATCCGGTGCTCCCATCTCTCCGCGGACGCTCGACGATGGCCCCACGTTGCCCCCGCGTGCGGTACAGCATGGGGGGGTACGGACTGCAGCATTGCTGTACTGGCGGCAACGAATGAGACGGAATGGGCGCCTGCAGCATCAAATCGTACAGCACGGAATGCGAGCCAAGTGACTGCACAGGCTGAAAAATTCAACAATCTCAGCGGGTGGCGGTTTTCCGTGGCACCCATGATGGATTGGACGGACCGGCACTGCCGGGCCTTCCATCGCGTGCTGTCGGCCAGGGCCCGCCTCTACACCGAGATGGTCACGACCGGCGCCGTGCTGCACGGGCCCCGAGAGCGCCTGATCGGATTCGATCCGGCCGAGCATCCGGTCGCGATCCAGCTCGGCGGATCGGACCCGGGCGAGCTCGCAGCCTCCGCGCGGATCGCCGAGGGTTACGGCTACGCGGAGGTGAACCTCAATGTCGGCTGCCCCTCGGACCGGGTGCAGGACGGGCGCTTCGGCGCCTGCCTGATGCGCGAGCCGGCGCTGGTGGGCGAGTGCGTCGCCGCCATGAAGGCCGCGGTGGCGATCCCCGTGACGGTGAAGTGCCGCATCGGCGTCGACGACCAGGATCCGGAAGCGGCGCTCGACGCGCTCACCGCTTCCGTGCGGGCGGCGGGGGTGGATGGGCTCGTCGTGCATGCCCGCAAGGCGTGGCTCCAGGGCCTGTCGCCCAAGGAGAACCGGGACATTCCGCCCCTCGACTATCCCCGCGTCCATCGGCTGAAGGCGGCGCATCCGGACCTGCCGATCGCGATCAACGGCGGGCTGAACAGCCTCGCCCAGGCGCAGGCGCAGCTCGCCCATGTCGACGGCGTCATGCTCGGACGGGCCGCCTATGCGGAGCCGGCGCTGCTCCTCGGCGTCGATCCGGAGTTCTTCGGGACGCCGGCGCCGGTCGCCGGTCCCTTCGCGGCGGTCGAGGCCTATCTGCCCTACATCGCCGCCCGGCTCGGCGAGGGCATCCGGCTGCACGCCATGACCCGCCACATGCTGGGGCTGTTCAACGGCCGCCCGGGCGCGCGCGCCTTCCGGCGCCATCTCTCGACCGAGGGCCTGCGGGCGAATGCCGGTCTCGGCGTGCTGCGGGAGGCCGTCTCCTTCGTCTCGCGCGAGATGGCGGATGCGGCCTGACGGAGCGCCGGCCGCCTTGCCGATCCGCTGCGGCGAGAGCGATTCCCGGCGATCGGCGCCCGGGAGACCCCGTTCATGCGGCTCCGGTCGAGGCGGGTGATTTCCAATCCGGAGTTCCGGCATGCGGCATCGTCTCGCCATCGTCCTCGCGGCACTCGGGCCCGTGATCGGACCCTCTTCGGCACAGATCTCGGTCGAGCGGGACGCCGCCAGGCAGGTGATCATCGGCGATCCTTCGGTCGTCACCTGCCCTGCCGCGAATTGCCCGGCGCCGCCCCATCCGCCCGTCCTGTCGACCCAGGTGGTCTACGGCACGACCACCAAGGGGCCCGAGCAGGCCGAATGGCTCTCCAGCCTCGGCCTCTTCGTCAAGACCGGCTCGCCCGACGGCCAGAAGGTCACGCAGTATCTCGGCGCCGTGCAGGCGCCCGGCGCGGGCACGGTGTGGTCCCTCAACACCGACACGGTCCGCAATGGCCTGATGGGAGGCGAGAACAGCTTCGGCGGCTTCGTCGGCAGCGGCAAGCCGGGTGCCCCCGGCACGATCGGCGAGAAGAACGGCACGATCGGCTACGAGCTCGATTTCACCAACTGGGATGCCCATAGCTCACCCGGAAAGGGTCCCTTCACGGTCGGGCAATACGTGCATGCGCAGGGGTCGTTCACGTCGCTCAGCGCGATCTATTTCGACGCGCACATGGCTCAGAACGTGCCCGCCTGGCACAACGGCATCTTCTTCAACGGCGACGCGGTCGTCGAGATGAACACCTTCATGGACGCGACCCGGTCGCGTCATTCCTTGACCGTGGCCGGCCATCATGATGTCGGCTTGAATACCACGATGGCGAATGCGGACATGACGGCCGTGGCCCTGCGACCGGGTCAGACCGCGTGTTTCGACGGCCGCAACCGGTGCATCACCTGGAAGGACGGCCGGCTCATCTACATGAATGGGCAGGGCGTGCCGGTCTTCAGCGTCGACGAGGACGGCAATGCGAGCTTCCGCGGTCGCGTCCGGCAGAACGTCCGATAGGGCGGCCCGGCGCGATGTGGCATCGCCTCTCGCGGACGGAGCCTACGGCTGCGCTGCGGCGGCCCGCAGGATCAGCCGGCTGCCGCGCACCTCGCAGGAGGCGGGAGGTCCGGCCCGTTTCCTCTCTTCAACTCTCTCTGTTTCAAGAGCCACTGAGACCGTCCGTTCGCGTTTGGCTCCGGGGTTTCAGGGAGATTTCAGGGAGGAAGCGGGGAGGGGTGCCCCCTGCTGCGCTACACTGCTGCGCCGTTCCATGAGCATCGCTGATTCGCCCTTGAGTCCCTCTCCAGCCGTCCTCGCATGGAGCCGCGGGCTCGCCAGCCTGTCGCCGGGCCAGCAGCGCTGCCCTGGCTTCCGGCGATGCAGCCGGCCTTGAAGAGGAAGTCATTGAAATCGGCGCTGAGGTCGATGGTCTCGGTGTCGGCTGCCCCTGCAAATCCTCAGCGCCCGACGCTACATTGCCACGATGGCCAACCAGCCGACCGCCGGGGAACTCTTCCGCGCCGGTCGTCTCACCGACGACGACGTGAACTTTCCGTCTTGGCCTACCTCACGGCCCCGAAGCCCGGTCCGCGTCTGATTGCGAAAGGCGTCACCCTCGACATCGGAGCCGCAGTGGCGGTGCGTGAGTGGACTACTCGCATCGTGGATGAGGGCGTGAGCGACGCCGCGCTGCGGTCAGGACGGCCATCCTGCTGGCGAGGCCATCGTAAAATCAGCAGCCGGGCCATCCACTCCTATGACCCGACCGCCGATCGCACCGAATTGGGTAAGGAGTGGCCCATCAGACGCGACCACCCAGTAAACTGTCCACGGTCGTACACTGTTCCCTCGTCGGCAACGCCCCTGCGTCTCATCGCCCAGCTTCGCGCAAATGGTCTCAAGAAGGCTGATTCTCCGCCGCAACCCTCGCTGCGCCTACGACGAGAACGGCTGATCCCGTCGCCGGCGCGCTCGAGTGCGCCGTTTTCGCAACGCTCAATCTGAGTGAGGGACGGTCGGCATGGTCTGCGCGACAGGGAGAGCGTGGCGCTGCTTCCCGATCCGGGAGCCTCTGCACCGTCACCGGCGGACCAGGCGCAGGACACGGGTACCCGACCCGCTGCCATCTCCAGGCACAGGCGGGCCCTCCATTGCCGGCGAGTCCCTTCATCATCCTGCCGTGCTGCTCTGCAGCTCGGAAAGGTGCTCCTCAGCAGCTTTGGCGGCCTCGCGCTCAATCGCGCGGTAGCAGGAAATGAGGCGCTTCCCGAATGGCGTGACCGTCGCACCGCCGCCATGGCGCCCGCCGATCTGACCTTCAACCACCGGCTGGGCAAAGGATCGGTTGAGTTCATCCACCAGCATCCAAGCCCGCCGATACGACATGCCAAGCGCCCGCCCTGCCGCTGAAATCGAACCGTGCTCGGCAATAAGCTCCAGCAGGCGGACCTTGCCGGGACCGACCCGCACGGCGGGATCAAGATCAAGGCGGATGCTGAGCGACGCCATGGCAGGTGAACGCACCACACGATTGTGTGCCCCTCCGGCGGTCGCTCGTCCAGGGGCGTCCGCCGGGGCAGAGTCGTCAGGATCAATCGACAGCGACGAGCACGTCCGATGCCTTCACCACGGCGTAGGCGTTGCCACCGACCGTTAGCTTCAACGAGTCTACCGCCTCGTTGGTGATGGATGAGGTCACCACCTGACCCGGTCCAATCTCGATCTTCACGTGCGCGGTCGTTGCACCCTTCTCAACCGACACCACCTTGCCCTTGAGGACGTTGCGCGCACTGATCTTCATTGCCGCCTCATTACTGTGTTACACCGGGCTTGCCGGCCTCGATCACGCTGAACCCTTGGGCTTCAAAGAACGGCTTACCCTCCGCACTCCTGAGGAACTCCAGAAAGCGCGCTGCCCCCTGGCCCTTGGCATCCATCGTGACGGCAAACGGGTACACGACCGGCGGGTGGCTGTCCGCCGGAAAGACGCCGATCACCTTCACAGCGGGATCGGATTTCGCGTCACTTTCGTAGACCACACCGAGCGGCGCCTCACCCCGGGAGACCAGCGCCAGAGCCGCGCGTACATTGTCGGCCTGGGCCAGTCGCGGCCCGAGCGCTGACCAGAGCCCGAGCTTCTCGAAAGCGGCCTTGGCATACTTGCCGATCGGGACGGAGCTCACCTCGCCTGTGGCCAGACGACCGTCCGGACCGAGCACCTTGGCGAAGCCATCTGCCGTGAACGCGATCTCTCGCGTCGCAGCGTCCTTCGGTGCAATCACCACGAGCCGGTTGCCGAGCAGGTTCACGCGGCTCTCGGAACGGATCAGTCTGCGCGCGGCGAGGTAATCCATCCACTCCAAGTCAGCCGAGCCGAACAGATCGGCCGGTGCACCCTGCTCGATCTGACGGGCGAGCACGGAGGACGCGGCGTAGCTGGCCCGCACCGTGATGCCGGTCTTTGCCGTGAACGCCTTGCCGGCATCGTCGAGGGCGTTCTTCAGGCTCGCTGCCGCGAACACCGTTGTGGTCTCGGCGGCTCGCGCCTGCTGAAGGCCCAGGAGCAGGCCGATGGTGCAGAGGGCGGGAACGAGTTTCTGCATGGGGGAGCGCATTCCGGTCTCTGATTAGACATCCACCGACAGGCCGAGCCGACGAACGCCAGTGACTGGGTTCCAGGTGAAGGCGAGATCGACGCCTGAGCCGTCCGGCACCCGGCAGGTGAGTTGAGCCTGTCCATCGCGGACCGTAGGGACCAGCCGCCAGGCAGCAACCGGCAGTACCAACTGCCGACCTCCCGCATCGGTGGTCACACTGAGCGCCAGTTCACTGCGGGCTGCTATGCGATCAAAGACCTGTGCGAGCACTGCGAAGGGGAGAGTCACTTCATGAGCTGTCCCTTCGACATCCTGCACCAGCAGGTCCAACACCCCCTCGTCCTTCAGCCGAACATCCTGGACATGCTCGATCGCGAGCCGCGGCGGTGGCGGGTCTAAGGGCACAGGGGTCGACACCTTGGCGGACGAACGACCAGGCATAAGGGCCTCCCGTTGGTCGGAGCGCTATGCACAAGCGGCTATAACGCTACTCCGACCGCTGCCGGATCCGCAATCCGTGACCCACGGCTGGGATCGCCAACTACGCTGATGATCACCTGCCAGCGAGATCGGCCGCTCTCTCGCGCCGCGAGCGCCCGCTGGCCTGGGCAAGCCGCACGGCCTCGTCCCGGACCTCCGGAGTGAAACGCTTCTTGGGTTCTGGCATTGGAGACCTCGTCCCTCATGGGAAGAGCTCTCCGCTTGTCCGGCGCAAGTCCAAGGCGATCGTCGAGGCCGTCTCCGAGCGCCGCCGGCCGCAACCCAAGCGTGGCCGTCTTGCGGCGCGGCAATCCGGGGTTTCGGGGAGGCGGGCGGTTCGCCGCTTCCCGAAGATCGTCTAAGTCTTTGGAGCAGCGGCGGCCCGCAGGATCAGCCGGCTGCCGCGCACCTCGTAGGAGGCGAGGCGTTCAAGGAAGGTCATGCCGAGAAGGTTCACGCTCAGGCCGCCCGGCCTGGTGACGAGGGCCGGCACGCGCTGCTCGCGGATCGGCCCGACCGCGACGGTGTCGAGGATCACGGGCGCGGCCATGGCCGGTCCATTGGCGGTCTGGACCGTGACGGCGAAGGCCCCGGCGCGTGGGTGAAGGCCGAGGGCCGCGGCGCTCTCGGCGGTCAGCACCACGGCGCTGGCGCCGGTGTCGAAGGCGAAGACCTGCTCGCGGCCGTTGATCCGGGCCTTGACGGAGAAGCCGCCATCGGCGCGGCGCGCGATGACGACCTCGCCGCTTGGCGTGACGACCGGCTCGCCGGCCGCCAGTTCCCCAAAGACCCGGAAGGCGGCTTCGCGCGCCTGATCGCGCCACGCGTAAAGGACGCTCCCGCCGAGACCGAGCGCGAGCCAGAGAGCGAGCGCGCCCATGCCCTGGCCGAGCCCGATCCGGAACTGGCGGACGATCGCGTTCAGGACGACGAGGGCCGCTGCGGCTGCCCCGGCCGCCGCGGCCGCCTCCTGCGGTGCCCAGCCGGCGATATCGCCCTCCGCCAGCATCCCGGCCGCCAAGCCGGCGGCGGCGAGGAGCAGGGCGAGGCCGAGGGCGCCGGGCATCTCAGGTCGTGGAGGCGGCTCGGCGCCGCACCGGCCCGGATTCCGGAAAGGCGGCGGCGCGCCGGGCGGGCAGCAGCGCCATGATGCGCTGGCGCTCAGGCTCCGAGAGCCCGCCCCAGGCGGCGATCTCGTCGCGGCTGCGCCCGCAGCCCTCGCACAGGCCGGTCGCCGGATCGAGAACGCAGATGCGGGTGCAGGGCGTGGACGGGCGGCTCATGCGGGGCGTCGGCGAGAGGATGTCCAGGAGAAGTGGGCAGCTTTTCTCGGTCCGGACATACGACGAATCAAGGGCTGAGAATCCGTCCGGCGCTTCGAGAAGCGCCAGACTCTAGCGGGGGATGGCGATCAGCATCGCCAGCAGCACCGCGATCTCCGCGATCTGCTGGCAGGCACCGATCACATCCCCGGTCTGGCCGCCGATCATCCGCTCGGCCATGCGGCTCATCGTCCAGGCCGACAGGACCGCCAGAAGGCCCGCGAGGACGACACCGATCCAGGGCAGGCCGAGGAGCCACGCGACGAGCGCGACGGCGAGGCAGAGCGACCAGGCGATCGCATGCGTGCGGGGTGTCGGGCAGCCGACCGCCCGTGCGGCGCCGTCCGGCCGCGCCGGGGCGAGGGCGAGCATCGGCCAGAGCGCCGCCGTGCGCGACAGGGCCGCGGCCAGCGGCAGGACGAGGGCCGCGCGCCAGCCGATCCGGTCGGCCAGGGTGGCGACGGCGCCGATGCGCAGCGCGTAGGCGAGGATCAGCGCCGAGGCGCCATAGGCCCCGATGCGGCTGTCACGCATGATGGCGAGGCGGCGCGCCGCGTCGGCGCCGCCGCCGAAACCATCGGCCACGTCGGCAAGCCCGTCCTCGTGCAGGGCGCCGGTGACGAGCGTCGCGGTGAGCGCCGCGAGGGTCGCGGCGAGATACGGCCCGAGCCCGAGGCCGAGCCCGCCGAGGAGCGCGACGACTCCGGGCAGCGCGATCACCAGCCCGGCGACGGGGAGCATCCGCGGCACGGTGCGGAAGTCGGGCGGCGCAGGGTCGCCCGCTTCGCCGGGAAGCGCGGGCACGGGCAGCCGGCTGTAGAAGCGCAGGCAGGCGGCGAGATCGAGGAGCGGCGGCCAGAGCCCCGGATCCGGCGGCGGCGGCTCGAACTCGTCGTCGGCCTCGATCGCGGCCTGCCTCGACTCCAAGCCCGCACTCTCGGCCATCGCCGTCCGCCTTCCCGCATGTCCCTCCGGATCATATCCGAAACGGCCTGCCATCGTCGCTAACGAAGGTGGGGGCGCGGTGCGCTGCCGCGTCCGCTCGCCTTCCGGGCCGCCGGTGGTATGAGGCGCGATCCTCGACCTCCGGAGTCCCTCATGACCGCCCCGCCCCCGGATGCCAGCCCCTTCGCGGACATCCGCCAGCTCGTCGCCGGCATGCCGGGTCCGGATCCGACCGCCGCGCAGGCGGTGGCGGAGCGGCAGGCGACGCTGACCAAGCCCGCCGGCAGCCTGGGGCGGCTCGAGGCGCTCGTCGCATGGCTCGCCGCGTGGCAGGGCAAGCCGATGCCGAGCCTCGACCGGCCGCTCGTCTGCGTCTTCGCGGGCAGCCACGGCGTCGCCGCCAAGGGCGTCTCCGCCTATCCGGCCGCGGTCAACCGCCAGATGCTCGACAACTTCGCGGCCGGCGGCGCGGCGATCAACCAGATCTGCGCCGCCTACGGCCTCGGCTTCAAGGTGTTCGACCTCGCTCTCGACCTGCCCACCGGGGACATCACGGAGGGCGAGGCGATGACCGAGAAGGCCTGCGTCGCCACGATGGCGTTCGGCATGGAGGCGGTGGCGGCCGGCACGGACGGGCTCGCTCTCGGCGAGATGGGCATCGGCAACACGACCGTGGCGGCGGCCATCTACGCCGCCCTCTATGGCGGCGAGCCGGCCTCCTGGGTCGGGCGCGGCACGGGCGTGGACGCGGCGGGCCTCGCCCGCAAGGTGGCCGCCGTGGAGGCGGCGCTCGCCCGCCATGCCGGCCATCTCGACGATCCGCTCGCGGTGCTGGCGCGCCTCGGCGGGCGCGAGGTCGCGGCGATCGCCGGGGCCATTCTGGCCGCACGCCTCCAGCGGGTGCCGGTGGTGCTGGACGGCTACGTGGCCTGCGCGGCCGCGGCGGTGCTGCATGCGCTCGATCCCACGGCGCTCGATCACTGCATCGCGGGCCATCTGTCGGCGGAAGGGGCCCACGGGGCCGTGCTGGAGCGGCTCGGCCTCGATCCGGTCCTCTCCCTGGGCCTGCATCTCGGCGAGGGGTCGGGCGCCGCGCTGACGCTCGGCCTCCTCAAGGCGGCGCTCGCCTGCCACCGGGACATGGCGACCTTCGCGCAGGCGGGTGTCTCCGGGCGAAGCGCCTGAGGGCGCGGTCCGGCCCGTGGCGGAGGGGCCGTTCCCGGTCAGGCGATGAGCCGGTCGCGCCGGCGCAGGGCGGGGAAGAGGCGGCTCCACAGGGCGGCGACCAGCATGGTCGCGGCCCCGCCCACCACCACGGCGGGAGCGGCGCCGATCAGCGCGGCGAGCGTGCCGGATTCGAACTCGCCCAATTCGTTCGAAGCGCCGATGAAGACCGTGTTCACCGCCGCGACGCGGCCCCGCATCGCGTCGGGCGTCTCGCCCTGCACGAGGCTTTGGCGGACATAGACGCTCACCATGTCGGCCGCCCCGGTGACGAACAGGCAGGCTATGGAAAGAGGCAGCGAGGTGGACAGACCGAAGCCGATGGTCGCGAGCCCGAACACCGCGACGGCGATGAGGAGGCGCGGCCCCGCCTGCTGCACCAGCGGCCGGTAGGCGAGGACCACCGCCATGGCGACGCCGCCCGCTGCCGGCATGCTGCGCAGGAGCCCGAGCCCGAGGGGCCCGACCTGGAGCACCTCCTGGGCGAAGATCGGCAGGAGCGCGGTGGCGCCGCCGAGAAGCACGGCGACGAGGTCGAGGGTGATGGCCCCGAGCACCACGGGCTGCGAGCGGATGTAGGTGAGCCCGGCGAGCAGCGTCGCCCACGATACTGGGCCGCGCCCCGGCGCTGCGGCGAGCCGCGGCCGGATCCGGCCGATCGCGACCGCCGCAAGGCCGAAACAGGCGGCGGCGATCCCGAACACCACGGCGGGGCCGAGCGCGTAGAGCAGGCCTCCGAGGGCCGGCCCCGAGACGGCGGCGCTTTGCCAGATCGAGGAATTCCACGCGATGGCGGTGCCGAATTGCTCGCGCGGCATCAGGGTCGGCATCAGCGCCTGGGTCGCCGGATTCGCGAAGGCGCGGGCCGTGCCGGTGAGGATCATGAGCGCATAGACCGGCCAGACCGGCGCATGGGCCGCGAGCGCCAGGGCCGTGAGCGCGAGGGAGGACAGGGTGAGCAGCGCGTAGGCGACCGCGGCGATGCGGCGGCGGTCATAGGTGTCGGCCACGTGCCCGGTCACGAGGGCGCCCAGGATCGCGGGCGCGAAGCTGGCAAGGCCGATCAGACCGAGCGCCAGCGCGCTGCGGGTGAGGTCATAGACGAACCAGCCGACGGCCACCGCCTGCATCTGGTAGGCGATTCCGGTCAGGAACCGGGCGAGGCCGAAGCGGCGGAAGTCGGGGTTGTGGAGCAGCGTCCCAGCGGACGAGGCAGAAGAGAGGAGAGCATCGGACATCGGAGCCCGTCGTGATGGGACCGAGAGGGGCAGGAATGCAAGCATCGCCTGCCCGGCGACGCCGGGTGCGGCCTCGATTATGGCGTAGGTTTATTCCCGGCCTTTCCACCACCGATGGTCCCTGCTTGGAGCCTTGTCCGACGAAGTGGATGCCGGTTCGTCGCAGACGATGCGGCAAAGGCCTGGAGCAGAAGCCGGTCCACCGTGAACGGATTCTGCTCCAGAGAATTCGGTCTGTTGCGCGGAGCACCAGGGGAAGCAGGCAAGAGGCGCCCAGGTGCTGCGATCTTCGCCGGCCCGGCAACAGACGATGGAGAGCCGCTGAACGGCCTTTCGGTGCGAGCGGATCTGGCCTGCCGAATTGCGAATCGATCCCCGATCCCACGCTGTCGGCCGGCGGGCACGAAACCCACCCGCTCCATGGATTGCCACGACACCCGGTCGGGGATCGCCGGGTGCGGATCTCGGGCCGTGGTGGGCGGTGACGGCTCGAACCGCCGGCCCTCTCGGTGTAAACGAGAGGTGCGACATAAGGGCCTGAGACGATCCTCTGTGGCTTCGGCGCGACGGGCGCGTTCCGTTCTCGTTGGTCCGTCGGTTTCTGGGGGGCTGGAGGAAGGGGAGGGGGCGTTGCCCGTGCAGCGCACGCTGGCGACGCCGTTCCATGAGCGCCACTGATTCGCAGTCTCCCGCTGTCTTTGAATGGAGCCGCAGGCTCGCCAGCCTGTCGCCGGGCCAGCCGCCCTGTTCTGGTCTCCGCTTTGAGGATCGGGTCAGAACGCTCGCCAACGCGCGCTCGTTCGTGGGCGACGCCTCGCGGCTATGCCGATCGATTTGGAAGCCATGCTCCGTGGCCCATTGCCTGCCGGACGCGTGACTCGCATCTATCAGTCACGCATACTATGGCACCTCTTGCCAGCTTGGGAAGCAAAGTGAGTAGATTTTCCATCCTGAAAAGATACAGGCGCGCGATATTGAGGAGCCTTTTGCAGTCGCCTAGAGCAGAGGGTTCAGCTCACGGCAGTGCAGATCGCTCTGTTCCATCATTTGAGGTTCCGGGAGTATTTGAGAGATGCAGTACCATTTGGGGCGAAGCGACTATCCATCAGTCAGACCCGGCAGTTCGTTCGCTACGAGATGTCCTTTATCTGCCGTATTCGGATGGGCAAATTTGGGGACTTTACGATGAGGCGGGCGCTCCAGTAAAAGAGGCGATCGATTTCCGAGAAGGTGTCCACCTTCCTCCGGATCAAAAGCTGCCCGATGGCCCGTTGCATATCAACCTCGGTCATGCCATCACTGCTCCCTGTATCTATGTTGGAAGAATTAATCTGCATTATGGCCACTTTTTAATTAATACATTGCCGCGCTTCTGGGCTCTCGAGCAGTTCCGCCGCCCTGGGATGCCGATCTTGTGCCATTCAGCAATCCCAGTGGACGGTCTTTTCTCGGTTCCATTCTTGAGAAGTGCGTTCTCTTTGCTAAATCTGAGTCCGAGCGATTTTGTTTTATCAGATCGTCCAACAGGTATTTCTGAAATTATTGTTCCGTCCCCCAGCATCGAAGAGCAACATGCTGGCTATCGAGCTTACTCAAGGATGTGCAGGATCATGGGAGAAAAGGCAATCTCCTCCTGTCATTCTGAACCAAGCGAAAAGCCGGTATATTTTTCAAAATCAAAACTCACCTCGGCTGTCGGTGTTATAATAAACGAGGATGAAATTGAGAACGAAATGAAGAAGAACGGTATAGACATCGTCTATCCTGAAGCTCTAAGTTTTGTGGAGCAAGTTGGTTTGATGGCATGCCGAAAAAATATCATGGGAACGGCGGGGTCGTTTCTGCACACGAGCATATTTGCTCCACACCGGCGTGTTACATGTTTGAACGTAACCAGGGAAATCAATTCAAACTTTACAATAATTGACTCTCTAGCGTGTAACTCTGCTGCATATTTCTACCCTCCGACACTTGAGATTAGGGAAAATCAAGATGGCTTCCTGACAGCGAGATACCTTCCTGACGCTGCGGATGTCGCGCGCAACATGATTGACGCCATGAATCTCGGCAGTCACTGAGGTAATTCCAGCAGCGATCTCGAGAGCGCTCTGCTCTGCCTGCCTGAGATCATGGACCGGATCAGCCTCGACGCCGCCGCAGCTGTCGTTGCAGACCCATGGACCAGCCATCGCCCAATTAACGACTGCGATCCTTGCTGGCGGCGGCAGAGGCTTGGACTGTGACCGGGCCTCAACCGGTTGACCAAGCCGGGCCGTGAGGATTGGAGGTGGTCAGGCTTGGCGGCTCTCGCGCGCAGGCTCGGCCAAGGTCAGCTCACCATGCCCGACTCGCCCAGGCTCAACGCCCCACCGACCGCGATCCTGCTGGCTAGGCCGGCGTGAGCCGTCACAGGTGGCGCCCGCCTTGGCAGTCCAGTAGCTGATGGCTTCGAGCCGCCCTCGTTTCGTCGGTTGTGAGGCTGCAGACGGCCTGGCAGCCGCCCATTACTGCCGTCGTCCCAGCCTGCGCGGCCGGCATCAGAGCCACCCCACTACGGCGCAGCTCGACGACAGACCCTCGATCGCTCCCCGCCGAAGGGGATGCCGGTTCGGCGCAAGGGAGCGCGTCACAGCAAGACTTGGGAGCCGTGGCCGTCTCAACCGAAACGGGCACGGCTCTAGTCCTCCGGGATCTCCGCGGGCGGGAGCAGGTCGAGCCCCGGAGAGGCTTCCCGGCGGCGCGGAGGAGCAGCAGGGGCGGGCGTTGCAGCAACCGGGGCAGCGATCTGCCGGTCGACAATCTCGTCCGGCGACTTGAGGTTGACCATGCGCGAGGCGGTCGCCGTTACTCGATAGCCGAGCGAGGATGCTGTACTGCGCAGGTCCTGGACGGCCCGGCGGGCGATGTCCGGACCATGGCAGATCGCGAAGTACATGGCCACGAAATTCGCGTTCTTCCGGATCGTCTCACGGTTGTCCTCGGTGGCGAACGGGGCCAGCATGAACGCCACTGTGCGGCCCTTGCCCTGCGCCATGATCGCGGGCTTCGTCAGGGAACAGTAGACGAAGCCATTCTCCGGCTCGCGCTCCATGCGCCCGCTGTAGCTCGCGTGAAACGTCTTCACCTGCGTGCGCTTGAGGGCGCCGGTGGTGCCGGTGAGCATCGGCTCGACCGTCAGCACCTGGAATTCATCGCACCCGTCCGGCTGACACAATCCCCGGACCAGATCCTGGCGATTGTAATCCTGGGCCGTGGCGGCAGTCGAAAGCAGAAGGAGAGCGAATAGAGCGCGTGCAATCATACGGCAACTCGGTCGACGGGATGGCCCTTATAAGCCCGAAACCGTGGCAACCAAGAGGCCATACTCGGCCGGTTCGATGATCCTCGCCAGGGCGTTGGCTTCTCCGGTGCTGGACCGACTGTGCGGCCCCTCGCACGCGCGGGGGGGCGTTCGCATAAGGCCCAGCATGGGACGCGTTTTGCGGCCCAGGAATGCGACCACCCGCAGCGTTTGAGGACTTGAAAACTCGGGAGCGGACGCGCCGGGAAGGCATCTCAGCTTCCGCGGCAAACTCGCTATGTTGAAATCGAGACCAATTGTGGCCCACATAATTTGACGTAATTCAGACTAACCGCATTAGAAGCGTTTAACAAATTATATTGCTGATAGATCACCTTATCCGCAAACGCGAGGAGCAGATGGACATTGAGCACAAGGGAGGAATTGGCTAGCCATGAGGCCCCATCTGAACCCCCACACCATACGGCATATGACGCCGCGCGGTGGCCTGCAGGCCGCAGAATATGAAGATCGCGGCTATGGATATCTAAATATTGAAGGAAATTCTGTCCGCTATATTGATAAGGAGACTGGGGATTGTCTTACAAGTTTCTCGTATCCCAGCCATCGGGATGCGGAGCTACAGCTGAGCTTTTTCAGGCAGGCATGTCAGGACGCAAAGCGCCGCCGGTCCTCATACGATCTTGTGCAGCCTCGGGCAGAGTTTTCAGAACAGAGGCAGGCGATGAGCGAGCCGAATAACGAAAAGCCGGCTCCAGAGATGAATGAGTCCGAGAAAGTCCTCTTCCCGTTCGCCAATGTCCTCGACGGAACGGTGTCGGCAGACAGCCTCCAGGGTCAAGCCCATCTTTCCCCCAAGCCCTGGCAGATCCTGGACCTGAGCTTCCCCCGCCCGATCGTCCGGATGACCTTCTTCTCGGAGCGGCAAGCCCGCGCCACCTGCGAGTCCATGAACGCCAAGGCTCGGCGGGAGCGGTTCAAGGTCGTGTGGATGGGCGCCTGAGGGCCCGGAACCGTCCGGAGGGGCGCCGGGCGCGTAGGACAGCTTTATGGAACGCGAATCCCGAAGGTCTCGCGCGGGCCTCGAAACCGGAGGACAGTCAAGTTCCTGTAGACCGGCCTCCAGTTGGGCCTCGTGGGCCAATGGATCTGCTACGGCGATCTGAGCGGCACGTTCCATGCGAGGGATGTCACCGTTCCGCTCTGGTCTCTCCCTGCAGGCGCGGAACGGCGAGCCGGGTGCAGAGGCCTCGGAAAGCACGCGCTCGGTCCGCACCTCCTCCGTCCCAGAAGCCCGCCACGGCCGCGCCAGCCGGCGTCTTCCCCGCTGCGCTCTCGCGGAAGAGAGCATCCACCCTCCTTCGGGGATCAGGATGCCCAGAAAGCCTGCGCGCAGCCCGAGTGAGTTCGACAGATCGGGACCACAGGATACAGTGGCGGTTCCTGATTCTATCAGGCATGCCAATATAACAAATGGCGGAACGTACTGGCGTGTACAGTGTTGATCCCGTGCAGGGATGAACATAGCATGGGCCGCAAATGTCAAGCTTTAGATTTTTTGTTCACGCAGACGATGACTTGCGAGTTGCAGTTTCTGTCGAGCGAACAGCTATTGAGGATCCCGTCGCTGAGGCGCATCAACTGCTTGACAGCGTCATGTGCGATGACGCTATCAAGCAAATAAGCTGCAATGTCTATCGTGCACAGGTAATAGATTCGGACGGAAGGTTATTTTATGTAAACTACTTCGTAAGCGACAACGCGGAATGTCAGAAATATTCGCTATCAGACCTGCATTTTGATGCCTCTTTGTTGCCCGCATAATCCGTGTGTGTACCCGCACGCCCGGTCGGCCCAACTGCTGCAAGGTCCTGTCTATTATAGCTACAAGCTTCATGTCGTCACGTTCTGCAGCTCTCTTTCTTGTCATCATCAGAGCATCTTTAATAAATCCATGGTATTTAATCGGGGTGGCCGCCAAGGCTGCTCCGGGCGATGAACGTTGTTCGGCCGGAATAGCGGCCTGGACTGCGATCCGGCCAATCAGGTCGTCAAGGGCGACGAGGTGCACATTCGTCGCGCAGCCGGCAATGGGCTCATGGGAGCAATGCTCCCGGCTTGCATGGTTGGCGTTCTGCGGCCGCAAACAGCACCCGGTCGGCAGCGCCATTTCTGCATCCCGCTGAATCGCACGAGCCATCATTCGGAGCTGGACTTGTTTTCCGTCTGGGTGCTGACAGTTGTGGCAGCTGCTCCGGCTGGTGGCCTTCCCAAAGGCGGCTCGACGACAACCGTTGCGCTCGCCCCCTTGGCAACGTCTTTCGTCGGCGCACAATGAAGTTCTGGTCCGCAGGAATACTCGATGCGTTGCCCGCCTTTGATCACATCGACGCTGTATTTCGGCCGGCGATCGATCGGGACGACGCGCAGCGTAGAGGCGAGCACCTCCGATCCTGTTTCGTCCAGTGCGATGATGTTCGTGGTGCCAATCTTCTTTCCTGTGACCAGAATCGTGCCCCCGGCCGCGGTCGTGGCATCGGCAATATCCGGATCGCCGATTGCAATGGTTCCGACGGCCTTGCCGGGCCGCAGGATCTGCGAATGGCCAACGGTCAGATCAAGAGTGTCGGCCGCTTGGGACATGGCGGGCAACAAGGATGCGAGCGCGACGGCCGCTACTCCATGCAGGGTTGGCCGGAACCGCTTCATGCGCATCTCCCTGAGCTGAACCGTCGCTGATCCGCGCGCAACGGCCGCGGCGCCAACGACAGGCGCTGTGCGGAACAACCCGAAGCGCCCCAGGCGGATCCTTTGGTCCTGGTTGTACGGCAACAGCGTCGGTGGCCGACCGAGCGGTCGGTGCCGCTGCCCGGCCCGGGGCCTCTGCTCGAACTGCCAAGCGCCTGGTCCCGTGAACTTTTCGCGCAAATCCTAGTTGCGTATTAGGACGTACAGAGGGTGAACACAATGACCTATGAGGCAGGCACAGCCCTCGTTGCCGACGACGACGAGCTCTTCCGGGTGGCGTTGAAGTCGATCCTCAGAGAACGTCTCGGCTATGGCGACGTGATCGAAGCCGGATCGCTCGACGAGGCGCTCGATCGGCTCGGGACCGAGGAGGACATCTCCGTCGCGCTGTTCGACCTGTCCATGCCCGGTGTGGAAAGCCCGGCGAACCTCAGGGCGGTGCGCGAATGCTTCCCGAATACGCGCGTGGCCGTCGTCTCAGGGTCGAAGCGGCGTCGGGACATCCTGATGGCGTTCGATGCCGGCGTCCACGGATACGTGCCGAAGAGCTTAGGGCTCGCGGAGCTCACGAAAGCTCTGCGCGCCATTGCTGAGGGGACAATCTATGCTCCTCAGCTTCTTGCCGAGATTTCGGCAGATCCTGACAATCGCTCGGATCTTCCCGATTCAGGACCAAATCCAAAACCGAAGGGGACGGCCGAACTGACTCGTCGCCAGCGGGACGTGCTCGCTCTTCTGGTTCAGGGCAAATCAAACAAGGAGATCGCCCGTGCGCTCAACCTTGGCGAGGGAACGGTCAAGGTCCATATGGCGGCGCTCTTCCGCACTCTCGGCGTGAGCACCCGGGCGGCCGCCGCCGCAGCGGGCTCGAAGCTCCTGTCAGATACATGAGAGGCGAGGCACCTGACGGCAAGAAGCCTGCCCAGCCGCACCGGATTCGGACGCGCGCCATCGTGGTTGTCGGCGTCGTCCTCGGTGCCACTTTCGGGCTGCTGACCGTCCTGTTCATGCAGCTCGCATCGGAAACCACCAGCATGCGGGCGTTCAGAGACCGGCTGGAGCAGTCGGTCAGGAGACGGGGTGTTGTGCATTCGGTCTTTTCTCTCTTGCAGGATGCCGAGACGGGGGGGCGGGGATTCGCGCTGACGGACGATCCAGAGTTTCTTGAGCCGTACGAGAAGGCCGTCCAGGGGCTTCCGGCTCAGCTCGACGAGCTGGCGCGGCTCAGTGGCGGGGCCACCGAGCAGGCCACCATCCGGCGCCTGCAGGAGATCAGCCTCGCCCAGCTCTCGATTCTCGCTCAGACGATCGAGATGCGGCGCGAGGGGAATCCGTCCGGCGCGACCCAGCTGGTCCTCACCCGGCAGAGCAAGGAGCACATGGACCAGATCCGCGGGATCGTCGGTGCGCTCTTGCAGGCAGAAAATCGCGACGTTGAGACATACACGGCAGCCGTGCGCGACCGGACTGCCTGGTTTGAGAAAATTACACTCGGATTGGCCGTCGGGCTTGCCATCGTGCTGATTGGCGCTGCGGCTGCTGCGATCCCGTACGCGTTGCACCGGAGCAAGTCCGAGGCTGAGCTCCGGCGGGCGAGGCAACGCGCCGAAGCGGCGAGCCGGGCCAAAACCGACTTCCTCGCCTCCATGAGCCACGAGATCCGAACGCCGTTGAATGGGATCATCGGGTACACGGACGTATTGCTTGATCAGGATCTCAAACCGGAACAACGCCGGCTTCTGGAGCGCATTCAGTTTGCCGGTGCCGCACTCCTGACCGTCGTCAATGACATCCTCGACTTTTCGAAGATCGAGGCTGGTCAGGTTGCGTTGGAGCCGCGCCCGTTCTCGCTTGTTGCACTTGTCAGCAACACCGTCTCGATCATTGCCGAGGCTGCCCAGCGAAAAGGGCTGGCCCTGACCGTTGACGTCGACCCACATATGCCCGCGGCGGTGATCGGGGACGAGGACCGGCTCCGGCAGGTCCTGCTCAACCTGCTCAACAATGCGCTCAAATTCACGCACGAGGGCAGCATCACGCTCCAGGTTCGGTGCGAGGATTCGCTCAGTGACTGCCAGTGGATCTGCTTCTCGGTGACCGATACGGGCATCGGGATTCCGAAGGATCAGCACGAGCACCTGTTCCACCGGTTCTACCAGGTGCAGCACTCCAGCACCCGAGAGATCGGAGGAACGGGGCTGGGGCTGGCGATATCCAAGCGGCTCATCAGCCTGATGGGCGGCGAGATTGGTCTGGAGAGCGAGGAGGGCAAGGGATCCAGGTTCTGGTTCAAGGTCTTGCTGCCCAGAACCGACGAGGATGTGGCTGCCTCGGTCCTCGCCGAGACCAGCGAGAAGGCGAGCCGGTCGGGCCGGATCCTCCTCGTGGAGGATCTCGAGCACAATCGGGATCTCGCACGCATGCTCCTGGTGAACGCCGGCCATCAGGTCGATACCGCCGAGACCGGAGCGGAGGCCGTCGCGGCCGTCCAGGCGAAGGCCTACGACCTCGTGCTGATGGATGTTCAGATGCCGGTCATGGACGGAGTGACGGCAACGAAGAGGATTCGGGAGCTCGATCATCCTGCAAGAGACGTCCCGATCATTGCGATGACGGCCAATGTGCTCCCCCAGCAGGTGAAGTCGTTTGGCGACGCCGGCATGAACGACCACGTGGGCAAGCCGTTCAAGAAACCGGAGCTGCTGAAGAAGGTGAACACATGGCTGCAACGGCCCAATTCGCCTGCATCGGCACCGGAAGCAGCCGACGCTCAGGCTCTCGGCGAATTACAAGAGCTGATGGGGCCTGATTGGGTGACGAGTGGCCTCAAGAAGCTCCGAGTGCAAATCGAGGAAGCGTTCGGGGATGAAGAGGCTGCTCTCGGCGACCGTGCGGAGCTCGCCCGGCGTGTTCACGCGCTGGTGTCCCATGCGTCGCTTTTCGGCTTCGCGGAGCTCTCTGAATTCTGCAGTCTTCTTGAGGAGGCATGCACAACGGGAGATGATGTGGTGGGGCCGTTCCATCGGGCCAAAGCGTCAGCGCAAGTCGTGGACAGGCAGGTGCGGGATATGCTCGCGCCGCGGGAGACCGGCAGCGTTTAGGCATTCGCCGGTGGCGCCGGATCTTCGTCCGTCATCCGACGCCGCCGTGCGGCGGCTTCGAGCCGGCCCGGGAGACCGTTGAGCCCGGCGATATGGCACCCTTCTCGGCACGCGAGGTCCATCCCTCGGCCTCTTCGGTCTGCACCTTCGGCCGCGACACCGGGCCTTCAGGACGTGGCCGCCGCCACGAAGGCGCCTGCTGCCGTAAGCAGACTTGGCGGGGCGTGCCACCGCTTCGTCCGCTTAAGTGTTTGATGTGTCGCAGGTTTTTGACGGAAAACCGCAACGCACTGTTCCGAAGCCTGCTTGAGACCGCAAGTGGCTCGCGCGGGGGAATGATGGCTTGGCGGAGCGCTCCTTCCGCCAAGCTGTCGAGGCCGAGCCGGCTGATCCAGCCTCCAGGCGTTAACTTTTGATTAACCCTCAACCACTGATAGTCCGGCTCCTATGACGATCACCTGCGCGGCAGCTGGCTTCCGCGGGCATCAGCCCTTACCGAAGACTGGCTCCTATACGGCCTCGCGGCTGAACGGCGGAGGGCAGTGAGAGGCGGAAATGGTTACGCCGCTGAATGGAGGTCTTGATGCGGTGTGGGCGGAGGCAGAGCCCTTTTTCGCGCCTGCTCAGGTTCTTAGTCCTGCCAACCTGCGTCGGACTTGCCGCGTGTTTCGTTGCTGGGGCGGGCGCTGCGGACGAGTGGCCTGCGAATACCCCTTACGTCCAGTCCAAGCGATTCGCCCAGGGGAACGGTGCGACCCTCACGCGGACCAAACTGGCCGTGAACAAGTCGGAGACCGTAACGGTCGGGCAGTCATTCAATGACGTTCTCATCGGATCTCGGGAAATTCTCGATGTGATCCCGCTGAACGAACGCACGCTCTATGTGCTCGGAAAGAAAATAGGCACCACCAACATCTCGCTTCTTGATGCGGAGAAGCGTCTGATCAGCGTGATCGACGTCGAAGTCGGCCTCGACACCGCAAGCTTCCAAGAGAAGGTGCAGGCCGGGGCAGGGTCTGGTGCGATTCGTGTCCGAAGCTAGGGCGATAAAATAGTCCTGAGCGGAGTGGCTGCAGATGCCACAACTGTAGATCGCGCCGTCAGCATCGCTACGGCACTGGCCCCGGGAGGCGTCATCAACGCGACCCGGATCGCCTCGCCTCAGCAGGTTCTGCTCAAGGTGCGTTTTGTGGAAATCAATCGCACTGCGGGCCGCGAGTTGGGATTGCGGTTCGAGTATGCGGGACGCAACCGAGCCTTCCGTGCCGGCGAGGTTGGCCCTATCACTCCGCTGACCACCGCAGGTGGGAGCACCAACGGTGCCGGCCTCATCACGGATTTCGTACCCGCAGTCGCAAGCGCGATCTCATCGGCGCCGTTCGGCCAGATCCTGACCCGCTTCCGCTCCGACTCGCGCCAACTCGACCTGTTCATCAGTGCTCTTGAGGACAAGGGACTGGCACGACGCCTGGCTGAGCCCAACCTCGTCGCGATGTCCGGCGACACGGCAGATTTCCTGGCGGGTGGCGAGTATCCCATTCCCGTGGCATCGACCACGCAAACCGGCGTGCCGACCATTACCGTCGCCTTCAAGGAGTTCGGAGTCCGGCTGGGATTTACGCCGACCGTGCTCGCGAATGGCCTCCTCAACCTTCGCCTCGAGCCAGAGGTGAGCGACATCGACCCGAGCATATCCGTCAATACCGGGGGTATTCTGATCCCCGGCCTCTCGAAGCGCCGTGCCCGGACATCCGTCGAGCTCCGAGACGGGCAGAGCTTTGCGATTGCGGGTCTGCTCCAGGCCAACACCCAAAACAACATCGAGCAGTTTCCCTGGGTCGGATCGATTCCGGTTCTTGGATCCCTGTTTCGGAGCACGGGGTTCCAGCAGCGGGAGACAGAGCTCGTGGTGATCGTCACTCCTCACCTGGTCAAGCCTGCCAAGCCCGGCGCGACGATCAAAACTCCTCTGGATGCCACGGTCCCGGCCAATGACGTGGATTTGTTCCTGGCAGGCAAAATGGAGGTCGAGAAGAACGGTCGCGGTCCGGTATCCGAGTTCGTCGCGACCGCCGGTGCGGCGGTGGGCCCGCACGGATACCTGATGTCCGGCCCGGCGGGAACGATCGCCGTTCCTGCTCCGGTCGCCCGGGTGAAGAACTAAGATGGCCTGCCGCGTTTTCAGCCGCGCCTTGGCGCTTCTGGGCGCGCTTCAAACGGCGGGATGTGCGCAGTACCTCGACCGAAAAGAGACGGTGGCGTTGAGCGCCGGGGATGCGGTCCAGACGAACATCGTGACCCACATGATCGACCCTTGGCCCAGACACGCCCGCCAGCGGGATATCGCATTCAGCGGAGAACGTCTGCAGCGGGCCGTCGAGCGCTATCGGACCGGACAAGATTCGAACGTCCGGCAGCCGGGAGCCTACGGCACCACAAACGCGAGCCCGCCGACCTCGACCGGAGCCGGTGCAGATGCACATTGAGCCGGTGCCGGCAACCATCGAGGGTGCTGGCGTGCGGCGCCTATGGGGCTTGTCCGCTGCAGCGGTCGTCCTGCTCCTCGGCGCGGGGTGTCAGTCGCTGGACCTGATCGGGGTCGGACCGCCGGCACCTGCAACCGGCTTCGAGGACATGTTCGTCAATACGAACGAGCCTGCCATCGTCGGTCGAAAGCAGCTCGAGCGTGGGAATTACGGCCTCGCAGAGCGTTATTTCCGCCAAGCCGTGGAGGCCAATCCGTCGGACCTGGACTCCTGGATCGGGCTCGCCGCGAGCTACGACAATCTGAAGCGGTTTGATCTGGCGGACCGTGCCTACGAGCAGGCGCTCCGGCTCGGTGGGCGTCTTGCGCGTCTCCTCAACAATCGCGGCTATTCGTTCATGGTCCGGGGCGACTTCGCAAGAGCAAGGACTGCATTCAACGAGGCTTTGGCTCTTGAGCCAAACAACGAGGTGATCCTCAACAATATGAAGCTCCTCGCTGCCGCCGAGGCCAAGTTCAGATCCGGCCGAGCCTGAACCACGGCTCGGTCACGCATTGTCACGCGGTTGGTGAGCGAAGGAGCTTGAAGCGTCGGTCGGTACGGCCGCGCCTGCGCCACTCCCGCGGCCCGATGGCGCCTGCGTCGACTCCCATCTGTCAGTCCGGTCCACAGGGGACGACCAATCCGGACCGGATCCAGGTTTCAGATGACGGGAGTTCGGCGGGAGACGCTCAGGTTGATCGTACCCGTCGAGAATCCCCAGGTCAGCGGCACGAAAGGATAGCTGACGGAGACGGTTCGGAACTGCAGCCCGTTCACCACCTCGGCTCCCACCGTGACCTGTAGCTGGTCCGGGCTTGCAGCCTGGAACGCCGCCCGAATCACGGCCTCAAGTCCGCTGTCGGAGATTGTCTTGTTCATGAGAACTGCCCGTGCGCCAAAGTCGGCTGCCTGCGACAGCTGGTTGCGGACATTCAGCCCGCGGCCCAGCTCGACGATGCCGAGCATCGTCACGAGCATGATCATCCCGACCATCGCGAATTCGACAGCCGTCGAGCCGCTGCGGCATGCGCAAAAGCGCCGGAGAGCGCTCATGTCAGCGGACCTGCACCTGAACCGTGGGACTGAGCGTAATCGGCGGCAGAATCATGGTGCTATGAACCTTCGTTCCTTCCAGGCGATAGTAGATGAACGTGGGGGTTGGCCCAGGGCAGGTTGTCAGGCAATCCACTGCAACCGTTGTGGCATTCGGGCAGGCGCAGAAGCGGTTCACCGACACTGATAGCGACGTCGTGCTCGGAGCAGACTGGGCCGACAGGGTAAAGTTCTTTGAGGCCGTGCTCTGTACAACCGTGAGGACGTTGGACGCTCCCTGATCCGACATTGCACTTTGCGCGCCAGCCCGCAGGGCATGGTCAATCGTCATCCGCTCGCACTCGGCGAGGCCGAGATCGGCCGCTGCCACGAGCGCAAAGAACAGAACGGGAGCAAACAACGCAAACTCAACCGCCGATGCGCCGCATTCCGAACGGCAACATCTCGCGGCGATGCTCCGGAAATTCCCGAGCCGTCTCGATCGGCACGCAGACACTTCAGGTCCGGTCCGAAGGCTTCGCGCAAGGGGCCCGAAAGGGTCCATCATCGCCCGGTCCTCCGGAAGCGTTCGAGAGAGAAGCGGCCCTTGCGGATTGCCGGTGCGTTTCGACCGGATATGACTCGAGCGATGTGATCGAACGCGCTGCAGGCCCGGGCTTTCGCGGAGACGTCCGCAACCAATCGGCCCTCGTTCGCCGCCGTGCTGAAGACCGAAGCTTCGAAAGGGATGCAGGCCGCCGGCTCGAGTTCGAGCGCCGCGGCGAACTTGTCGACCTTGATCTCGGCCCGCTTCGGAACCCCGACCTGATTGAGCACGAGCTTCGGAAGCGCATCGTTCGGGCGCGCCTGCGTCAGAAAGCTGATCAGGTTCTTGGCATTTCGGAGGCTTGTCAGATCAGGAGTGGCCGTGATGACCACCTCGTCTGCAGCCAGCAAGGTGCTCTTCGCCCAGGGCATCCAGACATGAGGAAGATCCAGCACCACAAAGGGCACACTCGCCTGCGCGACCTCGATCAGACGCTCGAAGGCGCCTCCGTCCAAATCATGGCAATGATCCAAGGTGGCCGGAGCGCTCAGGACCGAGAGATGCTCCCCGGACTTCGTCAGCAGACGCTCCAGCAGTACATCGTCGAGCCGGCCTGTGTTTGCCAACGCATCCGCGATGCCTTGGCCCTTTTCCTGATCCAGGTTGAGCGCGAGGCTCGCACTGCCGAACGGCAAGTCCAGATCCGCCAGGATCACCTCGGTGTCGTAGGATCGGGCGATGGCCGCGGCCACATTATGGGCGACCACCGACGATCCGACGCCGCCCTTCGCGCCGATGAAGGCCAAGCTTCGGCCGAGCTTGCTCGCACCAGCGTCGCGGTAGAGCTGTGCGACAGCAGCGATGAGGCCCACCGGTTCGACAGGAGCCACAAGATACTCGCTGATGCCTCGGTCGAGGAGTTCGCGGTAGAGCCTGATGTCATTGACCTTCCCGATGACCACGACCTTCGTGCTGCGGTCGCAGACCTCGGCCAAGATCTCGAGGTCCGCCAAAAGGCGGCTTCCGGCGTCGCTCGCCTCCAAAACCAGGAGATTCGGCGTCGTTGCTTGGCGGTAATGTGCGGCTGCGGCGGGAATGCCGCCGGGATACACGCTGGCATGGGCACGCGACATCCGCCGGTCGGCGAAAGCCGCCTCCAGCGTGGCTGCCGTTTCCGGCGTATCACAGAATGCGTGCACCGAGATCTGCGGGACCCGCAGTGTATCCAGGGTCTGGGCTCGGCAGCCTTGCGGCGCCGGAGCGGTGATCTTGAAAGCGAGGTTCGTCATCGTCCTGAAGGGCCCTGAATCTTTGGCGGATCGCGCGAGCGTGTCGCGGCACTCACTGCTGCATCAAAACTGTGGAGCTCCGTTACTGGATCTTCACGACTTCGCTGCGTCCACCTCGGATGACGCGTACGGTCTGGATCCTCTCTTCCGTAGCAGCCGTCGGGACTTCGTTGCTGTCGGCGGCGGAGCGGAGCGAAAGCGAGAGTGTGCCGGCAGCTTCGGCAGCCGCCAAGATCTCCGCCTGCCGCGAATCCAGCTCGAGAGTGGCCGTCTTGCCGATGACGACGGATTTCCCTTTGCCTTTATCGGCCTTTTGCGCTTCGTCGACCGTCTGATCGATGGCGAGCACGGGAACGTTCTTCAGGATTGTGCGGCTGCGGTGCTCGCGCGCGCCCTCACCTTGGGCCTGCGGCGCGAACGTGTGGATAACATCAACCCGATCACTGGGCAGAATGAAGCCGCCGGCCGTGTTCTCCGCAGAAATCCGCACGGCTACCGCGCGCTTGCCCGAGGGGAGGACCGTGGCGAGGAAGCCGGCATTGAGGCCCGCAAGCTTCCCGTCTTGAACGGGTTCGCCCGGCGCCATGCGGCTGCGCAAGGTCGAGCCGGCGAACTCATCGAGAGCGGCGGGCCGAGCCGAACGAGTCACGTAAGCGGAGTTCAGCGCGCTCTCCGGCCAAGGCTGCCACCGCATGTTCTCTTTCGTCAGCCGTTCTCCTTGCGCAAGCTCGGTCGAAACGACGAGTACGTCCTGTGTCGCCGGCTGTACCGGCGCAGGCACGACGGCTGCGACCGGCTGATCGCGTAAGCTCACGGCGAGCCAGGCGGCCGCGATCCCGGCACCCAGTGCAACGATCAGGAGGCAAAGGCGGAGCATTGCTGCAGAACCTTCGGTTCAGAAAAGGGGCGTCATCCAGTGCGTCTGCGGAAACACGACCAGCGCGGCCAGAGCCATGGCGACCCCGTAGGGCACGCCGGAGGTGGGCGAGTGCAGGCGCACAAGCCAGGTGCTGCCATTGAGGAAGGCTGGCAAGGCACGCGTCCGGAACTGCAGGAGCAGCAGCGTGAATAACCCACCGAGCAGCGCCGTGTAGACGAGATAGACAGGGCTGTGGTCGATCCCGAGCCAGAGGACGGTCGCCGCAGCGAACTTGGCGTCTCCGCCGCCGATCCATCCGAAAGCGAAGAAGATGAAGGCGGCCAGAAGAACGCCGAAGCTCAATGCTGCGCTCCAGCCGATTTGAGGCAACGAAAAGCCGGCTAATGGCGCCAAAATTCCGTATCCGAGAAGAAGGACCAGGACGAGCCCGTTCCGGATCTTCATGGTCGTCAGGTCCGTGATCCCGGCGTAGATCACCGTGAAGGCGAACAGGATCATGCCGCAGGGCGCCGCCAAATCTGAGACTGTCATTGCACTGGACTCGCGTGGGTAGCGCCGGAGCTGGAGAGAGCAGAGGGCGCAGCCCTCCGCTCCTCGTTCCGTGGGATGGAGCGGGGTTACTGCAGCGCAGTGCCGATCGCAGTGAACTTGGTATTCAAACGGGTGCCGATCGTCGTCACGGCCGTGATGATGACGACCGCGATCAGGCCGGCGATGAGACCGTACTCGATAGCGGTGGCGCCAGACTCGTCCTTGACGAAGCGGGTGAAAAGGTTGGTCATAAGCTTAGATCCTGTGTAGCTGATGGGTTCTGCCAGGAGGAACGCCAGCGGATGATCTCTGTTTGATCAATCGCTCGCTGAACGTGGGCCGTATATGACCCAAACCGGCCACCAATCCCATTCAGCCTGATGGTCTAAGGCGCGGACGAAAGTGCTATAGGCGAGGCAGCTAGTGTTACAGCCGAGTTCTGTGCGGTTATGACCAGCTCTCACAGGTGGTCTGGTCGGGATATCAGCGGACGGTTGGTCTTTCGCCGTGGTTAGCTTGGCCGATGAGACCGATCGGGCGAGCGCAGCCCCGTTCAGCGATACGGGACAAGCCACCAGGGCATAACAAACCACGGCTGCCGGGGCGCAAAGCAAAGTGCCAAGCTTGCCGGATTACCTGTAGAAGCCAGTGCGCGACCCCGCTTCTTGTTTGTATTAGGCCATCACGCCGAATGGTTTTGGTTCAAGCACCCGCAGATATCGAAGCCAGATCGGTACGGGTGCAGCGCGGCTTCAACCAGCTGCTGTGAGCCCCTTGGCCGAGGAAACCAAAGCAGCCAGCCATTGCGTTCCCGCCTTCAACGGCTGCGCCCGAAGGCGGAACGGTTAAAGCCACCGGGAGCACAGACCGATGTTCGGCAGAAGAAACGGACTCGAGGAGGATGTCCTCGAACGCCCGATGCTCCACGTCGTGGCCTCAAAGCCCCAGGATCAGAATCCGCGTCCGCTTGCCGAGCCGGCGAAGCCGAAAGCGGCGCAGAAGGCGGCTGAACCCCGTTTCAAGCTCGTGGAGGGAGGCAAAACGGACGAGTATTTTGCACTGAAGAAGCAGATTTTCGGCGCGCTCGTCGAGATCATCGACGTCTCCCAGCTCACGAACATGCAGCCGGAGCAGGCTCGCATCGAGATCCGCGACGTTGTCGGCGAAATCGTCGCCGCCAAGAAGGTGGCGCTGTCGACGGCGGAGCAGGACGAGCTGGTCGGAGACATCTGCAACGACGTGCTGGGCTACGGCCCGCTTGAGCCGCTCCTGGCCCGCGACGACATCGCCGATATCATGGTCAACGGCTGCAACCGTATCTTCATCGAGGTCGGTGGCAAGATCCGCGAGACCGACATCCGTTTCCGCGACAACGCCCAGTTGCTCAGCATCTGCCAGCGGATCGTGAGCCAGGTCGGCCGCCGCGTGGACGAGGCATCGCCCATCTGCGACGCCCGCCTGGCGGACGGATCACGCGTGAACGTCATCGCCCCGCCGCTTGCCATCGATGGCCCCGCGCTGACCATCCGCAAGTTCAAGAAGGACAAGCTCACCCTCGACCAGCTGGTCAAGTTCGGCGCCATTTCACCTGAAGGGGCCCAGATTCTGCAGATCATCGGCCGGGTACGCTGCAACATCGTCATATCGGGCGGCACGGGCTCGGGCAAAACGACGCTCCTCAACTGCCTGACCAACTACATCGAACATGACGAGCGCATCGTCACCTGCGAGGACGCGGCGGAATTGCAGCTGCAGCAGCCGCATGTGGTGCGCCTGGAGACGCGCCCGCCCAACCTCGAGGGGCAGGGCCAGATCACCATGCGGGATCTCGTGCGCAACTGCCTGCGCATGCGCCCTGAGCGGATCATCGTCGGCGAGGTGCGCGGGCCCGAAGCCTTCGACCTGCTGCAGGCCATGAACACCGGTCACGACGGCTCGATGGGCACGCTGCACGCCAACTCGCCCCGCGAATGCCTGTCGCGGCTCGAATCGATGATCACCATGGGCGGGTTTGCGCTGCCGTCCCGCACGATCCGCGAGATGATCTGTGCCTCCGTCGACGTCATCATCCAGGCTCAACGGCTTCGGGACGGCTCCCGCCGCATCACGCACGTGACCGAGGTGCTGGGCATGGAGGGTGACGTCATCATCACCCAGGACCTGTTCGTCTACGACCTTCTCGGCGAAGACGCCGGTGGCAAGATCCTGGGCCGGCACCGCTCGACCGGAATCGGCCGGCCGCGCTTTTGGGACCGCGCCCGCTATTACGGCGAGGAGAAGCGCCTCGCCGCAGCGCTCGACGCAGCGCACGCGTCAATACCGGCCTGAACCGGGCAGCCGGCAGGGATCGCGATCGTGCTTCTCCCCCTTCTCGTTTTTTTCCTCGGGGCGTTCAGCACCGGCGGGCTGCTCCTCGCAGCGTTTCATCCTCGTCTCGCGCGCACGTCCGCGCTCGACCGTCGGCTCCAGCTTGTTCGTGCCTCAGCCGGGCAGACGACCCGTGCCGCCGGATCCGATGACAATCGCAGAAAGCGCTCCGTTCAGGAGCTGCTGCGCGAAACCGAACAGAAACAGAAGGCAAAGAACAGCGCAAAGCTGTCCCTGGTGATGCGGCTCAGACAGGCTGATCTCGGCTGGAGTAAGAGCACATATTACACGATTTGCCTCACCGTCGGCACTTTGGCCTTTCTGGCCATGTGGGGCCTGATGGGCCTGGGACTGCTGCCGGCCGTCGGCTTTGGGCTGTGCGGAGGCATGCTCCTGCCGCACCTGTACGTCAGTGCCAGGAGGAAGCGCCGGTTCAAGCGCTTTGCGGCTGAGTTCCCGAACGCAATCGACGTGATCGTGCGCGGGGTCAAGGCCGGCCTCCCCCTGGTCGACTGCCTCAACATCGTTGCCGCAGAGGCTCAGGAGCCCGTGAAGAGCGAGTTCCGAGCACTCGTGGAGGACCAGACGCTCGGGATGCCGCTGCAAGACGCCGTGGAGCGGCTTCCCGAGCGGATGCCGCTGTCCGAAGCTCGATTTTTTGCGATCGTCATCGCCATCCAGAGCCGCACCGGCGGAAGCCTCTCCGAAGCGCTCGGAAACCTCTCACGGGTGCTGCGCGAACGGAAGAAGATGCAGGGAAAAATCAAGGCAGTGAGTTCGGAAGCCAAAGCATCGGCGGGGATCATCGCCGCGCTTCCGATCGTGGTCGGCTCCCTCGTGTATCTCACCAGCCCCGCTTACATGGCGCTCCTTTTCACGACCCCGATCGGCAAGGCGGTTCTCGCCGGGTGCGTCGTCTGGATGCTCCTGGGAACACTGATGATGCGCAAGATGATCAATTTCGATTTCTGAGGCGGCCGATGCTCAGCGCGCTCACGTCCCATTCCGACCTGCTCGTTGCAGGCATAGCGGCGATCTCCGCCTTCTGTGCGTGCATGGTGGTGTCCTGGCCGTATCTGGTCCGCGACCCTCTCGCGTCGCGCCTGCGTCAGGTCGCGGACGAGACCGAGGCGATCCGGATCCGGGAGCGTGCCAAGCTCCAAGCCGGACATGGGCCTTCGCTGCGAACCGAGCCGAAGAAGCTCTTCAAGGACATCTTCGATCGGCTCAATCTTGCGCGCCAGGCTGAGGACGGCGCCGTAGTGCAGCGGCTGCGTATGGCCGGCTATAGGGGACAGGGACCGGTCGTCACCTTTCTGGCTGTCCGGCTCATCATGCCCTTCGTCATGTTTGCCGTGGCCATGTTCTACGTGTTCGTCGTCCTCCGTCTCGATGGCCCATTCGTCCTGAAGCTCGGCATCGCTTTGGCCGTCGCATACCTGGGCTATTATGCGCCGGCGATCTTCGTGAAGAACCGGATCAGCAAGCGCCAGACGGCAATTCGGCGCGCTTGGCCCGATGCGCTTGACCTCCTGCTGATCTGCGTGGAGTCCGGCATGGGTGTGGAGAGCGCCTTCCGAAAGGTGGCCGACGAGATCGGGCCGCAATCTCCTGAGCTGGCTGAGGAACTCAGCCTGACCACGGCCGAGCTCTCGTATCTGCCGGACCGGCGAAAGGCTTACGAGAACCTCGCCGAGCGGACCGGGCTCGATGGGGTGAAGGGAGTCGTGACCAGTCTCATCCAGGCTGAAAAATACGGAACGCCTGTCGGGCAGACCTTGCGCGTGCTTGCACAGGAAAACCGCGACATGCGGATGACTGAAGCAGAGAAGAAGGCGGCCGCATTGCCGCCCAAGCTCACCGTACCAATGATCCTGTTCTTCCTGCCCGTCTTGTTTGCTGTGATCATCACCCCGGCCGCGATCCAGATCGCGAACACCTACTGATGCAGCCTGCGTCGGCCGGGTCGAAAAAAGGGAACGGAGTTTGTAGCTTTGATTGCGATCCGAACACTTGTGGCTGCGCTCGTATGCAGGAGCCGAGCGCTGAAAAGGGATGTGAGCGGCACCGCGGCTGTCATCGCAGCGCTGGCCTTTCCGGTCGTGATCGGTGGGATGGGGCTCGGCGCGGAGACGGGCTACTGGTATCTCACCCAGCGCAAGCTGCAGCACGCTGCCGATCTTTCCGCTCACGCGGCAGGGGTGCGCAAGCGAGCCGGCGATCCTAAGAGCCAGATCGACGCGGCAGCGCTCAACATTGCCCTGAACAGTGGGATGTCCTCCTCCTTGGGAAACATGCTCGCCAATTCCCCTCCGACGAGCGGGATCAAGGCCGGTGACACAAGCAGTCTCGAAGTCATCCTGACGGAAGTGCGCCCGCGGCTGTTCTCGTCCGTCTTTTCGTCGGAGCCGGTTTCGATCAGGGCGCGTGCCGTGGCGAGCATCGTCGCAGGATCGCAGGCGTGTGTACTGGCGCTCTCGCCCGCGGCATCGGGAGCAGTGACGCTCTCCGGTTCAACGGTCGTGAATCTGAAGGGCTGCGACATCGCCTCCAACTCGACAGCAGCGGATGCATTCCTGATGTCGGGCAGTTCCGCTGCTCTGAGCGCCGGGTGTGCTTCCTCGGTTGGCGGCGCGGTGACCACGATCCAACTGAAGCTGACGCAATGTGCGACCGTGAAGACCTCCGCGCCGGTCGTCCGGGATCCTTATGCATCTGTCGTGGAACCGGCAGCATTCGGAACCTGCCAGAACAGCAACGTGGGCACGCCGAGCACCTCAACGACGCTCACTCCGACCGAAAATCACCCGATCGGCGTCAAGTCGATGCGCTTTTGTGCAGGGCTTAACCTGAAGGGGCAGGTCACGTTCGCCCCGGGCCTCTACATCATCGAGAACGGGGATATGACGGTCAACGGCGGTGACCTCAACGCGACCTCCCTCATCACCCTCACCGGCTCGGGCGTAACGTTCTACTTCGCGAATGGCGGGCGTCTGAGGCTGGGCGGAAACGCGGTGCTCAATCTCAAGGCACCGACCTCAGGGCCATTCTCGGGCATCCTCTTTTTTGGCAGCCGGACCTCGGCCGGAGCAAACCAGGTCGTGAACGGGACCTCGGGATCCACATTGCAGGGTGCGGTTTACATGCCGGGGTCTGATGTTCTGTTCACCGGGAATTCGGCGTCGACTGGCGGATGCACACAGGTGATCGGGCGGACTGTGACATTTTCGGGCAATTCCAGCCTCGGCTCGACCTGCGACAATGCCGGGACAAAGACGATCCTGACCAGCGAGACGGTTGTGTTGGTGGAGTAAGACGTTTTGCGCGGACCGTTTTACCTCGTCAAATCTCGCAAGATCTGACAAGATCAGCACGTCTGCCGTTTTTGAGCGCTCGCGTCATAAACTCGCGACGCGCAGGACAATCACGGCTCGACTGGTCGAAGCCAAGTTCCTCCTGGCACCGTGCTGCCCGGGCTCCGCCTTCGGGCTGACGGAAAGCGCATCCGTCACACGACCGACATCTACCTGGTAATCGGCGCGCTGAACTCCGAATTTCAGCGTGAAATCTCCCGCCTTCCGGCCCCGGCTCAATGCAAGGTCGCGTACAGGTGCGCGCTGGACCGGTTCCGGGCGTTCTGTCGTTTTCCGGATAATCTGTGCGATGGCCTATGACGGACGACCGGCCGCCACCTTGCGTCGGGGCTACCGCGCCTGCTACTCATGAAGTGCTACGGGAGCTTTCGATGAGAGCGTTCGCAATCATTCCGCTGCTTGCGATCGTGACCAGCGCATCAGCAGCCGACTCGCTGGCGCTGAGACCCGGGCAGGTCGAAATCGTGAAGACCAGCCGGGGCGCTCGTACCGTCGTGGTCGGAGATCCTGATATCGCGGATGTCACTGTAGCGAACGAGAGCACAATTGTCGTGACCGCGAAGGAGAATGGGGTCACGGATCTGGTTCTGCTCGACGAATCGGGGCGGGAGTTTCTCCGGAAGCAGCTGCAGATTGGGTCACCTGAACTGACCGTGAGGGTGTACCGAACGGCGAGGGAGACCACAGAAGCTGTATGCACGGCATCCAGCTGCATGCCCCTCCCGAAGCTAGCGGGAGCAACACGGAGAGCTGCGATCGGGCAGGCAAAGGTGAGGCCCAGTGAAACCACCGAAGCTAAGGAAGCGGTGACCACGCCCCCTGAGTAAAGTGCCTGGAAAGAGGGATGTAAATGTTGCGCAACCTACTATTGGGCGCTTATGTTGCAATTATACTTCTCCCTTCGATGCGTCCTGCTGCCGCTGAAGATGTGATTGAACTGGAGCGAGGCCTCACAATGGTCCTGCAGCCAAAGCGGCCCGTCCAGGCCGTTGTGATAGGGGATCCTAAGGTTGCCGACGCAACTCATACGAACGTCAATACGCTTGTCATTACCGGGAAAGAGCTTGGGACCACGAGTATAATATTATTCGACAGTAATGGTAGAACGATTCTCAATGCGCGAGTCCAGGTCGTCAGCGGAGCGGATGTTCATCCAACCAATGCAATTGAACGTCGGGAAATCCGGGTCCGCGTTCCTTCAAAAGAGCCGGGAAATTCACATGAAATACACAGATATTTGTGTGGTCCGGGATGTAGTCCGATTTCTGACCCAATTGCGAGTTCTGGCGCAAAGCAGGACTTCGAAAGGTAGCCTGGGGGCAGAACTAAATTATCCCAGCTGATCGTCGCACTTCAGAGGATGAACTCTTCATTGATGTGCTCGCAGATCAGGGCATGAATCTGCTCTACTATCTTCCGAGCTGCCTCATCCTGCATGTGGTGCATGTCGGACCGGACGCCCCCAAAGGATGTGGCTGCGGCGAGGCGGGCGTACTGGCTCCGGGCGCGGGCGGATCAGGGTCAAAGCCCAATCAGCTTGGCTATGAGGGGGCCGCTATGGTGGAAAGTAGCCCTCTACACCTTCTGCAATGACCGAGGCTGACCCGCTCCGGACCTCGGCGCTCGTGCCAATCCCACCTCAGCAAGCGCGCCGCGAGCGCAACCCGATCAGCCCCAGCTTTCCCAGCTGCGCCCGCAGCTCGCCAGCGGGTCGGGCTCCGGCACCGCGGCGCTGGCGACAAAGCTATGCGTCTCTCCGCCGGCGACGTAGATGCCGAGTACCGTGTCGTCGATAACGGTGTTCCCGCTGGTGAAGGTCACATCCTCCCCCGGGTAGGCGATCTCGGTCCAGAGCGGCTCGGCGAAGCTGCCGTCCGCCCGCCGCTCGATTTGGGCGAAGAACGCGCCTTCGGTCTCGCCGCGGACGAAGTCGCCCGTGAGGTTGTAGCCGTCCGCCGTGCCGGTGATCCCGTCGAAATGCGAGATCAGCGCGGCGAGCGGCTGGTTGTCAAACTCGAAGGTCGTGAAGTGGCTGAACGCGTGCGTGGCGGAGTCGTAGTCGACCAAGTACCCCGCATCCAGGCCGAGGCTGTTCAGGTCGCTGTAGCCCCCGGCGATCGTATAGGAGGTGCTGGTGCTGTCGCCGTTCTGCCAGATGCCATAGGCGGTGACGCTCAGCGAGCCTGCGGGGTTCAGGTCGGTCCACTGGTCGCTCGCCATGTCGTAGATGAAGGCGTGGCCGGTCGAGAGGCTGGTGTCGTAGTTGCCCACGACCAGATCGCCCATGGTGCTGTGCGCGATCGTGTCCAGCAGCGTATCGCCGGCGCCCACCAGGCTGGTGGCGTCGATCTGGGTCCAGGTGCCCCCGACGCCGTTGGCCGGCCCCTGGTAGATCATCCCGTGGTCGAAGTCGGGCCCCGACAGGCCCTCGGCATACTTGTAGCTGCCGACGGCGCGGACCTCCCCATCACCGAGGCTCGGGTCGAAGCTGGGGGTGTTCGGGCCGTAGAAGGTGGAACTGGTTACCGTCTGGCCCGGGAAGACCGGCGTGAGCACGTTCCACTGGCTCGCGGGCGCCGACGCGAGGTCCTGCAGCGAGCCCTGATACAGGGCGGCGCTGGTGGTGCCGCCGGTCACGTCGCTGGCGGTGACGACGACGGCATCGGTCGTGGCGCTGTCGGACCGCACACCGGTCACGAAGATCCCCGGGACGTCAAGGGTCGCGTAGTCGAAATCGGCGTGGGCCTGATCGCACCAGGGGAACGCGAGCTCAGGCGCATGCACCGGGTGCCATGTCCGTGTCATGTTGTCGCTTGTGGCGGTCTTGACGCATGAGGTCATCGTCGCCTCCTCAAGGGCTTTCAGCCCTGCCGTTCGGCATCGGAGCTTACCCCAGCCGGAGCGCTGTGCTTGATCGGGGAAGACTCTTCCTTGACAGTTCGGGCCACCGCTGCCGATGTCATGATCGAAGGTCGGCTCGTGGCGCGAAGCGGCTGTCGGCTCAGCTTCCGCAGAGGGTCGAGATCGGACCGATTGACATGGTCCACCCTATGGAGAAGCCGGCTCAGGGATCGGGCGGATCAGGCGGGCGCCAGGGACATAATGGCCGGATCACTGTCGAGCCCCCTGGACTGCCTGCCCCGCGCTCCCTGATAGCGACGCGTCAACTCGGCGACTGCCTGCTGCATCCATTCTGCACCCGGCATCACCGGATGGCCCCTCTCGGCTGCCGTGCAATCGACCTCGCCCAGAGCGACGCGGATGAGATCGCAAGCCAAGCGCCGATGCCGTTACTCGGCCTGAGCCAGCTTCGGCCGGGATGCCGTGCCATTCGCTCATCGACGTACTGCCGGATATCCGCCTCAGTCGGGCATGTAAACACACAGCGCAATCGCAATGGCTTGTAGAGGTGGCGACGGGTTCCGATCCATTTGAGCATTTGCTGGCGGGAGAAACAACAATGTGAATGCTGATATATGCCGATCATTCAGCCGTAATGGACGGGATGAATGATATCTGTATTTTTCCGATAGTGTCGGTATCCATAGAAGAGACGAGCCATAATTGAGAGTGTGGCAGCCATTACGAGCGTTGTCCACACTCCAGGCCGTGGAGTGACCTCATGACCTCCGCACGCCTGGCAGACCTGTTCTCCGGCAGCACGGGCCCGATCCTCGGCACGGCCCCTGATCCGGAGAGGCCGTGCCTGCCTCATTCACCCGATGAGAATGCGAGATGCCGGACGGCGCATCCTCAGATTGCGGTCTCGGGAGGGCGCACCAGGAATGGTGCCGGTGGTGTCAGGATCGATCTGCCGGATGCGCTCCGGGATGGTTTCTTGCGCGGGCGGCATGTTCGGAGCCTCGTCCCGGCTCCGTTGCGGGGTGTCGCGCGCCTGAGCAAGAGCGGCTGGGCTCAGCAGGACAAGAAGTGCGAGCGCCCTGGTCATGCACTTTGGCATCGGCGCCTCCTCTCCAGTGGCCACACGGTACTCCCGGCCGGGCGCGCGCTCCAGTTTCGCTCTCCTGATGCGCCCCTGATCGAGCGCGGAATCGTCGTGGGTGCGGAGCCCGGGATCGAATCCATCCACTCGGCGCATCCACCCACATCCTGCACCTCAGCATGAGGAGCGGGGCTGCTTCCACGCACGTCAGTTTCTATTTTGGGCGGCGGCGCGGCTAAGCAGGCTTGCGTTGGCGTGCCACCACTTCGCCTGCTGAGGTCCTTGGTCTGTCGCAGGTTCTTGTCGGAAAATCGCGGGGCACTGTTCCGAAACCTGCTTAGGGCGTCTCTACAAACTCATTTGAGCCAGAGCATGATCATGCCGGGCGCGACCATGGCGAGGTGGTTGAAGCGGATTCCGGCCCCTACGGCGCGGCCGCGTTCTGCTCTAATGCCCCGCGTGGATGCGACGGGGGGAGAGGCCGCATGGTGTCGAGGGAGCAGGGGCGGGGAGGGGAGCCGGGTTTTCCGCGCTGGCGGCTCACCCGGGGCGGGGTGATCCAGCCGGACGAGCGGCCGCCGCTCGGCCAGATGCTCGTGCTCGCGCTCCAGCACGTCGTGGCGATGTTCGGCTCGACCGCGCTGGCGCCGGTGCTGATGGGGTTCGACCCCAACCTCGCCACCCTGCTCTCCGGAATCGCGACGCTCCTGTTCTTCGTCGTGGTCGGCGGACGGGTGCCGAGCTACCTCGGCTCCAGCTTCGCCTTCATTGCGGTGGTGATCGCCGCCACGGGCTACGGCGGCAGCGGCCCGAACCCGAACCTGGCGGTGGCCCTCGGCGGCATCGTGGCGGCCGGGGCCGTCTACGCCCTGATCGGTGCGGTGGTCATGCTCGCGGGCGACGCCTGGATCGGCCGGCTGATGCCGCCCGCCGTGACGGGGGCCATCGTCGGGGCGATCGGCCTCAACCTCGCGCCGATCGGCGTGAAGGGCATCTCGGGCTCCGGGCTCGATCTGGGCGTGGGCCTCTTTACCGTGGCGGCGGTGGGCCTCGCGGCCGCCTACCTGCCGGGGGCGGCCCGGCGGCTGCCCCTGCTGATCGGGGCCGCCGCCGCCACCCTGCTGTACGCCGTGCTGGCGAACGGGCTCGGGCTCGCCAAGCCCCTCGACCTCGCGCGGGTGGCGGACGCGCCCTGGTTCGGCTGGCCCCGCTTCGCCGCGCCGGTCTTCGAGCCGGAAGCGATCTGGCTGATCGCCCCGGTCGCGGTGGTGCTCGTCGCGGAGAACTTGGGACACGTGAAGGCCATCGGGGCGATGACCGGACGCAACCTCGACCCCTATCTCGGCCGGGCCTTCCTGGGTGACGGGCTCGCCACGATGCTGTCGGGGGCGCTTGGCGGGACCGGCGTGACGACCTATGCGGAGAACATGGGCGTGATGGCGGTCACGCGGATCTACTCGACCCTGGTCTTCGCCACAGCCGGCCTCGTGGCCATCCTGTTCGGGCTGTCGCCGAAGTTCGGCGCTGCGATCCTGGTGATCCCGGGGCCGGTGATCGGCGGCCTGTCGGTGGTGGTCTTCGGGCTGATCACCGCCGCGGCGGGGCGGATCTTCGTGGAGAACCGGGTCGACTTCTCGCGAACCCGGACCCTGTTCACGGTCGGCACGACGCTCGTGCTCGGGGCCGGGGACTTCACGGTGAGCCTCGGCGACTTCCGGCTCGGCGGGATCGGGACGGCCACGGCCGCGGCCATCCTGCTCTACCACGTCCTGCGGGACGAGCCGGCCTGAGGCCGCCGGCTCCGGAGGGTCCAGGGCGTCTCTGTAAGGGGTTCACCGGCGGGGGATCGCCGCCGGATCCTCAACGGCATGCTTTGGATCCTGCGCACGGGCGCGCCGCGGCGGCCTTCGCGGCATAGGTCGAACTCCGAGGCTCCCGGGCTCACCGATCGGTGGCCGGGGACCTCGGGGGATTTCTGGGGGAAGGCCCTCAGTCCTTCAGCGGAAAATCCACCAAGTCGAAAATCCGCCAAGTCCTTGAAGCCGTTGGTGGGCGGTGACGGGCTCGAACCGCCGACCCTCTCGGTGTAAACGTTTCGCTCGGCCGGTTCTTCCCTACGGCGCTCTCTGGCCAAGCCCTCGTTCTTCACCGTTCGTTCTCACCCATTCTTGTCGTTTCTGTCGGGTTCCTGTCGTCTTCCGACGCGTCAGATCCGGCGGAGCTTCGCCTGCCGGCCGACGGCGTTGACGACGTCGCGCAGGTGCTCCGGAGCGTGGTGGCCATAGACTTGCTGCACCATCCGCTCGGACGTGCCGAGCGCAGCTGCTACCTTGCCGAACGGCAAGCCGTCCATAACGGCCCATGTAGCGAACGTGTGCCGCAGGATGTGGGGCACGACCTCGGGGCCGAGGCCGGCATCGTTGCGGGCGCTATTCCAGCTGCGTTTGATGCTACCGACCGGGCCGCCGGCGTATTCGACCGCATGAGTGGTGCTCGATCGGCGCCAGCGCCGCAGGTGGGGCAGGAGGCGATTCGAGATCGGGACGGGCGTCCGGCGCTTCGAGGTCTGCTTCTCGCCCGAGCCCTTCCGGTAGATGACTCCGCGGTCGAGATCGATCCAGCCCGAGTCCGTTGATGGGGTCCACCGAAGCCGCAGCACAGCGTCGTGGCGCGTCCCGGTGTAAAGGGCGATGAGGATGAAGCGCACAAGATGCCGGCTCTTGCCCTGGTCCTGCCGCCACGCGGCCCATAGCAATCGGGCGACCTCGGACCGGGAGAGCCACCGCTCGCGGGACTCTTTCTTCGCCGGCAAGGCGACCGGCACCAAGAAGCGCAGCTTCCTCTCCCGGTAGGCGTGCCCGATCGCGGCGCTCAGAACCTCCAACTCGCGGCGTGCGGTCTGGTCCCCCACCTTTGGCGGGGCTTCCGACTTCGTGAACCGGGCCTGTGCCTGCCCGGTTCGCCACTTCACATATTCGGTGCATAGCCCCGGGGTGATCTGGCCTACGACCTTGCCGTTCCAGAACCGCCCGAGGTGCCGGACGGCGCTCGCGATGACGTCCGGCCGGCGCGTGTGCGGCCCTCGCTCGGTCGCATAGAGGATGAGGACGTCGATGATGCTGACCTCATCAGGATGGCCTCGGCCGAAGCTAGGCTCGTGTTTCGTCGCGAGGTATTCAGCGAGTGCTCGCTCAGCGCCTGCGCGGTCCTCTCTAGGGCAGCCAGTGCTGCGCCGCCGTGACCCGTCCCGGATGTACCAGAAGCCGTCAGACTCGATGAATTGCAGGCGGGCGCCGAGGCTTGGACGCGGCATTGCTCACGAAGCTCCCTGATCGCGGCGAGAGTTGTCCAGTGCTTGCCGCCAACCAGCTCTGCGGCAAGCCGTCCCCGTGCAATTTCGCGGCGCAGCGTCGAGACACTCATCCCGCCGCCCGGCCATCCGAGGGCTGCAGCGGCCTCCAGGCGAAGCGGCGTCTCGTCGGTGATCTCCTCTCGGCTGGGGATGCGCTCAGCCCTGCGCATGGCTCACCTCCTCTCTTCGTTGTTGCGTCCGAGGCTCGCCAGTGCGAGCCCGATCAGGCCGATGCTGCAGCCCAGCCAGTGCAAGGCGCGCCAGCCGTAGCGGGTGGCGCCGAAGAGCGCGTAGAGCGTGACGGCGCCGAGCACGATGGTGTCGAAGGTGCTCACCGGCTGCCCTCCCCTTTGCGCCACACCACAAGCGGCGCGCCGTCGGGCACGCGTGGCGGCCGTGGGCCATCGGATGGATCGGCGCCGCGTCGTTGGTCGTGCCGAACGCGTAGAGCGGGCGCCGCCCGTCGAGCGACAGCGCGGCCGCGACACGATCCGCGTGGAGCCCAGGCGGCACGAGGTTGCCCCGCGCCACAATCCACACGGCCGCTGCCCCGGCAGTCGATCTTGTAGGTTTCCCCGCTTCACAATAGCCATGTCTTGCACGCACATCCTTGAAAGGTCGCGCAAGATGAAAATGATCGGGGTGCTCATGGCTGCAGTCGGCGCCGTGATCTTTATCATCAGCTTCGCGGGTCGGGAGTGGCGCGACGATCGGAGCAACAGCCTTCTGCTGCTGGCAGCTTTCTCCCTCGGTATTGCCGGGATCCTGCTCTACACGTTCTAGGGATTTTGCCTGAATTCCACTAAACAAGCGCCGGGATGCCTCTGGCGCTGCTTCATTGAGGGCGAGACGGGAAAAGTCACCCGACATGGCGCTTCTCCGGCATCTGGTCCCACGTGCGTCCGTCGAGGAGGCGGCCGGCGGCCTTCTTGCCCATCGGGCGCATGTAGACGCGCGTCCCGATGCACATGCTGTCGCCAGGCAGGACGGTGCCATCGCGGTCAACAACACGATCGAAGGGCCAGGGGCCCTTGCCGTTGGCCGCGCGGATGTAATCCCGGTGATGATCCTCGGGGCTTACCTCGGCGTAGTGGCCGTGCTGCTTGAAGTGGAATGCCACTCCGGCCGTCTGGCACTGATCTCTCAGCGACCGGGCCCAATCCGGATGCATCGGCCGGGCACCGGGGCCGCTCTCGCCGCCGACGATGACAAGGTGGATGCCGGTGAGGTCGACCTGACCGAGGTCCTCGAGCAGCGGTTCACACGACAGGAACCGCACCCGCGCCGGCACGGCCCTCAACGCCTCGAGGTTCCGCAGCCGGGCCCGGTCTTCGATCGTCGTGCCGAGCCAGACGTTCGGCCAGCCCTCGCCCCAGGCCGGCGCGCCGATCGCCGGGCCCGGCAGCATCTTGGCGATGTTCTGCGGGCGCTTCGTCAGCAGCATCCAATCGAGGTGCGGGGTCTGGTTGATCAAGTGCCAGGCATCGTCCCGCCAGCGGCTCGGCACCTGATTGTCGAAGAAGTCGGCGAGCGAGGCACAGAAGACCCGATGCCGCTCGCCGGCCGCGGCCGCGGCGCGGTCCCACTTGAGCGGCTGCTGCCAGTTCGAGGCGCTGGTCCGGCGGCGCTCGCCGGTCCAGAGGTGCGGCTGCCCGGTGCGCTTGGCCCAGGCCTCGGCGTAGCAATGGTCGCACGCCGGGCTGATCCGCGTGCAGCCCACCCAGGGATTGAAGGTGTGGTGGCACCATTCGATCTTGCTGTTCTCGGCCATGCACTGCCTCCGGGTCAAAGCTCGATCCGGCCCGGGGTGGGGGCGTTCTCGGCCGCGCAGGCGGTGCACTGGTCCTCGCCGGCCCAGCCGCAACCGCCCGGGCAGGCGTCCTCCTGGGTGCAGCCGCAGTCGCGGCAGATCCCGCCGAGGAGCGACGGGACGCGCGGTGTGATGCCGTCCTCGGCCTCCAGCGCGCCGTCCGGCAGCACGTCGGATACGGCTTGGTCGAGGAGATGCGGCAGCAGCTGGAGCGCGACGCCCGCAGCGCGCTGGATGATGTCGCTCAGCCCATCCTCATGGACGCGCTGCCACAGCCGCCGGGTGACGACGAGCTCGATCGCGATAGCGCCGATCTCGGCCTTCTCCTCGTTGGTGAGGGTGACCCACACATCGGCGCCGTCGAAGCGGGGGAAGGCCGGGCCGGCCGCAGCCGCGGCTTGGGTCTCGGTCGTCATGGCCTTACTCCGCAGCCATGGCGAGCGGGCCTGGACCGCCCGCGAGCCGCTGCAGGACCTCCTCGAGCGAGATGCAGATGTCGGTGGCAAGGAGCGCCATCAGCTCGGGCTCCTCACCATCCTGGGTCAGGATCAGGCACCGCTTGCCGGCGCCGCAGAACCAGCCGGCCTCCAGGTGTGCGCTGCGCCCGCAGGGCAGAACGAGGACGCAGGTGTCGGCCCACTGCATGCCGCGCAGATCGCTGACGAAGCCGGGGGCGGCAATCGGGTGCGTGGTCAGCAGGCGCCGGTACTCCGCAGCCGACCACGCCTCCCAATTCGGGTCGATCTCCGACCATGCGAAGCCCGGCACGCCATTGAAGGGGTTGCGGAAGTCGTAGACCTCGTGGCCCGCCTCGCGCAGCGCGGCGACGACCGCCGGCTGCCTCGGGTTGCGCCAGGACGAGGCGACGTAGATGCGACGGGACAAGGTCATGCTCCCAGGAAAGAGAAAGCCGGGCTCTGGCCGAAGACGCTCGCGATGTCGGCCACCACCGCCGCCGGCATCCGCCAGACGGCAGCGACGAGCAGCTCGACGGCCGCGGCAGCGATGCTGATGAGGTCGAGGAGGGAGAGGTGGTCAGGCATGCTCCGCCTCCACGGCGGGAGCCCGCACGACCTGATCGGGGTGGTAGGCCAGGAAGACGTTGCGGAGGGTCGCAACCTTTCGGCCATCCGCATCCGTGACGTAGTGCATGCCGCGAGCCGGCCAGCCGCAGCCGGAACAGGCGGCCTCGCCGTGCGTGAGCGCCCACCGACAGGCGACGCCGATGCCGAGCGCTGCGCGAAGACCGTTGATCGGCTCATCGCAGCAGAGGCAGCGCATCTCGCCGTCGCGTCGCACCGGGGCGGCGAAGGCCGACAGGTAGGCGGTCAGAGCCTCCGTCAGTTCGGGCGGCGGGCTTCCGTCGACCGCGAACAGGTCTTCAATCCGGCAGACCCGCGCGGGGTTCTTTGTGCTGACGTCAGCCACGGTCATCTCCTGCGGATGAGGGATCGGGGCGCTCTGGGCGTGTAGCGAGCGGGATGACGCTCCAACACCAAGTGGAAAGGTGCTGAAATCAGCTGTCTGCCTCCGAGACCTTTACCGCAGTAGCCGATGGTGGCCCCTCCTCGAAGTAAGCGTTGCAAGCAATCGCGAATTTTGTGCCATTGCATCTGCGGCGTGATATTGTCGCCGAATGAAAAATGGAGGCGCTTATGGCTGAAGAAGACCAAATCACATTCAAAAAATCTAAAAAAATGGATGCTGCAGTTCTTGTCGTCGTAGCATTTTTCTTTGCAGGTTGTGTTTTTCTCATTCTCACAAGACCTGGGGTCGATGGCTGGAATAGCATGTCTCAAGGCGGGGTCGTTGAGTTTGCATCCATATTTGGCGCAACATTCTTTGGAATTTATGCTGTTTATATGCTGCTTCAACTGCTTAGAACAGGCGCCGTCGTGTCCATCAGTTCCAAAGGTATATTTGATCGACGTGTTTCCACAGACTGGGTTCCGTGGAGTGCGATTAGGAATGTAAGTGTTCTTAACCAAAATTGGCAGAATGGACTTATTTTCCGTATTGATAAAAATAAAATCACTTCTCTGCCTTTGCGAGATTACCAGAAGAGTATAGCGCGAAACAATGCGTCTGGTGCGCCGGACGAATTCTGGATTGAGGCGGACAGCTTGAAGGGAGGCTTCGGTGCGCTCCACGCCGCCGTGAACCGCTTCCATCGAGTCGTCGGGAGCTGGTGAGATCTGCGAACCCATGAGCGCCGAAGCGGCTATTTGGTCATACACGAGGCGGGCCGGGCTGCTAGCGAACAGCTCTGTGAGGCGGGCGGAGGTCATCGGATCGCCATCCCGTCAATGTGATTGACAGTCGCTCTGCCGAAGCGCACGCCCGGGTTTTGGCGGAGAACGCCTCCATGAAGCGTGAGCGGAGAACGCGGTCGGAAATTGCCGACATGATACTGGAGCATCTTCGCAGCGACCCCGGCGGAGAACGCGTGATAAGTTTTAGGTTTACGCCTAGCCATGACTACCGAGAGTTTCCTGGATTTGTTGTCAACTTTCAGAGCGGCAACGACGATGAAAAACTCGCCGTAGCTCATAAAATTATTAAGCTAATTTATCGGTTCTACGGTCGTTACGACGTCAGAGATTTCATAACCCATTAGATGCTGCGAACCACGCACGAAGCTGCCGGTCACGAGGTGGCGGATCAGCATGGAGCTCACCCCGCTGCCTGGAGGGTAGACGGCGCTCGTCATGGCTGCCACACTCTCAATCATGGCTCGTCTCTTCTATGCATCCCGACACTATCGGAAGAACGGAGATATCATTCATCCCGGCCATTACGGCCGAATGATCGGCATATCTCGGCATTCACATTATCACTTCTCCCGCGAGCAAGTGCTCGAAAGGATCAGAACCCGTCGCCACCCCCAGAAGCCATCGCGATTGCGATGTGTGTTTACATGCCCGACTGAGGCGGACATCCGGCAGTACGTCGAAGAGCAGATGGCACGGCATCCAAGCCGAGTCAGAGAACCGCTGTACGAGGTCGAGACCACCGAGCGAAATCCGCTCATGCACCACGGCGACTGGAACCTGGCCGAGATGGTGATGCGCGGCGGACCGGGGGCCGAGATCACAGCCGATCTTTACTGGCAGGGGATTCCTGGCCCAGATCAGCCCCGCGGACCAGGCACTTACATGGAAGTGATCACCCCGTCTCCGCTCATTGTCGTCCGGCAACTGGGTTGAGGCCGGCGGACGCAAAAGCTCGCCTCGTGGGCGGCGCGGGCGCGGGTCAGTCGCCACGGTGCGCCTCCTTGTCCAAGGAGGCGTGCGCTCCACCTGAGGGCGGAGTTACATCACCTCTGCGATCGCAAGCCCGAGCACGAGCAACGTCAGTCCTGCGACTTCCGACCAGTGCCAGAGGGAGTCTGGGTTCATCCGTCTCATGGGCGATGATCGTACGCCTATTCGCAGCGCCCATACAGAGGCGCACGTCTTGACGGTCGTTCATTCGCTTGCGGGCGGCAGAGAGGGTCTCAGCCACGATCATCTCCTGCGGCGGATGAGGGATGGGATCGCCGTGAGGGCGGAGTGGGGAGGAAAAGGGCGACGCGTAGCGCTGCCAAGTCGTGTGGCAGAAGCCGGCTGAAATGGGCGTGATGTTCCTCGGTTGAGCCCGGTGCAGGTCAGCGCCCCAGCTTAATGTCGCCTTAGCCCCGCAGTTTTTATGCCGCGAGATCTGCGGCGTGGTAACGTCATCGTCCGACAGAGGAGGGCGGTGATGCCCAACCCAGATCAGATTGATTTTCGAATCTCTAAGAAAAAGGAGGCTTTGATATTTGCTATTACGGCAATATTCTTCGTTGTGTCTGCTGGCATTGTTTACGTCCGCACCATGCTGTTCGAACAGAAAAGTTTGATTGTGGGTGGCGTAGGCGAATTTATAACAGTGTCTGGAATGGCGTTCTTTGGTATATACATGATTATTATGGGGGTCGAGCTGTTTAGAATGGGTGTAGTCGTCTCCGTTGGGCGTCGCGGTATTTTCGATAGACGTGTCTCGACCGATTGGATCTCCTGGGATAAAATTCATAACGTCAGAGTCATGGGTATTAAGCAGAGAGGGCTCATCTTTCGACTTAACCAGAATGCTGGCTCTGCTCTGCCTGTGCGGAAGATTGCGGTTAATGTCGTGCGGGTGAGCGGCTCGGGAGCTCCACGCGAGCTCTGGATCGAAGCTGACCGCCTGGAAGGCGGCTCTAAGGCTCTGCGCGATGCAGTCCTTCACTTCCATGGCATCATCAATGATCCCTGGGAGAGGTGATGTGGGAATTGTGCGGGTGCTGGCCGGCGGTCCAGAAGTTCGTCTGTTTTTGACAACGGGCAGGCCCGTGAGGCGGGCGGAGGTCATCGCGTGGCTCCGCCACGAATGTGAGTGACAGCAGCCCGCTCGAGGCGCACACTCAGTCTTTGGTGGGAGTCGCCCAGATGCAGCGTGAGCGAAAGACGTGGGCGCAAATCGCAACCCTCGTCTGGGAGGAAATTCAATGCCTTCCTGACGGCGAAAAACTTCTTTCGATTGAGTTCGAGACTGCTCTTGAGAGCGAAGACTGCCCGGGTTTTACCATTGAAACCAAAGGGATGTCCAAGCGAGATAATCAGGCGCTGGCTCGCGCTATTGCAGGGCTCGTGAGCGAACTCCGCCGCCAGTACGACGTCCGAGATTACACGCTGCACTAGAGAACGCGCGCCGCCCGCGAAGGAGTCGATCACAAGGGGGCAGTTCATGCGGCGACTCCGAGCGCGGCCCGGCCGGCGTCCGTGAGCGTCAGCAGCCCGAGCCAGCGGGGGTGATGAGGGCTGGGAGCGCCGTTCGGACAGCACGACGAGCACCATTCGCCATTGCCGGTCAGAAACGGGTCGTGAAGGGTCTCGGCGCGGAGGTTCACAGCGCACCCCCGAGCAGCCAGCGGGTGACAGCAGCGAAGGCGAGAGCGATCCCGAAGTTCAGGGTGCAGGCAATCGCCGCGGCTAGACGATGTCGGGCTTCCGCTGGAGCTTTGGCTAACTCAACCAAGTTGATTGCCGCGCTCAGCACGAAGAAGATCGCTGCGCCGTAGCCGATTGCGGCGATGAGGAAGGTGCCAACCATCAGACCAGCCCCTTCTCGACGGCGACCCGCTCGGGCAGCGTGAGGGTGTGGGTGGCCTTCCCCGCGTCCAGCTCGATCTCGCAGGCGGATTTCGGGATCCAGACCGCCTTCTCGCGGTTGCCGTCCGTCGAGACGAGGACGGCGCGCGCGGTCTCGTGGTGCAGGCGCACCGTCAGGTCGACGAGGTCGGAGCGCATCACCGCACCTCCGCCGCCATCGCGACCACGACCGGCCCCATCACCGTCCCGGGCCGCCGCATCATCGGCCAGGGGACTCGCATCGGTGCGCTGCAGCGGACCATCTCCGCCGCCCGGCTCTGCCGGACCACGACCTCCCGGCCCGCCTCCAGCGCCTCGACGATCGGGACGAGCTGCTCGCCGTGCCGCTCGAAGATCTCGGCCAGCACCTGGAGGCGGCGCAGGTCGTCCCGCTGCGCCCGCACATGCGCGATCACCTGTCGGGACTTGCGGTGGGTGCCCGGGAAGGCGCCGACGAGGTTCGCCTGCCAGTCCACGGCTTGAGCGAGCACGCCGCTTTTGCCGTCGGCCTCCATGCGGGCGGCGGCGGCGAGGCTGGGCCAGTCGAATTCGCGCAGGTCGGCGATGGCAGGATCGATCATCGCGCGACCCTCCCGGCGGCAAGCGCGGCCATCAGGCTGCGGATTTCGGCCTGCCCGCTGTCGGGCAGCGCACGGTAGGCCTGCAGCAGCTCGCATTCCTCGCGCGACGGCTCGATGGCCGCGGCATCCGCGAGCAGCTCGCCGACATCGACCTGCAGCGCGGCCGCGAGCCGCGGCAGCACCTCGCGCGGCACCCGGTGGCCCCGCTCGAACCGGGAGATCGCCCCCGGGCCGTAGCCGATGGCCCGTGCGAGCTCGGACTGCAGGATGCCCAGCCTGCGGCGGCGGCGCTGGATGCGCTCGCCGAGCGAGCGCGGAGCCGCGGCCGTGGTCATGACGATGGGCTGCATCAGGCGTCCTCGGGCTGAAGGTGGCGGTCGTCGGCGCGCGCATCGGCGTCGTCGAGGAGGCGGCGCGCGGCGGCGCTCTGTCGGATGCCGATCGTTCTGAGGCGCTCCGCGATCTCCGCGCGGGTGTGGGGTTCGGCGGCGGGCAGCATCAGGCGGCCCTCCGCTGCCCGAGCGCCAGCAACTGCGCCACCTGAGCGTCGACCTCGGCGAGAAAGCCCGCGACGTCCTGCTCCAGCCCCGCGATCATCGCCTCATCGCGTGCCACCCGGGTGCAGAAGAGCTGCAGGTCAGTCGGCACGCGCGGATCAAAGGAGACGAAGTCGCACCAGGCGCGGCGGGTGCAGGCCATCTGCCACTGCACCTGCGGCAGGTACTCCTCGGGCACCGCCCCCGAAAGCCAGGTCGCCAGATGCGTCTCGGTCTTCGGGCACTTGAACTCGACCAGACCGTCCGCGCCGATCAGACCGTCCGGGCTCGCGCCGGCCATGGCGATCGTCGGATGGTCGACGAAGCCCACCTGCACGACGGGCCTGTCGAACAGGAACTCGTAGGCGGCACGCGCGTGGGGCTCGTGGTCGGTGCCCCACATCATCTCGACGCTGACATAGTGATGGGCGACCTGCCCGGTGAGGCGCTCGGCGACGAGCTGGGCGCGGTAGCGGGCGCGCTCGGCCGTCCACGTGCCCTTGGCCGTGCGGCCAATCACCTCGGCCACGCGCGAGGCGGTGACCCGGCCGAGCCGGGCCTCGAACCAGGCCGGGCTGCCCTGGACCATCGCGGCCATCAGCGCCCCCTCTTGCGCTCGAGCAGGCGCTTGGCCTCCTCGAACTTGTCGGCGCGGATCTCCGCGAGGCTGTCGACGCGGATGGTGGCGAGGAAGCGCGGCAGGTCGGCCCCGACCTCCCGGGCAAGGTCGCGCAGCTCGATGGTCTGATCCTCGGTGATGCGCGGGCCCAGGCCGGCCGCACGCCCGTCGTCATCCTCACCGCGGCTGGTGAGGTTGAGCAGAGCCGCCGCGGTGTAGCGCTTGCCGTAAGAGGTCGAGGAGCCCACCGCCTGCACGGCGTTCTTCGAGCCCGAGCTGTCGACCGGCAGTTCGAGGGTGGTCTCCTCGCTGTGGCCGTCCCGGTGCATCAGGATGGCCGTGACGCTGACGCGCTCAGGCGTGCGGCCGGTCTTGAAGCTGATGCCGAAGCCGTGCCGGGCCAGCACCGGCTTGATGGCCTCGTTCACGTCCTCCCAGAGGGCGTACTTCATGCCCCTGTCGCCCCGGCCGCGCTCGGGGATGGTGGGGAGCTCCTGCTGCATGCCGGCGAAAGCGGCCGCGAAGGCCGCGCGGGCGTTGCGGGCCAGCACGCGCTCCTGCATCTCTAGGAGGCGCTCCAGCTTGTCGATGTCGACGGCCGGGTTTGAGGCGGCGCGCTCGATCATCTGGACGATCGCGGCGGTCTCCGAGACGGCGGGCGCGAGGGGCTGGGTGTCGTCGCGCAGGGTGACGGCGTGCGAAGCGGTGCTCACGGGGCGGCTCCAGGCTGGGGGCTACTCGGCGGCGGCAAGGCAGGCGGCGGTGTTGCGCGCGGCCTCAGCGATCTCGTCGGCGGTGCGGGTGCGGATCAGCAGGCAGCGGTCCACGACCGGCGCCGCGGCGAGGGCGGAGCTCCAGCGCACCCAGACGTCCTCGCCGTCGACAGCTCGAACGATGCCGCGGAGGTCTTCCTCGCCCTCGGCGTCCGCCAGGGTGACCTCATCGCCGACCGCGATCAGCGTCTCGGCGAGGTCAGCTTCTTGGCGGCGCGTCGTGATCCCAGTGCCGCCATCCTCGGCAGTCGCGTAGATCGTGTCGGGATCGGTCGGGGAGACGAACTCCACCACGGCCCGCACGAGGATCACGTCCCCGCGCACGAGCGTCTGGTCGGCAGGAATCGGCATGTCAGTCCTCCTGGGCGGGGGTGGCGTCGGACCCGGCCCGCGCCTGCAGGCGGGCGATGCGGGCCGCGGTGATGACGGCGAGATGGCGGGCGCTGGCGCCCTCCGCACGGGCCACCGCGGTGATGCGCTCCAGGCGGTCGGCGGCGCGGCGGGTGCGCCGCTCGGTCGGGGTCTCAGGCTCGGGTCGGCGGGTCACGGCCGGCCTCTCCGCCAGAGCACCTGCAGGTGCCCGAGCACGCACCACCCGAGCGTGGCGTCGGCGCCCTCGCCCGTGAGGCGGCGGGACCCGGCGAGGCCGAGCAGGATCCCGAGGGCGATCGGCGCGACGGCTGCGATGAGGAGGACGAGGTCGCCGGTGCTGATCACAGCCACTTCCCGATGGCCGCGAAGCTCGCGGCGATCACGACGAGAAGCCCGGCCCGGGCGGTGATCTGGGCGGCGGTGCGGCAGCCGCGGTCGAGCGCGGCGAGGCGGAGAGCAAGGCGCATCCGCCCCTCCTCACCAGCGGGTCGCGACGCCGACACACGCGGGCGTCAAGCGGGTGAAGGGCAGCACGTCGGCGGGCACCTTCTCGGCCGGACCCTTGACCCCATGACGCCGGGCCGCATCCTCCAGGCTCACGGGCAGCGCGTCGCGTTCGTCGTCCCAGTCGATCAGATCGACGACCTTCCCGAGCGCCATCGCTGTGACGTTGCGTGCGACCGGCACAAGCGGGTCGGTGATGTCGAGCTCGTAGACCTCCTTCAGCGTCGAGCCCTGACGCTCATCGCGCGCCAGCCACGCCGCGATCGCAGTGAGGCCGTTGTCGATGGTGGTCTCCTCGATCCACTTCCGGCCCGAGGCATCGACAAAGTGAGCAAGGTAGGTGCGGGGCGGCTCGCGGCGGCCGAGCAGGGCAACGGGGTCAGGTTGGGGGCGGGTGAGCATGTACGCCATCCATAAGTGGATGGGCAAACCTTAATGGGCATTTGCCCCCTGTCAATGGGAAAGTGGGCAAGAGCCCGCGCCATTAGCCCATCATGCGCCCATCGACTTCATCCACAGCATTCCACAGGTTGGAATTTTGTGCTTGTTTCGTTCCTATCCTTGCGGCAACTATTGAGTGCCGCAAGGGAGGGGCTGCGAATGACCCAGATAACATACTACGTCGTCCAGCAATTTAAGAAGGATTCCAATACCGGCGCTGTGTATCCGATAGAGACGGTCGAGAAGTCGAATAAAGTCTCGGCCGAGCTGGCCCTGCGAAATCTCGCCGAGCCTGTTGTCGGGGCAATAGCGTTCTCACGGACCGGTGATCCGGCCACTGGAGAGTGGGCGGATGCTGTTGTACTAGCCACCGGAGGCGAAATGCCTCCGGAGTTCTTTGAGGGGCGCCTTCCGTGGTGAAAGCGGCTCGTCGTGCCGCCAGCTCATCAGAGAAGCATGGAACACCTCTAAGTGCCGCTAGCGCTTTGCGGGTCACGTGTGAGGATTGCGGCCACTCGACGATTATTCGTGACGAGCGGTTGCGGCGCCTGGAGAAGGGATGCAAAACGGTAGACGACCTTGGAAAGCGCCTGTACTGCAGTTTTTGCTTTCGCGCGGGCGGTCTGGGTCGTTCAATAAGCCTGACAAGGCTTCTAGGTTAAGCTAAATTCGCAAAGATCCAATTACCGTATGTACAGACTTGACCAGGGCCCGGTCAATTTCAAACTCCCCTGCTGGATTGTGCTGATACAGAATTAGCATTGAAGGCGTCCATGCGACGAATTCTTTGATATATCCTTCTGGCGGATCGCCTTCATCCTCGGCATAAAGCTGTACAACAACGTCGTCGCCTCGCTTCGGCGGTCGATGTGGATGCACCCAAACTTGCTCTCCGGCCTTGAAGCGCGGGTGCATGCTGTCGCCGCTCACATAAACCGCGTAAGCTCCTTCGACATTTTCTAGCGCTGCTGGTCGTGGCACGCTTTCAATTACCTGTCCATTGAAGATAAGGCGACCATCTGATCCGCCTTTGGCCACGCCCAGCACTGGCATTAGCCCACCGTAACGTGGAGCAGCAACTGGCGCTGAAGCATTCGCCTCCGGAATGACGGCCCCTCTCGTGCCGGGCTTGGTCTTGCTTGATGTTGTAATCCATTCCGGCGGCTTGCCTAGAACGCTCGCGACGCGGATCAGGTTCTCTAATTTGCCGCGACCGCGCTTGAGCGCGTCGCGAACATACGTCTCGCCCAGGCCGGCAGAAAGCGACACCTCTTTGAGGTCGCGCCCCTGTCGCTTGATCTCATCGGCGATCAGCTGCCGCCACTCGTCACCCAACATGGTGGGAGACTGCCCACCATTCCGCCCATCGCCAATATGGCAGATGCCCATTGACATGGCGGGCATTTGCCCATTAGCTCTCTGGGCATGAGCGAGACCACGATCCTGCTTCACGAGATTGAAGCCTTCCTCACTGCGACGCGGCTTGCTGAGAGCACCTTCGGCCGCAAATGCGTGAATGACGGGAAGCTGGTGTCTCGCCTGCGCGAGGGCCGCACCGTCACGCTGGAAAAGGCGTCGGCCATTCGCCGCTTTATGAGGGAGTACAGGCCGCCTTCGCCTGCCGTCCCCGCGCCGTCCTCCCCCACGATGGCGGAGGCGGCGCCGTGACTAAGCACCGCTTCACCGTCGAGCGGACAGCGATCCATCACATCGTCCGCATGTCAGGCGATGCAGGCTCGGCTTGGTCGTGGGGCCAATCACGCCTCGCGGACCGGGAAGACCGCTTGATCGAAGATCAACCGAAGCGTGGTCTCGGTCGCTTGCGTCACCTTCTCAAGCTCTTCTTCCGTCAGGTGCGGGTTCGTCATGGCGTTGACTAGACCGTCAGCGGCGAGGGCGACGCTCGCCAGCCAGTCGGCCGGATGCGCCGGATTGGCCGCACGCGCAGCGTGCATGGCCAGGGCGCGCACCGCAGCGCACAGCGCGAGCCACCGAGCCTCATCGGTTTCCGTCATCAGCAGCTCCATCGGGTTGGTTGGCACTTCCGATGGTAGCAGCGCCGGGCGGCGTTCCGTCCTGTTCCGCCGCCCGGCATCTGCAGTTGCTGTGGGAGGCGCCTGATGCGCGCCGCTCCTCAGAACATCGGCCCACTTCGCGTCGCTCCGATCGGCAACCGTATGCGCGGCCAGATTCCCGAGGCTGGCCCGTTCGCCGACTTCCAGCTGAACCGCGCCGAGGCGGCGCAGCTTCGCGACTGGCTCAACCAGTTCCTTGATGGTGACGCCGTGCCGTGGAGCAGCGGCCCGACCGGCCTGCGCCTCGTCCGTGGCCTCAGCGCCGACGGCGATCCGCCCGTGTACGAGAAGGCCGGCGATGCGCTCAGCGGCGGCACCAGCCCCGCACCAGTCCAGCGTCTTCACTCGTCCAGTCGCGGCGAGGCGTGAGGCGTCATGCGCTCCGCGTCCGCCCCCGAGACCCGCCGGTCCAGCAAGCCTGGCCCAGCCGGCGGCGCGCCCGGTCCGGCAACGACCGGCCCCTGTCCGTTCCGGACCGGGCGCAACCCTCTTCGCGTCGCTCAGCCCAGCAATTCTGTTCGCGCTGGCCGCCCGGCCGGCGCTCCGAGGCCCCGGCCGGCATTGGCGTTCCCGGCTGGAGCACTGCCCTCCATGGGCGTTTCCTCCCTGACTGGCCCCCTCTCCCGGTGCGGAGAGGGGGGCTTTTTGGGGCCGCAATTCCGACGTGCCGCGCTCGGCGGCGCGTGCGCCCGCGCCTTGTACTCCCTTCCAGATCACGACCCTGGCGCGGGCGCTCCTCATCCCCGTCGCCGCTCCGTCCGGCGGGGTTTGCCCTTTCTGCGCGACCGTCAGCCTGCCAGCGCCGGTCGCGCCTGTGTGCCTGCGTCTCCATCCACTTACGCGGCGAGGCGCTGAGATGTCGTTCGCCTCTACCATCACTGCAGGCTCCTTCCCTCAAGACCAAACCCCGATGCACACAGCATCGGGGAGAGGGATGAGAAAGTCTGGTCATGATGTGCGAAAGTTTTCGCAGATCGACGCCCGAACATTAGCAGAACGCGCCTGCCGGTTCCTGCGCCAGCGCTATCCGAACAAGACCGCGCTCTACGTGGAGGCGGACACCGGCGTGCCGTCGAGCACGGTCCGGAAATGGCTCGACCAGGGGCACTGCCCGTCGGGTCCGGCCTATGACGCCATGATCGCGACCTACGGCGCGGCATTCCTGTGCGCGATGCGGCCGGATGAGCATGGGGCGTGGTTCCACCGCGTCGCGCGCGCCGAGCGCCAGGCCGCGCTCGAGGCTCGGGCCGCCGCGATCCAGTCTCAGCTCGACGCGCTGACGGGAGGCCGGTGATGCGCCGCGCTTACCTCGTCGCTGCGGACGTCCTGCGGGGAGCTGCGATTCCGCTGCTCTGGATCGGCTCGTGGGCGACGCCCGTGCTGCGCGCGGCCGGATGGTGCGAGCGGCGGGCCTGGGGGCCCGCCGAGTTCACGCCGCCGGAGACGGGCCGGCCAGCGCCGACCGATGGCCGCGCGGGAGATCGGCGATGACCCGCGCCCGCCCCGAGCAGGTGATCCAGACCAAGATCGTCGTGGCCATGCACCGGCGATTCGACTGCCTGTGTGTGCACGTGCCGAACGGCGGCCGCCGCGGCAAGCTCGAGGGCGTGGCGTTCAAGGAGATGGGCGTCGAGGCGGGGCACCCTGACTTGATCGTGTACGGCCGGGGCGGTCGGTGCTTTCTCATCGAGGTCAAGGCGCCCGGCGGGAGCCTCAGCGCGAGTCAGCGCGCCTTCCTTCCCGTCCTGCGGGAGCGCGGCTTTCCGGTGCACGTGGTGGACTGCGTCGAGGACGCGCTCGCGGCCGGCGCGGCATTTGGGCTGCCGCCAGCCTCGGCGCGGCCGCGTCCGGCGCCCGAGCCAGGGACGGAGTTCTGACCGTGGTGGCGCTCCAGCCCCATTCCGAGGCCCGTCATGCCCGCAGCCCTGCCCGCGTCGGGGGATCGGCGCAAATGCGGCTCGGGCTGAAGGGCGAGAAGAAGCTGCGCGAGGACGAGCAGCTCTCCAAGCAGTACCGGGCCTGGAAGCGGCAGAAGCTCGAGGCGCTGCTCGCCGGTCCTCACGGCGAGGAGATCCGCGACCTCGACCGCTTCATGCGCCGGATGGGTCTCGCCGACGGGCCGGCCCTGATCGCGCGCGTCGAGGCCGCGGCGTGGATCCTGGAGATGGACGCCGACGCCCGCCACGATCTCCTCAGCCTGATCGGACGCCGCATTGCCCTGATGCGGGAGCGGAACGGCCTGGAGCCCTTCAACGACGGCGTGCCCGGCGATCCGCCGCGCGCCTTCGAGCGGATCAAGACCCTGATGGGGTGCCGATGACCTGGCCCTTTGATCCGCTGCCGCCGCTCTCCTTCGGGCTGATCATGGCCGACCCGCCGTGGTCCTACGAGCTCTGGTCCGAGAAGGGCATGAGGAAGTCGGCCATGGCGCAGTACGCATGCATGTCCGATGAGGCGATCTGCGCTTTGCCCGTCGGCCAGCTCGCCCGCGGGGATGCCGTGCTGTGGCTCTGGGCCACCGGCCCGAAGCTCGACCTTGCCTTCCGCGTCATGACGGCCTGGGGCTTCCGGTACCGGACTTTCGGGACCTGGGACAAGCAGCGCTGGGGCACGGGCTACATCATGCGCTCCGTCGCCGAGCCGTTCCTGATCGGCACGCTGGGCCGGCCCGTGTTCGACGGGCGCAGCATCCCGAACATCATCCGCGGCGGCGCCCGCCAGCACAGCCGCAAGCCGGAGGAGGCCTACGGAATCGCGGAGCGGCTCGTGCCGGCGGCGTACCGCTGCGAGCTCTTCAGCCGCCAGTCGCGCGCCGGCTGGGCGACCTGGGGCGACGAGGCCGGGCGCTTCGACGCGCCCGTCCTGCAGGCCGCGGAGTGACGCCATGGCGGGCTTCCGCTCCCTGCCCGTATTCCGTCCTGGCCTCGTCGGCGTCCACACGCGCGGGGCGGACGCGGTGCGCCTCTCCGGAGCGCTCGTCGGCGTGCCGGACGCCTATCCGGCCGCTGTGGCGCTGGGCGATCCATCCATCCCGGAGCGGCGCGCCCGCGCGCTGCGGATCCTGGAAGGACTGCCGGCGCGCCAGCGGGAGCGGATCCTGGCAGCCTACGAGCGAACGGGGCAACGCGCATGACGGCCTGGTCGCCCCAGCAGGATCAGGCCCTGCGCGCCGTCAAGGCGTGGCTCAAGAGCCCGGGCCGGGCGCCGTTCTACCTCGGCGGCTACGCCGGGACCGGCAAGACCACGCTCGCCCGGCACCTTGCCGAGGGCGTCAAAGGCGATGTGCTCTTCGCCGCCTTCACCGGCAAGGCTGCGCTCGTCATGCGAGCGAAGGGCTGCACCGGCGCCAGCACGATCCACTCGCTGATCTACCGGCCGAAGCCGCGGCGCGACGGCAGCGTGACCTTCGTGCTGAACGAGGACAGCCCCGTCGCATCGGCCGCGCTCGTCATCGTCGACGAGTGCTCGATGGTCGGTCCTGAGCTTGGCCGAGACCTGATGAGCTTCGGCACCAAGGTGCTCGTGCTCGGCGACCCGGCGCAGCTGCCGCCCGTGGACGGCGCTGGCTACTTCACGGGCGGCGACCCCGATTTCATGCTCACCGAGGTGCATCGGCAGGCCGCGGACAACCCGATCATCGCGATGTCGATGCGCGTGCGCCAGGGCGGGCGGCTCGACGCCGGCGCCTACGGCGAGAGCCGCGTCATCCAGCGCGCGGCGCTCGGCCAGCGCGCCGTGCTCTGCGCGGATCAGATCCTGGTCGGTCGCAACCAGACCCGGCGCGGGCTGAACGCGAAGGTGCGACGGCTCTACGGTCGCGACCCGGCCGGCCCAGAGATCGGCGATCGGCTCGTTTGCCTGCGCAACAACAAGGACAAGGGTCTGCTCAACGGTGGGCTCTGGGAGGTCGCCGACGTCGCGCAGAACGACGGCGCCACCGTCGAACTCGAGGTCATGCCGGACCACGACCCGGACGCCGTGCCGCTGTCGGTCGAGGTACGCAGCGAGTTCTTCCACGGCCAGGAAGAGGCGCTGAGCCCGAAGCAGCGCAAAGGCTTCGACGAGTTCACGTACGGCTACGCGCTCACCGTGCACAAGGCTCAAGGGTCGCAATGGGACCGGGTCGTGCTCTTCGACGAGAGCACTGCCTTTCGGGATCATGCCCGGCGCTGGCTCTACACCGGGCTCACGCGCGCGGCCGATGCCGTGACGGTGGTGCTGTCATGACGGCGCGCCGCGCCCTCGACCCGGAACGGGAGCAGGCCCGTGGGCTGCCGCTGGGGCACGCCGACTTCGCGGCGTTCCGACGGCACGGCGTCGACGGGCGGCATCTCGCCTGTGCTCGCCACGGCTGCGACCTGGTGCTGCGCGATCTCGTGGTGTTCGGGAAGCGACAGCGCTTCGGCTTCGCGCGGCACGACGGCGGCGAAGGGCCGGGCGCGGTCGAGGCCTACACGATCCCGGCCCGGGACGCCGGCGGAGCGCTGGTCGACGTCGTGGCCTGGGATCCCGCCGCAGGCCGCCTCGCGACGTGGCTCGGCGCGGTCGGCATGCTCGGCGAGGACAGCCTGTGGCGCCCGCTCGCGGACAAGGAGCCGCTCGTGGTGCATCGCGACCCCGTCGGCTGGCTCGCGGCGGGCTGGCGCGGCGTGGTGGTGATCAACGACGCCCTTGCCCGGCCTGCGCTCCTCGGGGCCGGCACGCTGCTGACGCAGGACATTGCGCACGGCGAGGCCGTGGAGGCGATGCTCAGGAAGGTCAGGATGCCCCGCATTCTGGTCGAGGCGCCATGATGACGGCGCCGATCGACCTCGATCAGGCCCGCCGGGCTAAACGGCTTCGTGATGCCGGCGCCCAGGGTGCCGGCGGCGCGTCGGGATCGTCGGGTCTCCTGCCGGTGATCAAGGTGGTGGCGTCCGAGCTGCCCCGCGTCGTCGACGAGGCCGAGGACGCCCTGATCGAGAGCGGGGCCGCGGTGTTCACCCGGGCCGGCGCGCTGGTGCGGCCGGTCGTGGAGCCGACCCCGACCGCCAACGGCGGCCTCGCCCTCGTCGCCAAGCTGAAATCCCTCACCGCAGATTCCCTGGCCGACATCCTGGCCCAGGTCGCCAAGTTCCAGCGCTTCGACGGCCGCGCCCAGCGCTGGGTGAACATCGATCCGCCCGACAAGGCCGTGGCGATCCTGCTGTCGCGCGAGGGGCGCTGGCGGCTGCCGCCGATCTCCGGCATCACCACGATTCCGACCCTGCGGCCCGACGGCTCGCTCCTCGACGAGCCCGGCTACGACCCCGCGACCCGGCTCTTCCTGATGCCGGACGAGGCCGTGCTCATGCCGGCAATCCCGGAGCGGCCGAGCCGCGCCGAGGCGCAGGCCGCGCTCGCGCTTCTGCTGGAGCCGCTGCAGGAATTTCCGTTCGTCGGCCCCGTCGACCGCGCCGTGGCACTGTCCGGCATCCTGACCGCGGTGCTGCGGCCCACGCTGCCCTCGGCGCCCTGTCACGGGATCCGGGCCTCCTCCGCGGGCACCGGCAAGTCGTATCTCGTCGATCTGATCGCCGCCATCGTCACGGGCCGGCCCTGTGCCGTCATGGCGGTCGGGCGCACCGAGGAGGAGACCGAGAAGCGTCTCGGCGCGCTGCTTCTCAGCGGTACGCCCCTGATCTCGCTCGACAACGTCAACGGCGAACTCGGTGGCGACGCGCTCTGCCAGGTCACGGAACGGCCGGTGGTCAGGGTCCGCATCCTGGGCCGGTCCGAGGTGCCCGAGATCGAGTGCAGGGCCGCGGTGTTCGCGACGGGCAACAACCTGACGCTCGTCGGCGACATGACGCGGCGGGCCGTGCTGTGCCGGCTCGACGCCGGCGTGGAGCGACCCGAGCAGCGGGAGTTCACCGCCGATCCGATGCAGGCCGTGATGGCCGACCGCGGCGCCTACGTGGCCGCCGCCCTCACCATCGCCCGGGCCTACCGCGCCGCCGGCGCGCCGCGGGTCTGCGGCCCGATCGGCTCCTACGGGGCGTGGTCGGACACGGTCCGCTCGGCGCTGGTGTGGCTCGGCGAGGCCGACCCGGTCGCGAGCATGGATATCGCGCGGGGCGAGGATCCCGAGCGCGCCGCGCTATCGGAGCTCATCACGGCCTGGGGCGAGCACCTCATCGAGGGCGCCTACTACGCCACCGGCGACATCGCCGCGGCCGCGCAGGAGACCGGCACCGACGGGCAGCCGCTGCGGCCTTCCTTGCGCGAGGTGCTGATGCGCCAGGCCGGCAAGGGATCCGCGATCTCGACCCGCAGCCTGGGTCGCTGGCTCACCGGAATCCGCGGCCGGGTCGTGGTTGGGATGCGCATCGAGATGGTCGCCGACGAGAAGCGGGGCAACCGCTACGCGCTCTGCAAGGCGCCGGAGGAAGGGAGGTGAGCGCGCGCGAGTGGGGTTTCTCGTGGGGTTTGTGGGGTTTCGAAAAATGTAACCCCACCGGAAACCCCACGAAAAATCTGGCGATGGGACAGGGGTTTATGGCCGATTTGGGGGTTTTCGGGGTTTTTTCGCCAATCTTCACGCGCGACCTTTCCTGCGCACGCATAAGATTGAGAAAAAAACCCCAATAACCCCCAAAACACCTCTAAGTCTCTGACAGATCAGCAGATTTTGGTGTGGGGTTTCTCGAAAAAAAACCCCACCCTAACCCCCCAAAACCCCACCGAAACCCCAGGACCGGACTGGTGCGCCACCGCCGTTCCAGATGAAGAACAGTTGGTAGTTCAGAGACATAGAGGAGATCCCGATGCCCGACATCGACACCCAGTCCCCCGACCTCTCCGGCCTCACCGGCCGCATCGTCAGCGCCTACGTCGCCTACACCGCCGTGCCAGCCTCCGAGCTGCCCGCGCTGATCGCCGCGGTGCATGGCGCGCTCGCCGCGCTGGGCCGTCCGGCTGAGCCCGAGGCGCCGGCCCTCGTCCCGCCCGTGCCGATCCGCAAGACCATCACGCCCGACGCGATCATCTCGCTCGAGGACGGGAAGCCGTACCGGACCCTGAAGCGCCACCTCGCCGGGCGCGGGCTCACCCCGGAGCAGTACCGGGCCAAGTGGGGCCTGCCGCTCGATTATCCGATGGTGGCGGCGAACTATGCGGCGCAGCGGTCCGAGCTCGCGAAGCAGTACGGCCTTGGCCGGAAAGTCGCGGCCTGACAGCCGTCGCCCGATCCTATCGGCGGCCGGGACGCGCCCGGCCGCCTTCCATCCTCGTACTCGTCACATACCGTGGAGCACAGCGAGCATGGCCCGGAAGCGGAATCGCCGCCGCAACCGCACCAAGATCTTCGACGCGAAGGTCACCCCGACGCACCACGTGCGGCTGCATCGGCTGCGGGTCGTGGTCGACGCGGATCGCCGCTGGTACGTCGTCCGGATCGATAGCAACCGCGAGCGGAAGATCAGTGAGGGGTTGGAAGCGGCAGGATTTGCGACTTGCGTACCGGCCAGCAGCACCCTCGTCGAGCGTCGTGGCCGGATCCGGGAGGTGCGCCACCGGGCGGCGCCGGGCTATCTGTTCGTCGGGGTGGATCCCGGCACGGACGGGCGCGCGGCGCTCTGGGCCTATCACGACTGTGTCATGGCGAGCCGGCTGCCGTCCGTGTTCCAACTGGAGGAGGGCCGCATCGTTCAGGCTCGTCAGCAGGGCGAGGCGGACCGTCCGTTCTACTGCGTGATGGGACCGTTCCAACCCGCCCAGCTGCAACGCTTCGCCGACAAGACCGGCGCCGAGATCGTGGCGGTGCTCTATGCGGGCCAGCAGCCGGTTGGGCAGTTCCCGGCTGCGGCGGCCTGCATTCTCGAAGGGCAGCGCCTGGACTTCTGCGAGGTTGCCGACCTGGTACGCAGCGGATCTGAGGACTGCCGAGCGGCAGCGTCATAGCGGGGCACGTTGGCAATTCCGTCGGGCGCTCATGTAAACGGAAAAGATGCGCCGCAAACCGACCTTCGATCAGATGGGCACTGAGTGTGCCGGCGATCTAGGGTACGGGCGCGCCTAGGGCGCACCCCCGCTTTTGAGTTGGGCGGAGACAGGAGCCGCCTTGTTGTCGTGATGCTGGAACTGGTGGCGGCCGTAGCCGAGGAGCACGGCTGCCCCGACGAACAGGGCCGTCAGGAGCGCGACGGAGAGCAGGATGAGAAGGGGTCCCTGCATGTCTCGATCGTCACTCATGACGAGAACCATCTGCCGATGCTCCTGGCGTGTCCAGAGCGGGTTTAGGCATCAGCGGAATGTCCGCTGAGACCTTGTCCGCAGACAGGTGTGTCCGTTGGGCGTCTCAGACCCCAGCAGACGTGATTTCGGACAGCCTCTCGATCGTCCGCAGGGGTATATCCATCCGAGGCGCCGCCACAAGACGTTTGCCAGTACGTCTCGAAAGGTCGGTTCTGGTCTTCCGAGACGCTTCACGGCGTGGGTCAGGAGCCTTTTGGTACATCTCGCCTAGCGCCCGAGACACGAGCCGGCGGGCTTTGCCCGAAGAGCGACATCCAAGTCTTCATCAGGCGGTCCGGTGAGAAGCGGTCGACCTCCGCCAGCATCCGCTTCTCCATGTGAGCCATGACTGCGGCCTGAAGAGGCTGCACATCAGGGAGGCCCAAAAACACTCGAGCCTCCTCAGGGGTGCAGTCGATGTCTGCGGTGACTTTCATCGCGAAGCCCTCCTCATCCTGAGGAATGCTGGCCAACTTCGAACGATCCGTTGCTCCGAAACCTACCTGGCGGATCTTCCTCCGCCATGTTGGACGAAACTCGCTATGTCAAAACAACGACCGGAAACTTAACACCCGGGTAGAGGCCCTCGTGGCGCTCCAGCCATCGTCCGCCTCTGTGCGGAAACCCTGTCTCGAAATCAAATGTCTGGAAAACGGTCGGATACTGTTGGCGAATTCGGCCGCTATGCAGCGAGAGCCTCGAAGCGTGAGGTGCGCGTGGGGGCCAGCGGGCGGTGCGAGAACCAAGCGGCGAGACGATCAAGATTGAGAGCGGCCGCCGTCGCCACGCTCTGCAGGGTCATCTTCGCCAGTCCGCGATAGCGCGCTCGGCGCAAGCCGAAGCTCCGCACGCCCTGCGCGATCGTCGCCTCAATGCCTTGTCGCTGCCCGTAGAGCTGCCGGCCCTCCTCGCTCTCCTGCCGCATCCGCGCGGCCGCCAGCGCCTCGTGCTCCGCACGCGGATGCAGGCTGAGCCGGCGGCTCCCCGCCCGGGTGCACCGCGGCTTGGCTGGACACACGCGGCAGACGGCGGGGCTGAAGCCTGCGCGTATGAACGCGCGTCCGCTCACCTTGTCCCTGTACGTGCCCCAACTCGTACTCTCGCGGCCCTCGGGGCAGCACACGCGACAGCGCTCCCAGTCGACCGCGAAGTCCGTGACGTGGAACGCCCCCTCCTCACGCGTCTGCCAACTCTGGTTCGACCGCGCGGGGCCGATCAGGGCGATGCCGTGCCGCTCGTGCGCCGCGACCAGATGCTCGGCGCTGATATAGGCCGCGTCGACCAGGTGCTCGGAGGGGATCAGATCCAGGCCCGCCAGGGCGGCATGGATCACGCCGGTGCGCATCGCCTCATGCACATTGGCCGGAGTGGTGTCGGCGTGAACGACCAACCGAGGCAGGTCGGGGTCGCAGGTCTCGGTCAGGTGGACCATGTAGCCGGTCCACTCCGTTCCAGACTTGGCCCGGAACCGCGCCTCGACGTCGTAGGGCGACTCGACCCGGTCGCCGGGCCCGCGTCCCTGCACCGGGCGCAGCCGGACGCTGGTGCCGGCGGGTGGACTTCCGTCCCCTGCGCGCTCGAAGTGCCGCGCCCATACCCGGCGCAGCACGGCCACGGCAGGCAAGGCGACAGCGAGTGGCGGCGCGCTCGCGCCATCCAGCGCGTCGAGCAGGCGGTAGCCGTCCGCCCCGACCTGCAGCACGTAGGCCTCGCGCTTGGGGCCGGTCTCCGGCAGTCGCGCATCCTCGATGCGGCGATCGTAGCGCTCGTGCCAGTCGGGCGGGGCGACACGGCGCAGCCAGTCGGGGGCGAGGGCCGCGACCGCGTTGAGAGCCGCCCGCAGCGTCTCGGCCAACAGCTCGACCCGGTTGAGGTCGCGCACCGCGGCGAGCACGTGGGTGCTGTCGGTGCGCTGGCGCCCGCGCGCCTTGAGCACGCCCTGGTCGCGCGCGGCATCGAGGATGCGGGCCAGCAGCCGCCCGGTGGCCTCGTGCTGCAGCAGCCGACCGCGGAACTCGCACAGGACGCTGTAGTCGAAGCCGGGATCGGCCAGATCAAGTCCCAGCAGGTACTTCCAGTCAATCCGCGCCCGGACCGCCTCGGCGGCTTGGCGATCGCTCATGCTCTCCCGAAACTGCAAGAGCGTGACCAGGGCCAAGCGCCAGGGCGCGTAGGCGGGCTGGCCGCGTGCGGGATAGAGGTCGGCGAACGCGGCATCAGCGAAGATTGTGCCGAGCCGCGTGCGCAGGAGCAGGTAGGGGTTGCCGCGCCGGAACGCGGTTTGGGCCACCCGGGCGGTGTCCTCAGGGACCGGTGGGAGTGGGTGGTGCGGCCGGAGCGACATGAGCGACCTCCGAGCGGGACGGTCAGCCTACACCCAGCACCCCCCGGAATTCGCCAACAGTGTCCGGTCGAAACCGGCAATTCCGAATGTAGGTCATGATCGCGCGGAAGGGGTCAGGAGCACTGGTTCATCAGACGGTTGTTTATGTCCGCTCCGGCGAAGGTGGTCAGCCCAACTCCACCCTTGCTCGAATTACGGTAGCATGCTACCTCGTCCAGCGGACGCCCACGCTGTGCGTGATCCGCGATCTTCGCGTGCATCTCCGGTGTGGCCCTGGCCCGGAAGTCCCGTGCGCCGCGACAGGGGGAATGCATCCTTTGTCCAGGTCCCGTCGTGGCGGCTCAGGGACGCGCCGCCATGCTCCGAAGCGATCTGACACCGCGACGCGAGAAGCCCTGCGCTTCGCCCGTGATGTCGTCACTGCCGCGGGCGCGATCGACCCGAGGGTTGAGAACTTCGACACCCCGCAGTGCCAAAGCTGCCCGCTCAGCGGGCCTGCCAGCCTCACCGCCTGCGCGATCTGCGGCCAGGGCCCGTGCCGCGAACGGCAGTAGGGGTGAGAAGAGATTGGTGCGGGTGGGCCGGTGCTGCCCCGCCGCCGATCAGCGAGAATCCTGACCGTCGCCTGCTTCACCCGCATGTCCGTGAGACTACGCCTGCGACGGATCCGAGCAATCAACCTTCCGAGTTACGCCGAACGGATTGGCCAGGGGCCATGCCGAGAGAGGCAGTAGCACCACATGTCCGGCATGATCGGCGGCACGCCCGTAAGCTCTGCGCGCACCCTCCTTGGTGGCCTCGTCGCCGCGAACGTCGTAGTGGGGGTGATCGTCTGGGGTGGATCTGCGTTGTTGGGGTTGTGAGCTTCTGATCCCCGCGGGAGAGAGCCCATGCGGATCTCGATCGATGCGCGTGACCCCGGCTTCCGGGCCTACGCTGAGGCGCGTGACCAGGGCATCACCTTTAACGTGACGCTCGATGGCAAGCGGTTAGCACCTGTCCACACCGCCGACGATCTGACCGGCGAGGTGATCGTGCCGGCTCGGAATAGGAGCGGCCACGTAATACTCGATCCGCACCATCCCGGTGAGATCCTGCTTGAGACCCACCGCGGCCGGGTCCGCATCGTCCGCCGGCACCGGCACTGGACGGACGATAGCGACCCCTTCTGAGCCGCTCGTCGGGTATGGCGCCAGGGCCCCTGGAGGGCCGAAATGTACACGGGTGGGCGGGGCCCCGCCTTGTCCTAGCGCTGACCCCGAAATTCGAGGTACGCACCCATGGCCGACGGCGTCTCGGCGAGGCAGCTGGCGAAGATCCTCGGCGTGACCGAGGGCGCGGTGCGGAAGGCGCTCAAGGCCAATCGGATCAAGCGCTTACCGGATGGCCTGATTGATCGCGAGGCAGCCCGCGAGGCGTGGCAGGGCTCAACTGATCCGGTGCGTACCAAGGTGCGTACCGAGCCGCAGACGGTACGCACCCGCGGTACGCACCCCCGCGTGGAGGTGCGCACCCCGGCCGAGGCCCGCGAGGCGGTCAGCCTGATCGCCCGGGTGCTGGCCGAGGAGGGGGTGGAGGATGCGGACGGCAGCATCGACTTCAGCAAGGCGCGCACGGCCGAGCTGATCCTGAAGGCCCGCCAGCGCAGCCTTGACCAGGCCGAGCAGCAGGGCCGCCTCATCGAGCGGGCCGCGGCCGAGAAGCTGTTCTTCGACACCGCCCGCGAGCTGCGCGATGCGTGGCTGGCCTGGCCCGCCCGCATCGGCATCGAGCTCGCGGCCGAGCTCGGCATCGAGGCCCGGGTGCTCACCCAGGCCCTCACCAACCACGTCAACCGACACCTGTCCGAGCTCGGCGAGCCGATGGGCGACTTTCGGTAGGAGACTGTAGCGCCTCCTACGCGGCTGGAACCTCGGCAACGAGGTGCACGACGTGGCCGGCCTCCTCGTCCTGAGGTAACATCGGCGGGCTGTGCTGGGTATCCTGCCAAATGGCGCTCGGTGCCACACAGTCGGCTTCTTCTCAGGACACGATCGATACACACGATTCGGTGGTGACGCGTATCGTTGAACGATGGCAGGCGTGACGGCTGCGTTCTCCGCTCCCTTTTCAATTCTGGTGCCTGAAATGCGCCCGGTGGGCGATGGCGGAGCCGGCGCCTGGCAGACGCTCCCTGGATCTGCGATTTGGTGAAGGGCTTGTAATCGTCTCCGGCGTTCCTATTTCAAATCAGTCGACTCTTTTGGCCGGACAATCAGGCCGTCTGCCTTAGCCACTGGCAAGGCGCGCGATCGGACTCTCTTTCCAGATATCGATGAGCCGGGTCCAGGGCGCGCTGACGCACGCGCTGTTCCCTCGTGCACCTAACCAAATGCTAAGGATACTCTGATGACCATAGGCATTGTTAAGTTCTACAACGATCAGAAGGGTTTCGGTTTTATCCAGCCGGAGGACGGCTCCAAGGACGTATTCGTCCATGCAACCGCTCTCGAGCGTGCCGGCCTGGGTAGCCTCTCCCAGGGGCAGAAAGTCTCGTTCGACACAGCGGAAGACCGCCGTAGCGGAAAGATGGCTGTCAACAACATTCAGTTCGCGTGATTGCCTTGACTGAAACGCCACACCATCGGCGCCGATCCTGAATTCGAAGGCCGCTCCCTCGTGGGGCGGCATTACTGTTTTTGCGTCAGTCGTCGACGCGCTGCGATAGGAGGAGAGCAATGCTCCACAAGTACAAGGTTAGGCAGTTGGTCCATCTCTCCCGCACCGGCTTCTCAGACCAACTGTCGAACGCAGGCCGCATCTACGAGGTGACTCGCCTCATGCCAGCGGACCAGACCGGAGAGGTATCTTACCGAATCAAGGAGTTTGGCTCTGGTTGGGGCGAGCGTGCCGTCCTTGAGTGCGAGATCAGCGCTCGAGTGTAGGAGTTGTGCACGGAAATATCTTAAGGAAGAACCCAACGATGAGCACCGCTGTGTGGCCGGCCGGCTTACGAACTGACGAGGCTGAGCTTCTCCAGGATGGGGAGCTTGGGTTCATAGAGGCATCTGACGCAAGTTTTCGCATCCTGCCTTGCCCTTGGTCGTCACTTATGGGTGTACTCACTGGACCTTATCTCACCCGAAACGGAGCTCTGGACGCGGTGCGCCGGCACCTCGGTCAGCAGGAGGACTCCTCTACTGTTAATTCCTAGCCAGGACTGAACAGCCCCAGTGAGGTCAAGCTACCCACCGCACCAAGTGGCGAGAGGCTGTGAGTGAGTGGACAAGATCGGCAGAGGCGCAGTCCAGCTCATCTGCTGCAGCCCGATCATCGCCCGGCGTGCAATACCGGTGCTTCCAGATGCTCAGCAGGAGTTCTACGCCATGACTTCGATCCATCAACGAGGCTTCATCAAGTACCTTGGATCCCTGCGCGGCAGAGGGCATCTCATAGTCCAGGGCCATGACCAGGCGCCGGACGCGATCGCCTACCAGATCGACGGCTTCCAGGACCGCGCGTGCCGCTCCGCTGCCGGACAGATCGAGGGCGACAGTACCGCGCTCGCGCAGGCCTTCAAGGCTGGTGGTGCGCTCCTCACCCTTGAGGGTGGTCTCCAGCTTGACGTCGTGCTCTCCGATCCAGGGGGCGGTCCTACCGCTGAAGTCAGGGTCAACGGAGCCTTCCCACTCTAGTCAGCTCAATCAAAGGGAGCCCTTGTGAGCAACCCGATAGCCAATGGGCCGAGACTATCGTACTTCGAGGAGGCGCCGTTAAAGCTTTGAAGTACGCGCTCGGCCAACACGTCAGGCTCGTCGGCCGCCGCGGTATCGACGCGGACTGGAACGGCAGGTACTAAGTAGCCGAGATCCTTGAAGCGGCCCATGGCTTTCCCCTGCGGACGCTATTGCATCCTGAGTACGGGCGGCCACCACAGCCGGTGGGCCGCAGATTGGCAACTCCGCACTGACTTCCAAATCGTGCAGGCCTGAGCCTTGACTGCGTTGGCTGCTTGATCGGCCACCAGCCCACCCCGTCTATCCCGATCGTGCTACGCGAGAACAGGACATGACCGAACACATCAGTCGATTGTGCGACCAGCTTCGTATCAAGCTCCACGGCATGGATCGCCGGCTTGAAGCTTTGAAAGCAAACGGCTCAGACCTGTCCGATACATCACAACACCAGATCGAGAGCCACATGGACTCGGTCCAGCAGCGCATTTTCGACCGCAGGCGTGTAGTCGAGGCGGCCAACAACCGAGTAACTGCCTGGATCGAAGATAAGCGTCCAGGCTTCGATGCCAAGCTGGCGGAGTGGCGCGAGGACCGCAGCTTCCTGAAACTTAACACTCGGGCCGATGACGCCGAAGCTTATGCGCTTGCGGTATTTGAGCTTGCGATCGCGGCAGCTGACGAAGCAGCGCAGGCGGCTTTGGAGGCTCTGCTAGCACGCCGGGACGCGACAGCCGCGGCGCTGCCGCCTCGTTGAGCGCGCCTAATGTATCGGCGCGGCCCCGCCTGGCAGTCTGTTGGCGCTCCGCCGTCCGCAGGAGCGGCCATCCCGGTCGTGCTGGTAGGGGCATCCATATGGCCCGCTGTAGCTCGCGATCGACTCCTCAAATGAGCTGCTTTTGGAGATCTCGGCGTCTGAGAGGCTGGCAGGCGGCTTCTTGGGCTTCGACAGCTCCGGAGCTGGAGAGCGCCTCAGCGGTGCTGCCGGCCCTCACTCGAAAGGGTTCGAGACAGCGCTGCCGGCGGACTGGGGCAAGGCCGTCACCGGCTGGAAGAAGAAGGGGCTGCTGGTCTTCGGCAACGGCGAGGGCCTGCTCTTCGATCTGGCACGTGTGGCTGGCCTGGCCGGCCCGGGTCGCCATCGTGATGGCCGACGAACTCAAGGTCGATCCGCGGGTGCTGACCACGATCCTGACCACGCATGTCCACCAGCACCTCGCCGAACTCGGCGAGCCCACCGCGACCTTCGGCTGACACCACGCGCCTGCAACGGGCCTGGCGCCGGGGGCTCACCCCGCCCCCGAACCTCAACGTGGTGGAATGGGCGGAGCGCTACCGCAGACTGAGCAAGGAATCCTCGAACGGCGGCCGCTTCATCGTCTCACGCGTCGAGGTCGCCCGCGGCCCGATGTTGGCGGCGACCGAGCCGGGAGTGCGAACCATCACCCTGCTGGCCTGCACGCAGCTGCTCAAGACCACGGTCATCGAGAACATCCTCGGCCGCTTCGTCCACGTGGATCCCTGCCCGATGCTGGCGGTGCTGCCCAAGGACGACGCGGCCGAGACCTTCTCCAAGGACCGCCTCGCGCCGATGATCCGGGACACCCCGGTGCTGCGCGAGGTGTTCGGGGAGGCCAAGGCCCGCGATGCCGGGGCGACGCTGACCCACAAGCAGTTCCCGGGCGGCCACATCACCTTGGTCGGGGCGAACAGCCCGACCAACCTCGCGATGCGGCCGATCCGGCTGCTGGTCTGCGACGAGATCGACAAGTACCCGCTCTCCGCTGGTGGGGAGGGGCCGCCCATCGACCTTGCCGAGGAGCGCCAGGCCGAGTTCAAGGCCACCAGCCTGTCGGTGCGGGCCTGCTCCCCTACGGTCGCCGGGCGTTCGGCGATCGAGGCGTCTTACGAGGAGAGCGATCAGCGCAAGGCCTTTGTCGCCTGCCCGCACTGCGGCGGCTGGCACCCGCTCGAATGGGAGCAGGTGCGCTTCGACAAGGACGAGGACGGCCGCATCCGCCCCGAGACGGCCCGCTACGAATGCGTGGAGTGCGAGCGGCCCTGGACCGAGGCGCAGCGCCTCATTGCCCTGCGGCGGGTCGAGTGGCGGCAGACCCGGGCCTTCACCTGCTGCGGCGAGCGGCAGGTCCCGGAGATCTGGGAGGAGGAGCGGCACGGGGTCCGGCGCGCGCTCTGCCGGCATTGCGGCGCGCGGGCGCTGCCGAACGAGCATGCCGGGTTCCAGGTCTCGAAGCTCTACGCCCCCAAGCAGACGGTGCGCGAGACGGTGGCGAAGTTCGCGCGGGCGCTGCGCCGCGGCCCGGAGGCGTTGCGCACCTTCTTCAACACCCAGCTCGCCCGCACCTGGAAGGAGGGGGCGGACGCGCCCGAGTGGCAGGACGTCTATGCCCGCCGGGACGAGTACCTGTCCGGCACGGTCGCGCGGGCGGCACTGATCCTGTTTGCGGGCGTGGACGTCCAGAAGGATCGCCTGGAGGTCGGGATCTGGGCGTTCGGGCGCAACCGCGAGCGCTGGCTGGTGGAGCACCGGGTGCTGCCCGGGGCGACCAACCGGCCGGAGGTGTGGGCCGACCTCGAAGCCATGGTCGAGGAGACCTGGCCGCACGCGAGCGGCGCCGAGATGACGGTGCGGGATTGGGGCATCGACTCCAGCGGCTTCACCGCGGAGGTGTATGCCTTCGTGCGCCGGCAGGCCGGGCGCCCGGTGCATGCGGTGGATGGCCAGGACAGCTATGCCGGCGCCTTCCTGGGCGTGGGCGCGAAGGATTCCACGGCCGCCGGCCGGAAGCTGCGGCGCGGGCTGAAGACGGTCCGGATCGGGGCGTCCTTCGCCAAGCAGGAGCTGATGGGCTGCCTTGCCCTGCACCGCCCGCCGGAGGGCAAGCCGTTCCCGGCCGGGTTCGTGCACCTGCCGCGGGACGTCAGCGAGGACCAGGTCAAGCAGCTCACGGCCGAGGAGCTGGTCACCCACGTCACCCGGGGCCGCACGCGCCGGGAGTGGGTGCCGATCGGCGGGCGGCGCAACGAGGTGCTGGACTGCGCCAACTATGCCCGCGGGCTTGCCGCGATGCGGGGCTGGGACCGCTGGCGCGAGCCGCATTGGCGCGAGCTCGAGGCGGCGCTCGGCATCGAGCGGCCCCGGCCAGCGGCGGATGAGCCAGTGGTGGCGCCCGAGGTCGCGGCGCGGACGCTCGCGGCCCGCAACCAGCAGCGGCGCGCCGTGCGGCGCAGCCGGGTCAACAACCGGCCGATGAGGTAGGCATGGCCGACACGCCGGAACAGCAGCTCGCGAAGCTGAGAGCCCAGCTCGCCAAGCTCGATCGGGCCATGGCGAGCGGCGTGCTCACCGTCGAGCAGGCCGACAACGCCGGGCGTATCACCTACCGCAGCTACGCCGAGATGCGGCAGGCCCGGGCGGACCTCGTGCGTCGGATCGGCGACCTGGAGATGCAGAGTGGCGGAGTTTCACGCCGCCGCCGCACCCGTCAGGTCGTGATGACGAGCCGCAGCGGGTGGTGAGCGTGTCTCAGGCCCAACCCGTCCGGTTCCGGATCAAGGGCACCCACCAGTACGTCACCCCGATCGCCATGAGCCTGTCCGGCGAGGGAGAGGGCGGCGCGGTGGAGGCGCCGGCCTACGACGTCGCGGGCGGGCGCGGCCGGCGCTCGCGATCCTGGCGGGTCGGCAGCTACGGCCCGAACAGCGCCATTACCTACGCGCTCGACGAGCTGCGGCGGAAGTCGCGGGACCAAGCCCGCAAGAACCCCTATGCCGGCGCTGCAGTCGACCGGCTGGTCAGCAACATCGTCGGAACCGGCATCGTGCCCCGATCCACGGCGGCGCGGCCGACGGAGGGCTTGAGCGAGGAGGAGGCGAAGCGGGTCAAGGCGGAGGACGCGGCCTTCCGGACTCGGATCCAGGCCCTCTGGCTGGAATGGACCGATGTGGCCGACAGCGTCGGCGCGCACGACTTCTACGGCCTCACCGCCATTGCCGTACGCGGCATGGTCGAGGGGGGCGAGACCTTCACGCGCTTGCGCACGCGGCTCCTCACGGACGGGCTGCCGGTCCCGCTGCAGCTGCAGGTGCTGGAGGGCGATCACTGCCCGCACCTCAAGACCGAAATCGGGAACCGGATCCGGCAGGGCATCCGCTACGATGCCATCGGGAAGCGGCAGAGCTACTTCCTCTACCGCGAGCATCCGGGCGACGGCCTCATGGTTGCGTCCGGCCTGGAGCTCGCCGAGGTGCCGGCGAGCGACGTGGCCCACCTCTACCGGGCAATGCGGCCCGGGCAGGACCGCGGCGAACCCTGGCTGGCCCGGGCGCTGCGCACCCTCTACGACCTCGATGCCTACCTCGACGCCGAGCTGGTGCGGAAGAAGAACGCAGCGCGGCTCGTCGGCTTCATCAAGCGCGTCATGGAAGAAGGCGCGGACAGCCCGGTCGGCTCCGGGCCGCTCGGCACGGATGGCGCCGACGACGAGGGCGCCGCCACGTTGGAGTTCGAGCCCGGCACGCTCCAGGTGCTCGCCGACGGCGAGGACGTCACCTTCTCGAACCCGCCGGACGTCGGGCCGAACTTCGAGATGTTCGTGCGCGAAGCCAAGCGCGGCGTGGCGGCGGCGTGCGGGCTGCTCTACGAGCTCCTGAGCGGCGACTACAGCACGCTGAACGACCGCACGCTGCGCGCCGCGCTCAACGACTTCCGCCGGGCGGTCGAGGGCTGGCAGCACCATCAGGTGGTGTTTCAGTTCTGCCGGCCGGTGTGGAACCGCTGGATGGATCTGGCGGTGCTGTCGGGCGCCCTGACGATCCCCGCGGGCATGCCGCGCTCGGTCGCCTATGCGGTGAAGTGGATCCCGCAGGCCTGGCCCTACATCCACCCCGTGCAGGACGTCCAGGGCAAGTCCATGGAGGTTCAGGCCGGGTTCTCGTCCCGCTCCCAGAAGGTGGCCGAGGCCGGCTACGACGCCGAGGCGATCGACGCCGAGAACAAGGCCGACAACGAGCGAGCCGATGCGGAAGGTCTCGCCTACACCAGCGACGGCCGCCGCGCCACGCAAGCGGCCGCCGGGGATCCGCCGCCCGACGACGCTCCCCCCACCCCGGAAGGGCAGTCATGATCAGCGCGCTCCATGCTCTGACGGCCGAGCCGTGGGCGATCCGTCCCGACTACCTCTACTTCCTGGCCAGCCTCGCGAGCCTGGACCGCGCCGGGCGCGCCGAGCGCCGCGCGGCCGAGGGCGAGGACTGGTTCCGGCTGGACCTGCAGGCGGCGGCCGGCCCGACCGCGCAGCGCCTGGAGGGGGCGCGCTACGCCATGCTCACCCGGGAGGGCGTCGCGGTCATCCCGGTTATCGGCCCGATCTTTCCGCGCGCGAACATGCTGACCGAGATGTCCGGCACCGGCACCTCGGCGGCGATGCTCGCGCGGGATCTGCAGCTCGCCCGCGACAGCGCCGAGGTGGGCGCCGTCATGCTGCTGGTGGATTCGCCCGGCGGCTCGCCGACCGGCATCAATGCCCTCGCCGATCAGCTCTACGCCATGCGCGGGCGCAAGCGCGTGGTGGCGCATGTGAGCGGCTCGGCCGCTTCGGCGGCCTACTGGATCGCCTCTTCGGCGGGCGAGCTCGTCACCGAGAAGACCGGCATGCTCGGCTCGATCGGTGTCGTCGCGGCGATCTCGAAGCAGGTCGAGCCGGATGCCTCCGGCAGCCTGTCCATCGAGATCGTCTCCTCGAACGCGCCGAACAAGCGCCCCGACCCGCAGACCGAGGACGGCGCCGCTGAGATCCGCGCCCTCCTCGACAGCATCGAGGCGCAGTTCATCGCCGACGTGGCCCGCGGCCGGAAGACGACGCCGGCCCGGGTGCGCACCAACTTCGGGGCCGGCGGCATGAAGGTGGGAGCGGACGCCGTCGCCGCCGGCATGGCCGACCGCGTGCAGACCTACGACTTCACCCTCAGGGATCTGACCCGGACCGCGGCCAACGAGCGGGCCGCCCGGGCCGCGCGGCAGTAGCCGCCCCACCCGATCCCGGCGCGGCCGGGACCACGGCGCTTCGGCGCATCGCAACCAGGAGAGACCGAATGCCTCGCGACCTCGCGGGCCTTCGACGCGATCGCGCGAAGGCCTCCGACCGCATGAATGAGCTGACCGCGGCGGCCCGCGGCCGCTCGATGACCGACGACGAGCAGCGCGAATTCGACGCTGCGGCCGCGCAGGTGCGCGACCTCGACGCCCAGATCGCGGCCGAAGAGGCCGAACGGGAGCGCACCACGGCGGCCTCCCTCCCTCGTGCCGACGCGGCGGAGATCGCGCGGCTCTGCGTGGAGGGCGGCGTCCCGGCAATGGCCGCCACCCTCCTCGCCGAGGGCGTCAGCACCGACGACGCGAAGAAGCGCGTCGCGGCAGCCGGCGAAGCCAAGAACCTCGTGATGCTGGCGCGCCGCAAGGACTCCAGCATCCCCGAGGACCTTGCGGCCACCATGCTCGCCGAGGGCAAGACCGTCGAGCAGATCCGCGCCGCGCTCTTCGACAGGCTCGTGGCGGCCGAGGACAGGACCTCGATCAGCTCCCATCCGCCCGCCCCGCAGGGCAATGCCGGCCCGGCTGCGGCCAAGGCGAACATGAAGCGCCAGCTCGAGGCCATGGGCCTCGTGACCAAGGAGGCCTGATCCCATGCCCACGCTGACCAGCCCCATCTATGCCGCGGACTGGCTCAAATACGAGGCCGGATCCGACTACTCGCGCGACACCGCCCTCATCGCCGCGGGATCAGGCCAGCTCGTCTCGGGCACGGTGCTCGCCCAGCTCACCGCCTCCGGCAAGTACGCCCCGGCGGCGGCGTCCGGATCGGACGGCTCGCAGACCGCCGTCGCGATCCTGCTCAAGCCAGTCGATGCCACGAGCGCCGATGCACCGGCGGTGATCGTGGCCCGCCACGCCATCGTGAGCCACGCCGGTCTCACCTACGGATCCACCATCACCGATGCACCGAAGCGCGCTGCGGCCAACGCCCAGCTCAAGGCCGCGGGCATCGTCGTACGGGAAGGAGCTTAAGCGATGCCCGAGATCCTCGACATCTTCAACCAGGACGCCTTCAGCGCCGTGTCGCTGACCGACAGCGTCAACATGGTGCAGAACACCTACGGCCGCCTGAACGAGCTTCACCTGTTCGGTAACGAGCCGGTCATGACGACCTCCGTGGCGATCAACATCAGCCATGGCGTGCTGAATCTGCTGCCAACCCGCCCGCGCGGCGGTCCGGCCAGCCTGGGTGCGCCCGAGCGCCAGAAGCTTGAGGCCTTCGTGATCCCGCACATCCCGCACGACGACAGCGTGCTCGCCGTCGACGTGCAGAACATGCTGGCGCGGGCGCCGAGCCAGGGGCTGGAGAGCGTGCTCGGCATGGTCAACCGCAAGCTGATCACGATGCGACGCAAGCACGCGATCACGCTGGAGAACCTGCGGGTCGGCGCGATCAAGGGCGTGATCTCCGACTACGACGGAACCCCGCTGATCAACCTGTTCGACAAGTTCGGTATCACGCCGAAGGTGGTCGACTTCACCTTCGGCACGGCCAGCACCGACGTCGGGAGCAAGTGCCGCGAGGTGTCCGGCTACATCGAGGACAACCTGATGGGCGACACCATGACGGGTGTCATGGCGCTGTGCTCGCCTTCGTTCTTCGACAGGCTCGTCACCCATGCCAGCGTGAAGGAAGCGTACAAGTACTTCGTGTCGACCCAGAACCCGCTGCGCAACGACCTGCGCAAGGGCTTTACCTTCCAGAACATCACGTTCGAGGAGTATCGCGGGTCGGCCACGAAGCTGAACGAGGACGGCACCACGACCGTGCAGCGCTTCATCCCGGACGGGGATGCGCGCTTCTTCCCGCTCGGCACGACCGAGACCTTCGCCAACTACTGGGCGCCGCCGGACTTCGTGGATGAGGTCAACACGGCGCCCGGCCTCCTCGAGGTCTTCGTGGCTCCGCTGGAGCGGATGAAGTTCGGCAAGGGCATCGACATCCATACCGAGTCGAACCCGCTGCCGCTGTGCAAGCGCCCGAGCGTGCTGGTTCGCGGCTTTTCGAGCAACTGAGGGAGGGCGCGATGAGGCTGCGCGAGAAGGGCAAGCCGGACGGCGCGATCGTGGCGCTCGACTGGGACGCGGCCCAGGCCGCGCTCCTGGCCGGCACGCACGTCTCGGCCGAGGGCGGCGAGGGCGAGCGCAGACCGGACCAGCCGGCGGAGAGCGGCGATCTCGATGCCAGGCCCCAGCCCGAGCTCGAAGCGCTCGCGGCCGAGCGCGGCGTCGACATCTCCGGCGCCAAGACCAAGGCCGATGTCATCGCGGCCCTGCGGACCCAGCCATGACCGCCTTTGCGCTCGGCATCGACGCCCTGTTCGACGACCCGAACATGGGTGAGGATGCGCTCTGGCGGGCGGGCGGCGCCGCACCCGGGCTGCCCGTGCGCCTCCTGCGGTTGTCGCCCGAGGCCATCGTCGGCTTGGGTGACAGCCGCTTCGACCTGAATGCCATGCTGATCTCCGTGCGCCTCTCCGAGGTCCCGGAGCCCGCGCCGAACGATCAGGTCGACCTCCTCGACGAGGAGGGCGGGATCACCCAGACGGTGGTGGTGACCGGCCTCGCGAAGATCGACCCGCGCCGGCTCGTGCGCACCTGCGAGGTCTCGCCACTCTCGCCGGATGAGGATGCGCCATGAGGTTCTCCGCGCAGATCCCGGACCTCCGCCAGGCGCTCACTGGCACCGAGGTGCAGATCGCCCGTTCGGTCACGGCCGGCATGCGCCAGGTGACCGACGGGCTGAAGGAGGACCTGCGCGAGGACGTGCGCCGGGCCGGGCTCGGCCAGCGCCTGGCCAACACCTGGCGGGGCCGGACCTTCCCGAGCTCGGGCGAGAGCGTCGAGGCGGCGGCCTACGTCAGCAGCAACGCCCCCAAGCTCATCGACGCCTTCGACCGGGGCGTCACCATCCTGGCGAAAGGCCGGAAGTACCTCGCCATCCCGACGCCGGATGCGGGCGTGCGGCAGGTCTCCGCCCGGCGCGCGAAGGGCACCACCGGCAACAGTCTCACCCCGGCTGTGTGGGAGCGGGAGACGGGGGTCAAGCTGCACTTCATCCCGACCCGCACCGGGGGCGTGCTCGTGGCGGACGCCTTCTACCGGCGCCAGGCGGCGCGCTTCCAGCACCGGAAGTCGTTCCAGCCGATCCGCGAGGCGGGGCCGGCGAAGGGGAGGGGGTTCGTCGTGATCTTCGTGCTGGTGCGGCAGGCGAAGCTGCGCAAGCGCCTGGACATCGACAGCGTCGCCCAGGCCTGGGCCGAGCGCGTGCCGGGCGCCATCGCGGCGAACTGGTCTGTCTGATCCCGCGCCGGAGCCCGTGCTCGCCCGCCAGTCGTTCGTTCGCCTGTCGCCTTAGTGGAGCGTATGAGGATTGCTGGCCCTTCGTTGATCGAACTCGGCCTGGATGTAGGCGAGTATCTTCAGCGACGTAGCAAGCTCAGCGGCGGTCTCTCGCGGCAGCCCTGTCTGCTCCCGCCCGTTGACGCGGACTGGCTCGCCCGTGCGGGCGCAATAGACGCCCCACCCTTTGCGCGCCTTGCGCACAGCAAAGCTGCGATTGCGCATGACCTTTCCCCGGATTTTGGTTTAATATTGCCTGATACACACCGACATCTTAGGCAAGCCCCCAATCCTGGTATTAGTGGAAGGACAGCGCTGCCACCGCTCGGACATTAGTCCACCCTCGTCACGCCACCCGGAGGGAGGGCATCGAGTAGCGCAACAACGAGCAGTGCGGGCCGAGTCTGGCGGGATGAAGCCGAAAACGTTGCGCTGTGTTGCCGATTCGTGTCGCGGGTTTTGCGCGTTCGTTCGGACGCCGCAGTTCCTATTCCGTTCTGCTTGTGCACATCTGGGCAACTGAGACGATGCCGAGCACCCGCGAGCGGGTCCTTCAGGCCGTGGCCGACCTGCTGAAGACGGCCCTGCCGCAGGCCGCGCACTCCCGCAACGAGGTCAAGCCGCAGATCATCCCGGCCGGCGGCTTCGTCAACGTGGATGACGGCGACCCAGGCGAGCCGGAGGTCACGCTCAACCCGACCACCTACATCTTCAGCCACGAGATCCCGGTCGAGGTGGCCGCGAACGGCACCCGCAGCCTGAGCGCCGAAGCGCGGCTCGACGCCATGCTGCAGGCGATCGGAACGGCGGTGGCGGCAGACCGGACGCTCGGCGGGCTGTGCGACTACCTCCTGGTGTCGGCGGCCACCACCGAACCGCTGACGGCGGAGGGCGCGCCCGTCTCCCGCGCCGCCCTGATCGGCATCACCGCCGTCTACGGCACCCCCGACCCCCTGAACTGACCACCGCCAGGAGAGACCCATGGCACGTGCCCGTGGAGCCAACGCCATCATGGCGGCGGCCTTCGAGACCACCTACGGCACGCCGCCCGCCAGCGGCTACCGCAAGCTGCCCTTCGTCTCCTCGAACCTCGGCGAGGAACAGGGGCTGATCGCCAGCGATCTGCTCGGCTACGGCCGCGAGCCTCTGCCGCCCTCGAAGGACGTGATCAACAATGACGGCGACGTGGTGGTGCCGATCGACCTGAAGAACTTCGGCAACTGGCTGAAGCTGTTCATGGGGCAGCCGACTTCAACAACAAACAGCGGCACCACCACGCATGTGTTCACGTCGGGCGCGATCGACCTGCCCTCCATGACGGTCGAGGCCGGCCTGCCCGAGGTGCCGAGCTACGGCCAGAACTTCGGGGTGCGCGGCAACACGCTGCGGGTGCAGATGCAGCGCTCCGGCCTGCTCACCGCGACCCTGGGCCTGATCGCCCAGGGCGAGACCAAGCTCACCGCCTCGGCCGCCGGCAGCCTCGCCGAGGCGACGCTCGAGCGGTTCAGCCCGTTCCAGGGCACTGTGACCCGCGCCGGCGTGGCGCTCGGCTCCGTGATCTCGGCCGAGTTCACCTACTCGAACAACCTCGAAAAGGTGGAGGTGATCCGCGGGGACGGGCGGATCGAGGATGCGGATCCCGGCATGGTCGCGATGACCGGCAGCCTCGCGGTGCGCTTTGCCAACACCGCCCTGCTGGATCAAGCCACCGCCGGCACGCCGGTCGAGTTCACGTTCGGGTGGGTGACGGACGCCGCGCGCTCGCTCGTGTTCAAGGTCCACTCTGTCTTCTTGCCGCGGGCCAAGACCCCCGTGACCGGCCCGAACGGCGTGCAGGCGACCTTCAACTGGCAGGCGGCCAAGGATCCCACCCTCGGCCGCACGGTCACCGCCACCCTGATCAACAACGTGCCCAGCTACTGAGGACGGCAGATCCCATGCTTCGACTGGCTCCCTCTTCCGAACCCTATTGGCTCGACCTCCTGCCCGGCGTGCGCGTCCGGGTTCGTCCGGTCACGGTGGCGATGATGCTGGCCGCGCGCGAGGCGGTCAGCAAGGTCATCCGAGGCGAGGATCGCGACGACCTCGATCTGCGCACGAACATCGCCCTTGTCGGCGAGCTCGCCCGGCGCGCGATCATCGAGTGGGAGGGGGTTGGCGATGCCGACGGCGTGCCGGTTCCGGCAACGCCCGAGACCATCGACCTGCTGATGACCGTCTGGGCCGCCTTCGATGAGTTCGACAGCCGCTATGTCATTCCGGCGCTGAAGCGGGACGCGGAAAAAAACGCATCCTCGAGCTCGCCTCCTGGCACTTCGGCGGGGGAGACGAATACTGCGCCGCCTGCAGCGTGACTTGTGCCAAGTGCCCGTACACGCTGCACGCCCCGGAAACCGATGAGGGCATCGTGGCCTGGTCGGTGATCCAGCGCTGCGGCGGGCAGGTGCGCGTGGGCTTCGGCGGCGTCTACGCTCTCGACTTCGGGGCGATCCTGCTGATGGCCGATGCCATGGGTGCCACCTCGCCGCTGCTTGCCGACCTGCTGCCTCGGGTCGAGCCGCTGATCGTGAAAGCCTACCGGAAGGAGGGCGGCGATGGCGAATAGCGTCGCGATCCGCCTCGCCGTCGAGGGCGGCGCCGAGGTTCGGCGGGCCTTCGATGAGGCCGGCCGGGCCGGCCAGCAGGCGTTCCAGGGCGTCACCGCCGCGGCCGACGCTGCGGGCGCTGCCGCTGACCGCCAGGCCGCTCGGTACCAGCGTCTGGCCGAGGCCGCTCGGCAGGCGGAGGCGCAGGCGCGCGCTCAGGCGAGCGTGAATGCGCTGCTCGGCGTCAGCACGCCCCAGGTTGGCTCCGCGCGCGCCTCCGCCGCGGTGTTCGAGGAGCAGGCCCGGGCCGCCGAAGCGGCACACGCCCGCGTTCGGGCCGTCAGCGATGGCTGGCGCGATCTCGGCGCCTCTGGCCGCGCCACCCTGACCCAGATCGAAGCCGACCGCGCCCGCGCCGAGGCGAATGCGCAGGCCTCCCGGCGGCTGGGCTCTCTCGGGGTGACGCCGCCGGCTGCGAATGAGAATGCCCTGCGCCGCCTGCGGTCGGACGAGATCCGCAACCTGATGTTCCAGGGCGGCGATATCGTCTCGTCGGCCGCCTCCGGCATGAGCCCTGCCCTGATTGCGCTTCAGCAGGCCCCGCAGATCGCGCAGACCTTCGCCGGACCGGGTGGGGCGAGTGTGAAGGGCGCCCTGACGCAGGCCGGCGAGGCGGCGACAGGGCTGGCCGCCCGGATCGGGCTGCTCGGGGGCGCGGTCGGTGTCGCCACGGTCGCGATCATCGCCGGGGGTGCGGCGCTGCTCTCCTACCAGAACCGGATGCGCGAGGTGGACCGCCTGCTGGCCGGCACCGGCCGGGCCTCGGGCGCGAGTGCGCAGCAGGTGAACGCCGCGGCCGTCGCCATCGCCGCCTCGGGTGAGGTGTCCGTGCGCGAGGCGCGCAGCATCGCGGCGACCCTCGCCGCCACGGGGCGGATCGGGGTCGAGATGTTCGTGGCCCTCGGGCGGTCTGCGAAGGACTTCGCGGCGACCACCGGCCAGGAGGTCCCGGACGCCACGCAGGAGCTGGCGCAGGCCTTTGCCGATCCGGCCAAAGGGGCTCAGACCCTCAACGAGAAGCTGGGCTTCCTGAACGCCCGCACCGAGGAGACCGTCCGCAACCTTGCGGAGCAGGGCGACCGCCTCGGCGCGCAGCGCGTGCTGTTCGAGGCCTACGCCGCCAGCCTGTCGCGCGCGGCGGATCTCACCTCGCAGCTGGGCGACGCCACCAGCGCCTTCGGGCGCGTGGCGTCGAACGTCTGGGACTCCCTGGGCCAGAAGGTGTCGGATGCCTTTGGCGGCGCGACCCTCGACCGGCAGCTCGAGCTGCTCGAGGCGCGGCTGAAGGGCGTGGAGAGCGCGCGCGGCGGCGCGTACACCTTCGGAGGCCTGCTCGACTACAAGGTGGAGGCCGAGGCTGGGGAGCTGCGCCAGCAGATCGCACGCCTGCAGGCCGAGCGGGCCCGCCAGCAGCAGCAGCGGACCCAAGCTCAGGCGGCGCAGAACAACCGCGACGTGATGAGCCTCGTGGGCCAGCTCAATCCGGCCGCGCGCGAGACGGACCAGTTGCGCAATCGTGTGGAGCTGTTGCGCAAGGCGATCTCGGATCCGGTCAGGTTCGGGCTCGACCCGCAGCAGCTCGGACAGGTTCAGGCGGCCTTCGAGCGGCTGCAGAACCTTGCGCGGTCGGCGCGGGAGGACATCGAGCGGTACGGCAGCGCCAGCGCGGCGTCGGCGCTGCGGGCAGCCCAGGACGCCAGCCGGAACGTCGGGCTCAACCCAGTCGACCGGGCCCTCGCCGAGCGTGACCAGGCGCTCCGGAAGGATCTCCGGGATAAGGGGCTCGACCAGCTGCCGACCCGTGAGGAGGTGCTTCAGCAGTTCTCCGCCCGCGCCGCGAACGACAACCTCGATGCCCGCGAGCTGCAGAGTCTAGAGCGGGAGCGCGATGCGCGCCTGCGCAACATCGATGAACGCGAGACCCTGATCGAGACCGCCCGCGTCGAGACGGACCGGATCAGAAAGGAGGCCGAGGAAGCCGCCAAGCGGACAGCAGTCAGCCAGGACTTCATCGCGGCGATGATCAACGCCGAGAGCGGCGGAAACCGCTTCGCCAAGAACCCGCGCTCGAGCGCCACCGGGCTCGGCCAGTTCATCGACGAGACCTGGGAGCGGCTGTTCCGCAAGACCTTCCCCGAGCGCGCGGCGGGCATGGATCGGGATCAAATCCTGGCTCGCCGCACGGATCGCGAGGACAGCATCGCGCTGATCCGGGTCTATGCCGAAGAAAACCGGCGCGCCCTGGAGCGCGCCAACCTTCCGACCACCAACCGGAACCAGTACCTCGCATGGTTCGCCGGCGCCGACCGCGCCATCCGGCTGTTGAACGCCGATCCGACCGAGCCTGCCGCGGCCTATTTCGGCCGCAAGGCCATCGCCGCCAATCCGACCGTCATCCCCGGCCGCTCGGTGGGCCAGCTGCTCGACTGGGCCGACCGCACCATCAACCAGAACGCTCCGAACATCCGCGCCACCCAGCGGGCAGCCGACGTACTGCGCTCGCAGGTCACGCTGCAGGAGCAGGCCACCGAGACGGAGGCCCACCGGCAGAAGGTGCAGGAGCTGCTGAACGACGCGATCGAGCGCGGCACCGAGGTCGGCCGGCAGTTCAACACGGCGCAGGAGCTCCTCGCGGCCGACAGCACGAAGCTGACCGACACGGCTCGCAACGAGCGGCAGGCCATCCTCGACGTCGCCGATGCTTACGCGAAGCAGACGGCCGCGCTGGAGACCAGCAAGCTCGGCCGCGACCTGCTGTTCGAGCGCGCCCAGATCGGCCGGACCGATGGCGAGCAGCGCATCGCCTCGCGTCTGCGCGGCACGGGGCTCGGCCTGGATTCGGCCGAGGCGGAAGCGATGCGCCTCAATGACCGGCTGACGGAGACGAAGGATCTCGCCAAGGACGCCTTTTCCAGCTTCGCGTCCGACATTCGCCGCGGCGTCACCGCGGCGGAGGCGCTCCAGAACGTCATCACCCGCATCGTCGACAAGCTGATGAACAAGGGCATCGATACGTTCATCAACTCGATCTTCGATGCTGGTGGCAAGTCGGTCGCCGGCGGGGGTGGTCTCGGCGACTTCTTCAGCGGGATCGGCAAGGCTCTCGGCTTCGCCACGGGCGGCTACACGGGCCCGGGCGGGAGGTACGAACCTGCTGGCATCGTCCACCGCGGCGAATACGTGTTCGATGCCGCATCAGTGTCGCGGATCGGCGTCAGCACCCTGGAAGCGATGCGGGCCGGCCTCCGGGGCTATGCCGACGGCGGCTATGTCGGCCCCAGGACCTTTCCGACCATGCCCGCCACCGCGCCTACGAACGCCAACCAACCCGCAGCCGGCCCGACCTTCATCGCCAACATCACGAGCCAAGCGACCGGCGACCCGGAGGCCGACCAGCGCGCGGCCGCGGCCAACGCCAAGGCGATGCGGGCCGAATACGAGCGCATGTGGCTGGCGATGGCGCAGCGCGAGATGCGGCCGGGCGGGACGCTGCACGCCGCGGGCGCCCGCCGGGCGAGCTAGTCGGTCCGCGTGATCTCGATCTCGAAGGAGCCGAGCGGCTGCCCGTCGTGAGTTAGATTGTCCAGGTTGAACATAAGACTTCGCGCCCCATGATTGTGCGCGAAGGCAACCAGTTCGAAGAGCGCCTTCTGAACGTCCGGCGGCCAGCGTGTGACCGGCGTTGGTCTCGGGACTTCGGGCTTCTTCTCCTCCGACACTGGGCTCTCCATCGGGTTGGGTGGCCCCGCCGATGGTGAAAGGGCCGGGTGAGCGACGCAAGCTCCCCGGTCCACTCCTGCATCCACTCACACAGGACCCCCTCATGAACCGCCGCTCGCTGCTGGCGATGCTCGGGCTCGCACCCGTGGCCGCACCCGCCGCCCTGGCCTCCGCGAAGGAGGTCGTGGACCCGTCTTGGACGGGCATGCTCGCGCCGCCCGGCGAGCCTTGGGATCTGTACTTCGACGGCGACATGTTCCGCGCCGGTTCGATCACCGCCGACAAGATCCAGCCCGGCAGCATCAGTATCAGCAAGATCTCCGACCCCCGCGCCTTCGAGACGCCGCTCGCCCCCCTCTGCACCGGTCAGGACCGCCTGATCGGTGCCCTCAGCTTCGGCGCCTGACGGCCCCGTCCCGTCGCGGCCCCGGGAATGGGCCGGCAGCACACCCTAGGAGCAGCCCGTGAAGAAGCCCCCGATCGACCGCAAGGCCGAGGACGCCCAAGTGCCGCCTGTGCCTCCGCCGGCACCCGAGGCCGCCGCGCAGGCCTCCGGCGACGTGCCGATGCCCACGGTCGAGAACAACCCGCCCTGCGTCTTCAAGCCGGGCGCCGGCATCACCACGGGCGACGTGATCGAGATCGCCCTGATGTTCTGGATCCAGCTCACCAACAGCCCGGTCCAGGTCGAGAAGGGCGCCCTGCGCAGCGTCACCCTCGCGCCCGAGCGGGTCGAGCAGCTCAGCGACAGCGCCCGCCGCTTCATGACCCCTCTGGGGCAGCACTAACCGCCTGACAGGCCAGGAGCAGATCGATGGCAGATCAGACCCTACAGCTCGACCTCAACGCGACCGCGGTCCAGCGCGGCACGCCCGTGGCGGTGTTCCGCCGCGGGTTTGATGCCTTCGCGATGCGCGGTCCCGTCCAGATCCAGGGTAAGGACGGCACCTCCGTGCAGGGCGTGATCGTCTCCACCGAGGTCGGCCGCTTCTTCAATCTCTGCCAGCGCTTCGTCGGGCAGAACGTGTTCGCCGCGCCGGCCGCCGCGGCGACGCCGGGCTACTTCGCCCCGGACGCGGCGCTGTTCGATGCGATGGAGAAGGAGTACGGCCGCGAGGCGCTCTACCCGCTGGAGCCCTACACCGTGCTGATGGTGACTGTCCCCATGCAGTCGCCCACGCCCATGCCGCTCGGGACGGCATAGGCCTTGGCCTTTCCCTCGTTCCCGACGCTCGGGATCCAACCCTACGGGCCGGTCACCACCGGCTCGTCCAAGCCGGCGAAGGTCGCGGTGCTCACTGCGACCTTCGGGGACCGATACTCGCAGCGGACCGGCGACGGCATCAATCCGCTGACGCGGGACTTCAATTATCGATCGGTCCCGCTCCGGTCCGACAAGCTCAGGCAGCTTGAAGACTTCCTGATCAGCCGGAAGGGCTACCTGCCCTTCATGTTCCTCGTCCCCTTCGAGGACGCTCCGCGGCAGTTCATCTGCGACACTTGGACCACGGACTACGCGAACCCGCTGCACAGCACGCTGACGGCGACGTTCAAGGAGAACTTCGACCCGTGACCTCGCCGAATACCGCTCTCATCCGCGCGGGCCAGAGCCTCACGCCGGGCGATCTCGTCGCGCTGTTCATCATCGACCTCAGCCCGATCCGCGTGAACCAGCAGTTCGCGTTCACGTCCGAGGCGGACCGGGCGCGCGGCCCGCTGACGTTCCGGGGCGTGACCTACACGCCGCTCGACGTGAAGGCCGAAGGCTTCGAGATGACCGGCCACGGGCAGATGCCCCAGCCCAAGATCAGCGTCTCGAACGCCACCCGGCTGATGTCGTCGGCGACCCTGCTCTACCAGGACCTGATCGGCGCCCGGCTCATCCGCACGCGCACCTACGCGCAGTTCCTGGACGGCGGTGAGACACCCGATCCCGAGGCGGCCTACGCGCAGGACATCTACCGCTTCGAGCAGAAGGTCGAGCACTCGAAGCACCAGATCGTCTGGAACCTCGCGGCCGACATGGATCAGGAGGGCCGCGAGCTGCCCGCCCGGCTGATCGTCCGCGACATCTGCCTGTGGCGGTACCGGCGCTGGGACGCTGAGAAGGGGGACTGGGACTATTCCCACGTGCAGTGCCCCTACACGGGCGCTCAGGCCTACGACCGGTTCGGCAATCCCACCACGCCCGACAAGGATGAGCCCAGCCGGCACGTCACCACCTGCTGCAAGGTCCGCTTCGGCGCCGACGTGCAGCTGCCCTTCGGAGGCTTTCCCGGTGTCGCTCGCGTTCGCGTTTGACGACGGCCTCACCACCCGCTGGAGCGCCGCGGTGGACGCGCACAAGCGCCACGCGCACGCGGAATGGCCGCGCGAGGCCGGCGGCCTGATCCGCGCGGACGGCGCCTACGCGCCGCTGCGCAACATCGCCGATGACCCGCTGACGGAGTTCGAGACCGATCCGGCCGAGGTCGAGGCGGTGAGCGGGCAGCGCTACCTCGCGGTGCTGCACTCGCACTGCTCGGTCGAGGATCCGGCGACCGGCAAGGTCATCCCGCCGCCGGACTGCCCCTCGGGCGCCGACATGGAGGCGCAGATGGCCACGGCGGTGCCGTGGGGCATCTCGCTGTGCCTCTCGACCGGCTGCGCCGATCCGTTCTGGTTCGGCGATCAGGTGCCGCGCCCGCCGCTGCTCGGCCGCCGGTTCCGGCACGGGGTCAACGACTGCTATTCGCTCGGCCGCGATTGGCACCGCGAGGTGGCCGGGATCAAGATCCCCGACTTCGTGCGTGACCCGGACTGGTGGCAGCCGCGGGAAGGCCAGCCCCGACTCGACCTGTATCGCGACGGCTTCGAGCGGGCGGGCTTCCGGCGCGTCGAGCGCGGCCCCGAGGGCCCGCTGCCCGGCGACTGCTTCCTGTGCCGCGTCCGCTCCCCCGTGCTGAACCACGGCGGCATCTACATCGGGGGCGGCCTCATCCTGCACCACCTCGCGCACCAGCTCTCCGGTCGGGACCCCGCCGCGGTCTGGCGGAGCAAGCTCGACTTCCTGGTGCGCCACACGGATCTGCCCGACGACTGGAGGCCTCCGGCATGATGCGGACCGTCCGCCTCTACGGCTCGCTGGCCGAGAAGTTCGGCCCCAGCTTCCGCCTCGAGGTGAGGAGCCTTGCCGAGGCCTGCCGCGCGCTCGGCGCTCAGCTGCCGGGCTTCCGCCAAGCGATCGAGGAAGGCAAGTTCCGGGTCGTGTGCGGGAAGAGCACCCGCTCGAAGAGGGCGCTCCACCTCGACAAGGATCTCATCACCTTCGGGCTGCCCGAGGGCGACCTGCACATCGTGCCGGTGATCCGGGCCCGCAAGTCCGGCCTGTCGGTCGGCAAGATCATCGTCGGCACGCTGATCGCGGTCGCCACCTGGTGGATGGGCGGCCCGGCGTGGCTGATCAGCATGGGCGCCATGGTTGCCCTCCAGGGCGTGTCCTCCCTCCTCAGCCCCAAGAAGAAGACCGAGAAGCAGAAGAAGTCCTACATGTTCCAGGGCGCCGATAACGTCTCGGAGCAGGGCATTCCCGTTCCTCTCATCTACGGGCGCGCCATGGTGAACCCGATCACGATCTCTGCTGGCGTGACCACGGCCAACAGCACCGGCCTGCCGACCGCGTAGGGACATCATGGACAGCTTCGAACGCGATCCGGCCGCCGCTGTGGACGACGACGCGCGTCAGGACGCCCCCATCCGGGGCAGGAAGTCCTCTTCCGGCCGCGGCAAGACCGGCGGCTCGGGCTCGAACGCGCCCGACACCCTGTTCTCGAACGCGACGGTCCGCCTGGTGGACCTGCTCGGCGAGGGCGAGATCACGGGCGTCGTCGGTGGCCTGAAGGGCGTCTACCTCAACGACGTCCCGGTCCAGAACGCGGACGGCTCGTTCAACTTCAAGGGCCTGAGCGCCGACTTCCGCACCGGCACGCCGGATCAGTCCTACATGCCGGGCTTCCCGGACGTGGAGACGCCGCGGGAGGTCGGGGTCAAGGTCAGCAAGGCGACGCCGGTCACCGCCGCGATCAGCGACGGCGAGGCGGACCGGGCCCGCGTCATCATCGAGCTGCCGGCCCTGTTCCTGGCCAAGAACGACGGCTCGGTCCGCCAGAACAGCGTCAGCTTCCGGATCGAGGCTCGCTACTCGGGCGGACCGTGGGTGAACCAACTCGGCGACCTCACCATCACCGGCAAGAACACCTCGCCCTACTTCGTGTCCTACGAGGTCGCCCTGCCGCGCAACCCGGCCGGGTCGAGCCCGCCCTGGCAGGTGCGCGTCACGCGCCTGACCGACGACACCGACGGCTTCAACACCAGCCAGGACAAGTGGACCAGCCAGAGCGACCTGATCTTCTCCTCGCTCACCGCGATCCAGGACGCCAAGTTCAGCTATCCGCATTCGGCCCTGGTCGGCCTGACCGCCGACGCGAGCAACTTCGGCTCCTCGGTGCCGGCCCGGACCTACCTGGTGGACGGCCTGCTCATCAAGGTGCCGTCGAACTACGATCCGGTCGCGCGCACCTACTCCGGCATCTGGGACGGGACGTTCAAGGAGGAGTGGTCGGACAATCCGGCTTGGGTCTTCTTCGACGTGCTGTGGAACGACCGCTACGGCCTGGGCGAGTTCATCAGCGTCGAGAGCATCGACAAGTGGACGCTCTACGAGATCGGCCGCTACTGCGACGTGCTGGTCTCGGACGGCAAGGGCGGCCAGGAGCCGCGCTTCCGCTTCAATGCCCAGATCAGCACCCAGCAGGATGCCTTCGACCTGCTCCAGCAGATCAGCGCCATCTGGCGCGGCATGGCCTACTGGTCCTCGGGCGCGGTCACGGCCACTCAGGACCGCCCGGACGACGTCCGCCAGCTGGTCACGCCCGCCAACGTCATCGACGGGCTGATCACCTACAGCTCCTCGGGGCGCAAGGCCCGCCACACCGTGGCGCTGGTCAGCTGGACCGACCCGGACAATCTGTTCAAGCCGCAGATCGAGGTCGTTGAGCACGGCGAGGGCATTGCCCGCTACGGCTACAACCCGACCAAGATCGACCTGCTCGGCTGCACCTCGCGTGGGCAGGCGCATCGCGAGGGCCTGTGGCGCCTCCTGGTCGAGAACTATGCGACGCAGACCGCCACCTACCGGGCGGGCCTCGACCATGCCGTGCGGCGCCCCGGCGACATCATCGCCATCGCCGACCCGCAGATCAGCAACATCGACGCCGGCGGGCGCCTCAAGGCCGGCTCGACGGCCTCGACCCTCCTCCTCGATCGGCCGGTCACCCTGAAGAGCGGCGTGCCCTACGAGATCTCCGTCACCCTGCCGGACGGCAGCGTGGCGGAGCGGCAGATCAAGACGCTAGCCGGCGTCGACCTCACCGAGGTCAGCGTCTCGCCCGCGCTGCCGGCCGTGCCGGATGCCGCGGCGGTGTGGCAGATCGCCGGCGAGGTGGTGCCGCAGCTGTTCCGGATCGTCGGCATCAAGGAGGTCGAGCCGCACATCTACGAGATCCAGGCGCTCCAGCACGAGCCCTCGATCTATGCGGCGGTGGACGACGGCGCGGCCTTCGAGCCGCTGAACATCAGCGAGTTCCCGAACGTCGTTCTCGCCCCGACGAACCTCACGGTGAGGGAGAGCACCTACTTCGAGAACAACCTGCCGCGGCAGAGCCTTCTCCTCAGCTGGACGGCCGGCCAGCCCTTCAACTCGGTTGCCTACTACGTCACGGCCATCAAGCCGAACGGCTCGCTGGTGACCCTGCCCAAGACCAGCTCCACCTCGGTGGAGTTCCTCGACGCGGCGACCGGCGAGTGGACCTTCATCGTCCAGGCCGAGGGGTTGAACGGCCGCCTCTCGGACGCCGTCCAGACCACCTACACGGTCCAGGGCTGGGAAGGGCTTGCCGGGCCGACCGTCACCGGCCTGCAGGTCAAGGGCGGCGGCAGCGTCTTCACCGGGCGGAGCTGCACCCTGGAGTGGGGCCTGACCTGGCCGGCGGACGTGAGGCCCTACGAGGTCGGCTACGCCTTCCGGGTGTTCGACGCGGACACCAACGCGCTCCTCCACACCGAGATCATCACGGCCGCGCAGGCGACCTACGACTACGAGGAGAACCTCAACGAGGGCGGCCCGCGGCGGCGCTTCCGGGTCTCGGTGGCGGCGCGCGACGCGATCGGCCGCGAGAGCCAGCCGGCAGTGCTGGTCGTCTCGAACCCGCCGCCCGGCGTGGTCGTCCCCAGCGCCACCTGGACGACGGAGAGCATCGCGGTCCAGTACACCCCGCCGGGGGACCCGGATCTCCGGGGCGCCCTCATCTGGGTCAGCAGGACGTCCGGCTTCAACCCGCTGACGACGGCGCCGGTCTACGACGGGCCGAATACTCTCCAGTTCTTCACGGCTGATCCGGACACATGGTACTACGTCCGGGTCGCGCTCTACGATGACTTCGGCAAGAACCCGGCCGAGCTGAACATCTCGGGCGAGGTGGCGGTCCGCACGAACGACCTCATCATCGACGTCCAGGCGCCCGACATCCCGACCGGGCTCAACCTGACGACGGCTCTGGAAGTCTCGGCGACCGGCGTGGCGACGGCCGCGATCACGGCCATCTGGAACCCGGTCGGCAGCAGCAACCTCGGGATCTACGAATTCGAGCTGACCGAGGGCGACGGGATCACGACCCCCTCGTGGGTCCAGAACCGCACCAACGCGGACCAGCCCTTGATCACCTGGCGCAACCTCAAGCCGGGCGTCCTTTACACGGCCCGCGTCCGCTCGGTGAACAACAGCGGGGTGAAGCCGTCCGGCTGGTCGGCGATGGCCTCGATCATCGCGGCCAAGAACACGGCCAAGCCCGGCGCGATCACCAACTTCACGGTCACGGCGGCCTTCGAGACCGCCAACCTGCGCTGGACCAACCCGTCCGACCCCGACTTCGCCTACACGGAGCTGTGGTTCGGGACGCTTGACGACGGCTCTGACCGGGTGCTCGGCACCAAGGTGCCGGCGCCTCTCAGCTTCTTCACCGACACCACCCTGGCGACGGTGCAGACCCGGAAATACTGGGTGCGGCCGGTCAATAGCTCTGGCACGCCCGGCGACTTCGTCGGGCCGGGCACCGCCACCACCGCGGCCCTTCTGGCGGCGCAGCTCCAGCAGGGCATCATCGACGCGACCAAGTTCGCGAACGGCATCGAGCCGGTCGGCATCGTCTCGGTGCTGCCGGTGGTGGCCGGCTACACCGGCCCGAAGACCGTCCTGCTCACCACGGACGGCAAGCTCTACCGGTTGGTCAACGGGGCCTGGACGGCCGCGGTGCAGGCGGGCGACATCACGGGCACCCTCACCTCCGAGCAGATCCAGTCTCTCGCAGCCACCAAGATCGCCGGCACCCTGTCGGATGACCAGCTTGCGGGCATCAGCGCCTCGAAGCTGGTCGGGCAGATCGTCGCCGACCAGATCGAGAACCTCGACGCTTCGCAGCTCACCGGACAGATCACGGACGACCAAATCGCCCAGCTCTCGGCGGCGAAGATCGCCGGCACCATCGCCAAGGAGCAGATCGCCCAGGGTGCCATCGACGCCACCAAGTTCGCGACCGGGCTCGCTGCCGTCGAGAATTTCGCCACCCTGCCGACCACCGGCAACTTCGACGGGCGCGTGGTCTTCCTGTCGACCGACAAGAAGCTCTACCGCTACGACGCGGCGCAGGGGCGGTTCGTCTCGACGGTCCCGGCGGCCGACATCACCGGCACGCTCACCGACGCCCAGATCAACGATCTCTCGGCCGCCAAGCTCTCCGGCTCCCTGCCGGCCGCCGTGGTAGCCAACATCTCGGGCCTGACGGGGGCGCAGCTCGCCGCCAACGCCCAGATCTCCTCGGACCAGATCGCCGGGCTCGCGGCTGCGAAGCTCACGACCCAGATCACCAAGACCAACATCGCGGACAACGCGGTCGACACGCCCCAGCTCAACGCGGGCGCGGTCTCGACGGCCAAGATCGCGGCGGGCGCCGTCACCACCTCCCGGCTCGCGGTGGCCTCCCAGAACATCCTGTTTGGCTCGGAGTTCGGCCAGGGCCTCGGGATGCAGGGCCTGACCTCGGGCCAGTCCGGCGGGGTCGTGGGGCTCTCGGTCACGATCAATCCCGCCTCGGCGTGGACGATCAACCGCTCCAATGCGCTGATGATCCATGCCAGCGGCGCCCAGCCGGCGAACGCGGTTGTCGACGTCTACTTCCAGCAGCCGCTGCCGAATGGGACGAGCCAGCGCTACCCGGTGCTGGCGGGGCAGACCTACGAGTGGTCGGCCTACCTCTCGACGCACCGCTGCGCGGGCGCCGTTCACCTCGCCTTCTACGACGCCGCCGGGAACTGGATCTCCAGCGTAGCCAGCGCCTCTCTGCCCTCGAACAGTGCGTCCGGCGACCAGGGGCTCACGGAAGTCTCGGCGCCCGACCCGAAGGCTTTTCCGCGCGCCAGCGTGATTGCGGTGGCGCCGGCCGGCGCCGCCTCAATGCTGCCGATCGTGCGGATGGACACGACGGCGAGCCCGGGGACCGACGTCTACGTCTTCGCCTCGATGCCGATGCTGGCGGCGGGTCGGGCCGGGCAGACGGAGCCGAGCCCCTATGTGCCGTCCGGTGTGACGGTGATCGATGGCGGCACGGTCATCACCAACACGCTCAAGGCCAGCTCGATCGTTGCGGGCGACATCTCGGCGCGCGAGCTGGGGGTCGACAGCGTCACGGCGGGCGCGATCAAGGCCGGGGAGATCAAGGCCGGCAAGCTTGCGGCCGGCGCGGTGCTGGCCTCGAACCTCGCCGTCGCCTCACTGAACCTCGCCGCGAACGGCGGTCTCCAGCAGGGCACCTCCGGCTGGCAGTGCTTGGCCGGTGGCTCGGGCGTCACTCCGATCACGGAAGGCGTCCGCACCGACTATGCGCCGGCCGGCATGCGGGTCCTCTCGGCCCACTACGACGACAGCAACAAGCCGACCAGCGGCGTCTCCGAGATCGTCTACCGCAACCCCGACAGCACCGGGACCGGGCAGCTCATCAGGGTCGCGGGCGGCGCGACCTACGAGTTCTCGGCCTACATCTCGGCCCACCGCTGCACGGCCTACGTCTCGATCATCTGGTGGGATGCCAACAGCAACTACATCACGGAAGTCGGCGGCACCGCCATCGTCGCGACGCAGCTCGGCGCCGGCTCCTCGCTGGCGGACTGGAACCGGCTCGCCCGCTCCTGGGTGATCGCCACTGCCCCGGCCAACGCCGTGTTCGCGGACATCCGGGTCCGCTGGTATAACTTCGGCTCCCAGCCCTACTGCATGGCCGGCGGGCTGATGTTCGCCCAGGCCACCGCCGGGCAGACCGAGCCGAGCCCGTATTCCGACGCGGGCGTCACCCTGATCGAGGGCGGCAACATCCGCACCCTCTCGATCAAGGCGGACCAGATCGATACCAACGCCATCACGGCGGCCAAGATCAAGGGCGGGGAGATCACGGGCGACAAGCTCGCCGCCAACACGATCCAGACCAAGAACCTGCTCGTCTCGGCCCGGCCGATCAACACGGTCGGGTTCAACTGGCGCATCGACGGCAAGACCGGCGTCATCACCTGGGACTCCGGCATCATCTACTATATCGATGATAACGGAAACCCGACCTCGGCCAGCATTGCGGGCAGCAGCTTCAATGCTCGCGGGGCATGGTATTCGATCAACTGGCAGGTTGGCGCCTCCAACCTGTATGTGTCGACCGATCTCAACTGGGCTCTCAACCGGGAGCAGGCGGGCGACAAGTCGTGGATCTGCCTCGTCACCTTCGACAACACCTACGCTGGCCTCGACGTCCATTACGGCTCCACGATCATCGATGGCGATCGGATCGTCACCGGTTCGATCAATGCTGACCGCATCGTCAGTAAGTCGATCACGGCGGCGCAGATCTACGGCGGAACCATCACCGCAGCGGAGCTGGCCTCAAACTCGGTCACGACCTCGAAGCTCGCGGTTGCCAGCCTGAACCTCGCCATCAACGGCGACATGGGCAACCTGAACGTCGCGGGCAATCCGGCCGCCTGGAGCATCGACACCTCCCAGATTGCCGGCGCCACCATGCTCCAGAGCGGCGTCGACTACATCTACTGCCCCGCCGGTATGCGGGCCATGAAGATCGCCGCCACCGCGGTTCCGACCAACCAGGGCTCGATCGGGCAGGTCTGGTTGAGCCGGGTCGAGACGGACGGCACTCTCTACCCCTTCTCGGTGCGCGCCGGCACCACCTACGAGGTCTCGGCCTATCTCTCGACGCACCGCTGCACCGCCTATGTCGGGCTGGTCTGGTATGACGCCAATCAAGCCTACATCGGCGAGACCTGGGGCAGCCAGATCGTCAACTGGCAGGGCAGCATTTACAGCCCGATGGCGGATTGGGAGCAGTTCGGCCGCTCGAAGCTGATCGTCGTCGCCCCGGCCGGCGCGGTCTATTGCCGGCCCTACGTCCGCTACGGCGTGACGTGGTATCCGGGCCAGGACGTTCCCTACTGCTTCATCTCCGGCGTGATGCTGGCGGTCGCGGTGGCGGGGCAGACCGAGGTCTCGCCCTTCTCGCCGGCCGGGCTCACCACCATCAACGGCGCCTCGATCCGGACCGGCTCGATCGCCGCCGACAAGATCATCGCGAAGTCCATCACGGCCGGGCAGATCGCCACCGGCACCATTACCGCGACCGAGCTGAACGTCGCCAACGTTCGGGCCGGGCTGATCGCCGCCCAGAAGATCACCGGCACGGAAATCGACGCCACCACCATCACGGCGGGCAACCTCGCGGCCGGCTCCGTCACCGGCTACAAGCTCGCCATCTCGACCGGCAACTTCGCCTACAACTCGGAGGGCACCCAGAGCACCCGCGGCTGGCGGTCCGGCGGCTCAAGCTGGGGTGCGGCCCTCTCCATCTACGTGGACAGCGCCTGGATGCCCTCGGGCATGACCGGCATCGGCTGCCATCCGTCCGATGCCAGCGGCCCGGCGGGCCAATGGTTCGACCTCGTCCACCAGACGGTGGACCCGGCGACCGGCGCCTCGCAGCGATACGCCGTCCAGGGCGGGGCGTGGTACGAGTTCTCGGCCTATGTGAACGCCCATCGCTGCGACATCCAGTGCTACATCGGCTGGTTCGACGGCGCCGGCAACCTCCTCGCCTATTCCAGCGGACAGACGATCCCGCAGGGGGCCCACACGGGCGGGACGATCCGCGACTTCCCGCGCTTCACCTGGATCGGGCAGGCGCCGGGGAACGCGGCCTCCTGCCACGTGCTCTACCGCGGCATCAACATCGTGCTGCCCGACCCCTACATCTTCATCACCGGCACCATGTATGCCGGCGCGAACCAGAACCAGACGGAGTGCTCGCCCTACGTGCCGCCGGCGGTCACGAAGATCGACGGCGGCTCGATCGTCACGAACTCGCTCCATGCCAACCGCATCACCGCGGGCACGCTCACGGCCGCGATGATTACGGCGGATTGGCTCACGGCCGGGTCGATCTCGACCGGGGCGATCAAGGCGGACCAGATCGCGGGCGGCGCCATCTCGGCCGACAAGATCGGGGTGGGGCTCAACTCGACCAACCTGCTCTACAACACCGACTTCCGGGCGGGCGTGGTCGGCGACAACTTCACCGCCGGCAAGACCGTCCCCGGCATCGGCAGCCACTTCACCAACATCGGGGACCTCGGCAGCCGCGCCCCCTACATCGGCATCAACCAGTCCAGCGGCACGTGGCAGCCGATCGGCATGCAGTCGCTCCAGGTGAGTTGCGTCGGCACCCCGCCGGCCGGCTCCCTCTGGGACGTCGCTGTGAGCGTCCCCACCCAGGTCGGCACCTGGGACAGCCGCATGCCCGTCGTCGGCGGCAAGCGCTACGAGCTGACCGGCTACGTGAGCGCCCACCGCTCGAGGGCGTATATGTACGTGACGTGGTTCGACGGCGCCGGGACGGTGATCGCGACCTCCCTGACGAGCGTCAACGACCGCGTGATGTCGTCGGGCGGCCTGAAGGACTGGACCCGCATCGGCTGCTTCGCGACGGCGCCGGCCGCCGCCTGCCTCGCCTCCGTCACCCTGCGGATGGAGTTCACGGGCGAGGACGGCCCCTACACCTTCTGGAGCGGCCTCTACTTCGGGCAGGCGCAGCCGAACCAGTCCACCTACTCGGACTGGGCGCCGGGCTCGGCGACCGTGATCTGGGGCGACACCATCGCCACCGGCACCATGAACGCCAACAAGATCACCGCCGGCACCATCACCGCCGACAAGATCTTCGGGGGCACCATCACGGGCGACAAGATCGCGGGCTTGACCCTCACGGGCGCGCACATCCAGTCGAACTCGATCTACGCCGACAAGATCCAGGTCGGCGGCGGGCAGTCGCTGACGAGCTGGATGGGCTCGGACACAACCAAGATCAACGGCGGCGCGATCGAGGCCAACTCGATCCGGGTTAACGCGCTGACGGTCGGGCTGCGCGGCGTCCGCACGGTGGGCCTCGACTTCTCGGTCAACAAGGACACCCGCGTCCTGTCGTGGACCGCGGGCTACGTCCTGTGGATCGATGACAGCGGCAACAACGTGTCGAGCCAAGTCACGGCCGGCAGCATCAGCACGGGCGGCGCCTTCACCTACGTCTGGTGGAACAAATTCGTCCCCGGCCAGCTCAACGCCGGGGTCAACAACTGGCCCGACATCTTCTCCGACAAGAACACCATCCTGATGTGTTCTTACGACGGGTATGCCGGCCTGAACCCGCTCTATGGCGGCACGATCATCGACGGCACCCGGATCAACACCGGCACGATCACGGCGAACCAGATCGCCGCCAACGCGATCCAGGCCAACCACATCGCGGCGAACCAGATCACGGCCAGCCACATCGGCGTCGGAGCGCTCACCGCCGACCGGATCGGCACCGGCATGATGACGTCCGCGGATATCCGGGTGGGCTCCGACTTCTTCGTGTTGCAGTCTCGCCCAGAGGGCGGCTGGGGTCGCATGTTCTCGCGCGACAACAACGGCACGCTGCGCGTGGCGGTGGGCTACATCGGCGACTTGATCGGCAACAGTGGCGGCTGGGGCCTCGCGATGTGGGATGCCGCCGGCAACCCCATCCTCAACGGGACCGGCGTCAACGGCGGCGGCCTCTGGGCCAGCTCGGTCAGCGCCGACAAGATGTCGGTGACGCAGCTCTCCGCCATCACCGCCAACGTCGGCACCATGACCGCGGGTGTGCTCCAGAGCGGCGACGGTCAGATGCAGGTCGACCTCAACAACAAGCGCATCCTCATCTGGGGCTGATCGTGGTCTGGCGCGTCCTCATTGGGCAGCACCCCTCGGGGCACCAGGGGCTGTTCGTCTCGAAACCCGGCTATGACCTGTTCGGCTGCGATCCGACCAACCACTCGCAGTGGATGTTCTCCTCCGCGGCGGGCCGGATGGCGAACATCCTCCAGGCGGGGACGAGCCATCTCGATCAGGTCGTCAATATCCCCGACATCGGCTACTATCCGTGGTACTACTTCGACCGCTACGATCCAGCCTTTGGGAACCTCTCCCAAGAGGAGACCATTTATGGAGGCAACTACGGCTTCCCGCGCTTCCAATTCCAGTACCTGAACCGGGCCCAATTCAGGATCGCGAAGCTGCGGCCGGATTTGGACCCCAACGCCGTGCCGGGCTATTTCCGGTATGTGGTCCTCACCTTGCCGATCAAGGCATAGCCCATGACCTGGCGGACCCTGATCGGCGGCGGTGGGTTTCGGGTCATGCGCCCCGGCTTTGATGTCTTCACCCCGTCCTGGGATGGCATCCTGATGGACCTCGGGGTCAGGACGGGCCAGATCCTGGAGCACGGCATCGTCACGCTCGGGGCTCATCCGACCTCAGCCGGCGCAAAGCAGGCCACGGTCGGCATCGGCCCCTACAGCGTCACCCCGGACGTGATCCCGATCGCGGTGCGCCCGAACGGCACGGTCCAGTGGCCGCCGGTGGCCCTCCAGGCGAGCGGAAGTGCCTTCAACTCAGTGGTCCCGCGTCACACCATGAAGCTCCAGATCTCCACGAACCAGTTCGTGATCTCGTGTTTCGGTGCCGGTGGCATCTACACCGAACTGCCGGACAAGATCATGTACCTCGTCTACCGTCGCCAGACCTTCTCGTGAGACCCCATGGCTTTCAACGCTCAGTTCAACGCCAATGGTGATCCGCTGAAGATCTGGAACCACGGCGGTGGCGCGCCGGGCGATCCGCTCGACCCGGCCCTGATCTTCTCGGCCCAGTACCCGCCAGCCGTGGCCGAGGAGTTCATCCTAGGCTCGCCTGCAGATATGACGCAGCAGTGGCGCCCCAGGGTTGAGACTGCCCGTAAGTACTACACATTCCCGTGGATCTGCGGGACCTACATCAACAACGACGGGACCATCATCCCGATGGGGGCGCTCGTCATCACCAACACGCAAGGCGTCGCCCAGTCCTTGTGGATCTGCCAGTACACCCTAACCCCGATCGGAGACGGGCGCTTTGCCATCGACTGGTCTGTCCAGGGCGGTGGAACCTCCGGCACAGGGACAATCACGGCCGGCACCCTCAAGTTCTGGGTGCTGGGGAGAGGAGACTGACGTGTTCTTCATCTACGACGACACCGGCCGCATCATGCAGATGGTGGGCCAGAGCCAACCCGGCTACGCCGACTTGCTGCGCGCGGCCGGCACGAACTTCGTGGAGGTCGGCCAGGACATGACCGACACCTACGTGGACCTGAGCAGCGGCACACCGGCCCTGAAGCGGCGCCCCGAGCTGCCGGGCGAGTTCGACATGACCACCCTCAAGCCGTTCGAGCAGGCGACGCTTCCGAACGTGCCGGCCTGCAGCATCGTGGTCGAGGAGGGGCCGCTCGGCCCCGGCCAGACCCCGCACCCGGGCGGCGATCTCGTGATCGGCTTCGTGGTGCCGGGCAGCTACCGCGTCGCGATCGAGCCGTTCCCGTACCGCCGGCGCGTCTTCACCCTCACCGTCACGGAGCCGTCTGCCCAATGAGCCTCATCCTCGGACCGAGCCTGGAGCAGTTCCAGGACCTGGCCTACGCCGCCCTGATGCGCTTCTACGCCGAGATCGGCCAGAAGGAGCGCTCGGCGGTGCAGCGGGCCATGGACACCAACAAGGCGGCCCAGGCCCGCGCCTTCCTCTCCGCGGGCGTGCGCTCGACCATGCTGGAGGAGGAGGCCCGGATCCGCGGCCTCACGGTTGCGCAGCTGGCCCAGCAGGTCGATGCCGCGGCCAGCACGGCCGAGCAGATCGAGCTGGCGCGGGTCGCCTGCTCGCAGGAGGTCTACGCCGCCACCGACCACCAGGGCGTGCTCGCGGCCCTGAAGAAGCGCGGCATTCCGCTGACCTGAGCCCGGCGCCGCCGGTCCCCTGATCCGGGGCTCCCGATCACGGTGAGAGCGCCGCGCGCCGCCTGTTCCGTCCGCTCCCAGCCCTTCCGCTCCCCTGACCATCGGAGATCATCCATGGCCGCGTCGTCCTTCGACCGGGCGCTGTCGCTCGTTCTTGCGCACGAGGGCGGCTATGTCGATCACCCCGACGACCCTGGCGGCCCGACCAACCTCGGGGTGACCCTCGGCACGCTCTCCGCCGTGCTCGGGCGGCCCGCCACCCGGGCAGAGGTGAAGGCGCTGACGCCCGCCAAGGTCGCCCCGATCTACCGCGCCCGCTACTGGGATGCGGTGCGTGGCGACGAGCTGCCGGCCGGCGTCGACTACGCCGTGTTCGACTTCGCGGTGAACTCTGGCCCAGCCCGGGCGGCCATCGCGCTGCAGCGCCTGGTCGGCGTGGCGGATGACGGGGTGATCGGAGCGGTGACCCTGGCGGCGGTCGCGCGCACGGATCAGCGCTGGCTCGTCACCGCGCTGTGCGACCGCCGCCTGACCTTCCTGCGCTCGTTGAAGGGCTGGCCCACCTTCGGGAAGGGCTGGACGAAGCGGGTGGCCGGTGTCCGGACGGACGCGCTCGCCCTGGTCACGGCACCCGTCGGCGCGACCTCGACGACCCTGCCGCCGGTCGGGACCCAGCCCCCGAAGCCCGCCACGGTGCAGACCGGCGGCCTGCTCGCGGCGCTCAAGCGCCTGTGGCGCGGCAAGGCGGCCTGAACCAACCGTCCGGAAATCCCAGACAGTTCGTCACCGCCTCAAGCCCCTTATTTCGCTTCGCCATCGGCGTTCCGAGGGCGCGTTCAGCACCACCCCGAGCCGGCCGGGCCCGCCGCGCATCTTCAGGAGCCCCCCATGAACAGCGAGCAGCTCACCTCACTCCTGCGCACCCTCCTTCAGGTCGCCGGCGGCATCGCCGTCGGTCGCGGCTGGATCGACGCCGATACTGCCACCGCGCTCACCGGCGCCATCGTCACCATCCTCGTGACCCTGTGGGGGCTGTACGCGCGCCGCAACGCTGCCCTGGTCGCCGCGGCCGCCAAGGTGCCGGAGGTCAAGACGATCCTCGCCGATCCGGCCACTGCGATCGCCATCCCGAGCGCCAAAGTCCAGCCGGCACCGTAAGGAGCGAGGGGGTCAGCATGCATCTCCCGGGCACTCAACACACCGTCTCGCATCCGGCGGGGCCCTACAGCTCGAACCGCCTGTTCGAATGGGCCATGGCGGTGATGATGCTGCTGATCGCCCTGACGCTCGCGCTGCCAGGCGACACCCTGGAGCGGGCCTCGCTCAAGCCGATCGCGGACCTTGGCTTCGGCGAGGGCAGCATGGCCTTCTTCTTCGGCGCGGTGGGCGTGCTGCGCATCACCGCGCTCTACCTCAACGGCCACATCAACAACGGGCTGGTCCGCCCCAACGGAGCCAACGTCCGGGCGATCTGCGCCGGCTTCGGGGCGCTCATCATGGGCCAGCTCACCCTCGCCCTGGTGGTGGAGGCCATCACTGCAGCGGCACCGTCCTTCGTGATCCCGGTGTTCGGGACACTGACCCTGTTCGAGGCGCTCTCCTGCTACGTGGCACGTCTGGATGCGGTCGACCGCAAGTCGCGGCTGGGCCAGGCGTTAATAGCCCTGGAGCAGGTGGGCTGAGATGGAACACCTGATCGCCTTGCTGCCTCTCCTGTCCTCCATGCCGGTGCTGCAGGTCATCGTCGGCGGGCTGGTGTCGGTGGTCTGCGTCGCGATGGTGCTGCGGGCCAATCGCGACAAGGCTGAGGCCCCGCCACCGGCGCCCGGCAGCCTCGCGGACGGCCCGCTGCTGCACTTCCAGGGTCCGGCGGCGCTGCTCGACCTCCAGCGCGAGATCCGCGACCTGCTGCGCCAGGGCACGGAGGCCCAGAGCCGGATTGCGGAGTGCGTGCGGATCATCCGTGAGGAGAGCCGACGTCAGACCGAGATCCTGGACCGGATCGAGCGCGAGCAGGCCGTGCAGGGGCGGGCCAACCGCGAGCACTGAGCCCTGCGTCAGATCCTGGAGCGCACCGAGCCCGCCCTGCACGCCGCGGCGGGCTATTTCGTTGCCGGGGAGGCTGTGCTTTCCTGTGTCAATCTCCAAGTTCGACACTGCGCCCGGCTGCCTCTCACCGCCGGGTTTTTTCGTCTCAGGCCGTACCAAAAGGCCATCCCGCCCGAGCCGGTGATGTGCTCTTCTACTCAGGACCTGCGATCCCTTTGCCCCGCCCGGCGCCGCCGTGGTGGGGCTTTTCGTTTCAGGGCTCCTCATCCGGCCAGGGCACGTCCCGCCCAAGCACCTGGTAGTGCGCCGGCAGCGGGCCGGATCCGGTCGGGTGCCAGCCGGTCTCGGCATGGACCCGAGCAGAGTGGGCCAGCATGGCGCGCATCACGCCGATCTCCCGGGAGCCGCAGGCAGAGCAGCTCACGGCCGCGGTGATGTGGCTGTCCGCGCGCACCATCCCGGACCTCTGGGCCGCTATTACCCCGCGCTGACCCACTTCCGTCCGGCCAAGTGTTGAAACACCTCGCCACAGCGGGGTACGACGCAACTTGATCGATTGCCGCCCTAAGCAGCCCCAAGAAGACAGCCCAAGAGGTTTTTTGACCTATCCACTCAGCCCGCCACGGCGAGCCGCCTTCCGTGTCGGACGCCTGTCTGGATCTGCCGCATGGGCCCCTGCGTTGACTCGTTCGACACGGGCCAGAAGCCCCGTGTCAGCCAACGTACATAGGGAGCTCTCCCGATGAAATCTGCGCCCATTCTTGGCGCATGCGCCGCAGCCGTAGTGTCCCTCAGTTCAATCGCCCTTGCAGCGGAAGGGACGACCACAGGAGCAGGAGCCGACAAACCGGCAGCGGCGGGGAATGCTCAACAGGAGCCACGCACGACCGGCACGACACCAGGCGCAAATGTTGGGGGCGGAGCGCCCGGCGTCGCAGGACAGCCAGGTGGCCGAGCCGATCCCGGCCACCCGCCGGGTCCAGGCGAGCGTCCTGAATCCAAGCAGAAGTGAAAGAACCGCAAGTTCGCTGTGCTGGCCGCGCGCAACTCGGCGATGGTCGGCGGCCGCAACCCCGGCCGTACTCGTAGGCGCGACGGGGGTTGCGGCGGGTCACGCGGGCCTCGCCAGCATGGTCACAATCAGCGCCGGCTGGACGCTGCTGGGCAGGCGCTGAGATCGCCGGTCAGGCCCCGTCCGGCCCATCCTTCTTGCGATTCGGCGGTGGGGACGGCATGCCGCGATGCCTCATCTCCGCACGGATCACCGCACCCTCCACTCGCTCGCTCCTAAGGGCGAGGACACTGAAGCGGAGCGCCTTCAGCAGTTCCTGCCGCTGTTCGCGGAGGCACTGGCGCTCCCGCTTAAGCGCTTGAGCATCGTCCAAGACCGCTTGAGTATCGCGTGCGACATGGTCGGTCATGGCGACCTGATGCACCCGATCCGCGGTCGCGTCGTTCAGCTGGGTTACTTCGCCCCGAGCATGCGCGCCTGCTACGGATGCGAACTGGGGGTGAGATCTCACCGGTGAAGAGCCGCAGGGATGACCAGCGCCGAGGCCCCCGACATCGTGGCAGAGATGGAACCATCGCAGGCTGCCGCGCGATATGCCTGCGGTTATGGACGTTCTTTCAAGGTCGGCCGGGCTTCCCTCACCCGCTGCCGGCGCTTCTTTGTGCGCCGGTCGAGTTGCTCCGCAAAGACAACCCTACAGCGGAACAGGCTGCGCCGCGCCGCGATGAATTCAATGGCCATGTCTAACCCCCATGGCCCCCTTGCTCACTGCCGGCTGGATCACGCATCTCCGGCCGGCTTCTTTCTAGCCAGCGAGGGACAGCGCGCCGGCCCCGGGCAGTGTCCTCACCCGCGGTCGGCGTCTCTTTGCCCGGCATCTGCCCGGTTCAGGCCGACAGATCGCCGCAGTAGATCCGCCGGCCCGCGAGGCCCGCTGATCGTCACCGGTAATCCCCATTTATCTCCGGCGAATGAGACCTCCGGAACATTGTCCCGAGGCTCTCATTCCCATTGACATGACAGACGAGGTTCACCAGCGCTTGCGCGCCACGATGACTGAGAAGCCCCTCGGCAAGCAGCAGGTCGCGCAGATGATGGGGATGCATCGGCGCACGCTGAGCCGCCGGCTGAAGTCCGAAGGCACGAGCTTCACACAGGTCGCCGACGAGACGCGGCTTAGCATCGCGAAGCAGTTGTTGGCCGACACCACCCTGAGCCTAGCGCAGATCTCGGCCGCGCTGGAGTTCTCCGATCCGGCCGCCTTCACGCATGCCTTCCAGCGCTGGACCGGCACAACGCCAAGCGCATGGCGGAAAGAACACCGGCGCCATTGAAAGCCGGTAGCCCAGGTTAAGGCGCCACGCCTGCCGGCGTGGTTGTCTGGGGTGCTCCTCCCAATGGTGCCCTTCTCAGCCCGCCCGGTCCTGCCGTGGCGGGCTCTTCTCCGTTTCCCGCATCTTACGGCGTACCGCAAGCAGGCTAACCTTGAGAGGACCGTGGTGGTGCACAGGCTCAAACCTCCGGTGCACCGCAAAGATTACCTACCGCTCGGAGCGGCCGTGCTGCCGGTGACAGCATTGCCACGACTGTAACCCGCCGGTGCGCCGCGCGTGACGTTGTTGAAGCGCCCGCCTCTACGCATCACGCCGAAGCGGCGATGGCGGGCTCGCCGCATGTGATGGTGGGCCACCCGGGCTTCACTGATGATGCCCTCCGGCGCCGCGACCCCTTGGCTAGAGCCGATCGGCAGGGCGGCGGCCGGCTCGGTGAGAGCGGCCGCGCCGATCCCGGCGAGTACCGCGGCTGTGATGATGGCTATCCGCACGCGATCAAGCTCCTCTGGCCGTCCTTGCTGACGCCTCGCTCCGGTTGAGGGGTCGAAGCGTCTGAAGTTAACTCCGCGAGCGGACTCTTCTTTCCACCTCACAAACTTAAGTTCAGAGCAGCCCGCCCGGCCCCGCCGCGGCGGGCTTTTTCGTTCCGGCGCTACGCTGCCGCCCGGGGCCTGAGAAGGTTCGGCCCGGGTGGTTCCAGCATCCGGGCCCCGCTTGCGCGGGCGACCCGCCCACGAGGAGTAAGCGGCTCACGGGACTCGCACTACCGCGGAATACGTGGCGGGGCAAAGGCCGCGCCGCGCCCTATCATCTCCCGTGAGATTGACGGCTCCTTGATGGCGGCGTGCCGGGATGATGAGGGTCCGGTGCTGGAAGCCTCGCGGCGGCGCTCTGCGTGAGCCCGAGCGCGGCAAGCGCCATGCGAAACTCACGATCCGTCAGGGGCCGCGCTCGGTCCTCACTCCCGATCAAGTCAGGGGAATCGGGTGCCGGCGTCGCCTCAGCCGCCGGCGAGCTGCTCGGCGAAGTCCTCCGGCACCTCACCGAACTGGCCGAGGATCACGACGCTCTCCAGCTCGCCGGTCTCGTTGTCGGCCCGGATCTGGAGAGCCGCTGCGCCCGGCTTGCGGGTCGCAATCGCCTCGGCCCGCTTGAGCGCGCCGCTCCCGGTTGGCGCCACATCGCGCGCGCCCGGTACGAGGCGCTTCCGCTTAAACTCGGAGGTCTGGATCAGGTAGGTCGTCCCCGTCGCCATCGCTCGCCTCCGCGCTGCTCCCTCTGGGCAGCGTGCAGGTTCTGATTTTGTTCTATCATCGGCGCTCGCGCGAGTCTCGCCCGGATTGAGCGGAGCCATGCCGATGACCAGAATCCAGGACGCCCCTGAGATCGTGCACGCCTTCATTCACGAGGGCGAGGCGCGGGCCTGGGCGCTGCCCTACGACGGCCGGTTCGAGGTTGCGGGGGATCAGATCAATGTGACCTACGATCCGGCGCGTAGTGGGCAGGTCTGGACGGCGGCGGTGATGCGAGGGAGTCGCGTTGTCTACCGTCTCACGGCCGAGGAGGTGCGGGCGATCGTCGGCTGCTACGAGCTGCGAGATTGTCGGGGTAAGCGCTACCCGTGACCGTCGCGCTGCAGCACCCACCGCAGCCGCCCGACCGTCCCGACCGAGACCCCAAGGTCATCCGCGATGTCCGCCCGCGGCCGGTCCGCCAGGATCACCGCCGCCACGTCCGGCGCCCGCCACCAGCCGGCCGGCCGCAGTGACGGGCCGAACAGGGCGGTCCGGGCCTTGGAGGTGCCGCCGACCGAGCAGCCATGGCGCACGGCAAACGCCTCCAGCGTGAGGTCCACCAGCCTCGGCCCGCGCCGCCCACCATGCGGCCCGGTCGGTGATGTAGTGGTGGCCGAGCAGCCGCCGGATGCGCTTGATTGCGGTCGCGCCGATGGGCAGGCCCAGCACCGCACCGCCGTGAGCGCCGCCGGAGGCGCGCCACGGCTCCAGGCGCGCCTCGAGGGCGAGCTATTACGCGGGCCTCGCCAGCAGGATCGCCGTCCGCACCGCCATGCGTGTTAGGCGCCTTAAGAGCATCTGGTGGTCCGCGTCCGACACGGATGGGCCCTTCAAGAAGGCGACCGTGTCCAAAAGCCGGCAGATGGCGCCGGCCGGCTGGGGCGCAAAGCAGTATTTGGAACAGATTTCCAGCCAACGTGGTTATTGTTTCGCAATCCGTGAAAAAAGGAGCCGCCATGCTTGGCGTGGCAGTAGGCAGGCGTGTGCGTATCAGCAGAAAGATTTGAGAGATGAGCTTCGTAGTTGTCGGCTGGAAATCCGGCATCAGTGCTATTTTTCACAAGGAAACCCCTGTGGCTGCCCTTGAAAAGGCCCGCGATCTTGAATGCACGTCCCATGAGGCGGTGGTTATCAGGGACATTACAGGCAGAGACTATCAACCCACTCAGTTCGATCGTTTGTTGGTGAGCCCGGGAAGACGCGCATGATCACGGAAGTGCGTTTCGACCCCTCAAATTTGTCCTGCTGCGGCGGGGGCGTGGCCCAGGGCTGGGTGAATGGACGACACTCGCCAACCGGAAGATCAGCCCCTCAGGGGTGCTCACGGGCATGGCGGCTTACCCGGACCGGCCCAATGGGCGTCCAGGCGCGCTGACCGCGCTTTCGCCGGCCGACTCAGCCCGTGAGCATGCCAGGGCAGCATGGGACTGTGCTGATCTGGCTCAACCCGGGCGGTTCCATCCGCTGAGCCGTCATGTTACGCCAGCCGCAAAGCTGTGCTGAAACAAAGCCACGCTGAAGCATAGTATCCCAAAGAGATATGTGACTGATGTATCCACACCAGTCTAGTTTTTATTGTCTGGATCCTGACCTCAGGAGGCCGGAATGTACCCCTCGTTGGACGATGTGATCGCCCAAACGGAGCGCTGGCTCGCGCATTACGAGCAGTGCTGCACGCGGTGGTCAGAATTTGCTGCAAACAGGAACATGCTGATGCAGAGCATGTTCAGGCCACCCGCGGTGCAATCGGTGCGTCCGCGCCTTCGAGCCCATGCGGACCGAGGCGATCTCCGTCTCGGCCGCTAGAGCGCTCCCCGCCGAAGTGGATACCGGTTCGGCGTGAGGGAGCGCGAAAAATCAAAGACTTGGGAGCCGTGCCCGTTTCAATCGAAACGGTCGCGGCTCTAGAGAGATATGTTTGGTCCCGCTCCCGTTGTAGCGCGCCGCCTTCTCCCGCGCGAAACTGTTCAGGCGGGCCGCCAGCGGCTGGGGAGCCGCCGAGGCTCTCCAAGCTAGCCTCTGAAGCTTGATGGCCGTCTAGCCCTCGTCCAGGCGCCGGGAACCGGCCTTTCAGATCGCCGTCCACCCGTCGGGCCACGGCACGTCCCGTCCGACCACCTTGTAGTGCGCGGGCTGCGGACCGGATCCGCTCGCGCCCCAGCCGCTCGCAATGTGGAGGCGCGTGCGGCGCCGGCTGTCTGGAAGGTCTACCTGACCCTGCTGGCGAGCCGGCTCGGGGCGGACTTCCATGGCCAGTCTGTGGTGGGAGCTCGGCGAGTAGCCCCACAAGCCTTGGGCACTGCTGCAGGCCTGCATCGCAAACGAGGCGTCCGCCCTCAGCGGGCCCTCGCCGTAGAACAAGCGAAGACAGCAGGCGTCTCACGCGATCCGGCCGCCCTCAGAGCCTGCCTCGGTGCCCTGCCGATCTGGTCAGGTCCAGGCACGTTCTGCTTCGAACAAGCGATCACATGCCGGTGAGGCCCTTACTCGTCCACGGGGACAGCTACCGCCGCCCCATGATCTGCGGTCGTGGGCGGCGCGGCGGCCATGCCGGCCACCAAAATACCGAGCGCCAGGGCTGTCGCACTCAGCACGATACTCACCACGCCAGCCCACTGCTCAAGGTGTGGCATGACCGCCAGACCGGCGGCGAAAACGAGAACCACGACCAGCGGCAGCATGGGGAATGCGAGCACTTGGATACCTCAGCTGTAGGGAGAGCCGATAGATCGCCTCCCGCCAGCCTTGGCTCCAGCCCGCGATATGTCGCGCTAGCTCGCCGTCTTCGGCCGCCCAGAACTCCGCTTCGGCTTGGCCGGCGCACTCACCGTCGCGGCAGTGGCCGCACGCTTCTCCGCAGCGGTCTTCCGGCGGTTCTGACCAAGGCCCGACGCCTTGGCGAGTTCGGAGCGTTGGCTCGCGTAGCTCTCAGCGACCATCGGGTATGTCGGTGGGAGCCCGTACCTCGACCGGTACTCGTCCGGCGACATTCCGTGACGCGTGAGATGCCGCTTCAGGGTCTTGTACGGCTTGCCATCGATGAAGCTGACGATGTGGTCTGGCGTGATGGACTTCCGGATCTGGGCGGCGGTCGGCTTCGGCGTCTCTTCCGCGGCGGGCGTGGAGGGTTTGCCCAGTTCACCGAGCGTCCGGCTCACCGCCGCGATCAGGTCCGGCAGGTCGGCCGGACGGACGACGTTGTTCGAGACGTACGCCGAAACAATGTCGGCGACCAGTTCGATCGTACCTGCCTCAGAATGCGACGTGGGAGCGCCTGCTTCGTCGCTCATGGATGAAACCTCCCAGACGAGGTAGGTCTTGCAGTGGCCGCTCTGGTAGTCGACGTGGTAGAACGACAACCCACAGCTGAATTTGCGGACGCCTGTCAAATTGGAGCTGTTAGCCAACCCTCTCTCAGCGCTACATAGACAGTTGCCGACGAGCTCGCTTGAGTTGTGATGGCCAATACTGCCACCGCGCGCCATTGTCGTTCACTATTTCCTTCGACCTAATCCTAATTATTTGGCGCGTTCGGAGCGCTGGGCCGCGTAGCGCGGCCTACTCGCCTAGACGATCGGGATCGTGGCAAGGTTCGCATCGGCCCCGGTGCGAATGACGAGTCTCCAGCCCTCTTCGAAGTCGGCCAGCTCGCCAGCAGCTCTCATCTCCTCGAGCGCGGCCTCGGCTTGCTTCACGGCGTCGGCCAAGTCCTCAGCCTCAACACCCTCGTTGTCGCGGATGGTGGTGAAGCCATCAGTGAGGTCGAAGTAGAAGCGCTGTGCCACGGAGCTCCCCACGGTACGCATCACGGGGCCAGCACGGAACGGCCTACCTATGTGGTCAGTCACCGGCTCTCCCCGCCCCGGGCGAATTCTGCTTATCTATTCGATATGTAACCAATTGTAACAGCTTATTTTTCACTTACTTGAGGTTATTCTGAGAAGGCTGTAAACTGTGAGTAGCTAGGCGGTATCGACTGAATCTGCGCCACTCTAGCTGGCTAATGTGCAACCGAACTTTGCTCGATGCGTATATCGTCCTCCTCAGCATGGAGGCCAAGATGAATGTCGCGCTGTCGAAGCTCAAAGGTGTTCATATGAGCCAGGACTCACCTGAGCAGAGCGACAAAGTACGCATACATATTATAAAGATTATTAGGAAGCTGATCGCCTCTCAAGACAGAGAGAAGTCGCAAAAATAAGCCAGCGGCCGATGCGGAGGGCTGCGGCGGGCGTCCGATAGCCTGGCAGGCGACGGAGTCTCACCCCGCGGGATGGGTTGCATCGCGGTGCCCCCTGGAGATCCGCAGCGGCGTAGCCCGGCATAGTCTTAGCCAGATTAGCCGAGCGACCGCCAGGGCCCTCCGGAGGCAGTTAGACTAGCCCTCGACTGGCGCCCCGCGCGGACCGGGGCGGAATGCTTCCGAGCACTTCCCGGAGGCACCATAACGCGTTCCATACCCGCCCTTATGCGAATGGGCCGCCCTCACGCGCGCGAGGCCGAGCACATCTTCCAGCTTGGTAACTGCAACTTCCGGAGGTAGATCGCATTGACGGGTGCTCCGGCTAGAAAGCCGGCTCACTTCGATGTGCGAGGGGGCGTTCAGGATGGTCGACACGTCACGCCGGTAGGTCGTCCGCCGCGCCCTGCCACCAGCCCTGATTGTCGCCCCACCGCCTCTCGTTCCGCTGGTCAACGACGAGGTGGAGCGTGTGCTACGGCGCTTCGCCGGACTGAGCATACGGGCTCAGGATGAGGGCGATCCCGAACTGGCCGTGTGGATCGATCATGCGGGACTTCGGGCCGCCGCTGCGCGGCTCAGGCTGCAGAGCGAGGCGCACCCGTAGTGAACGATGAGCGTCGCCTCGAAATGCCATCCCTTGAAGTCGCCCCGGGTTTGGCGCTTCAACTTGAGGGCGAGGGCGTTGAGGATCATGGGCCGGCTCTCGGGCGGAGGCGGCAAGCTGGGCAGGTATGGCGAACGACCCGTGAATGCCGTCGCGTTCGCGTTTGCGACAGCCCCTTTTTTCTGGTGTTGCACCAAGCAACGAGGCTTCCCTGATGCTGAGGAACGAAATTTCGGGGAGGCTGTTCCCGTAAGGACATTATGGAGGGAGAAATGAAAACATTCCTTGTGACCGCCGTTTGCGCGGTGGGGATTTTTTCGATCTCACCAGCCTCAGCCCAGAACATCGAAATCGGCCCTGGCGGGCCGAGCGTCGACTTCCGCTCACGAGGGGAACGCGAGCGCGACATCGAACGCCAAGAGATGAGACGAGACCGTGCGATCGAGCGCCGCCGCGAGTACCGGCGAGAGCAGGAGCTGCGCCGCGATGAGGACGATGAGGATTAACCCGCGGGCGAGCTGGCTTCGGCGCTGACGTGAAATTGTTGGTTCGAGCGGGCCGAGTACAACCCTGGCATCCTGGAGCGGGCCGCCGCGGCGCTCGAAGCCCTGAGCACGAGCCGGGCGAGCCCAATCTCCTTGTCACGCGCTCATTGCCGGTGACAAAACCGGCATTTATCGGCGGCGAATGAGACTTCCGGAACATTGTCCCGAGGCCCTCATTCCCGTTGACATGACAGACGAGCTTCACCAGCGCTTGCGCGCCACGATGACTGAGAAGCCGCTCACTGCGCAGCAGGTCGCGCAGATGATGGGGATCCATCGGCGCACGCTGAGCCGCCGGCTGAAGTCCGAAGGCACGAGCTTCACACAGGTCGCCGACGAGACGCGGCTTAGCATCGCGAAGCAGTTGTTGGCCGACACCACCCTGAGCCTAGCGCAGATCTCGGCCGCGCTGGAGTTCTCGGAGCCGGCCGCCTTCACGCATGCCTTCCGGCGCTGGACCGGCACGACACCGAGCGCGTGGCGGAAGGAACACCGGCGTCGTTGAAAGGCCATGTGGCGCGGAACGTCCAGACGGAGCTCGGCTAGCAAAGTTTAGAGCGCTGCGCCGGTAGGTGTGTTCCTCTGGACCAGTTCGATCCCCATCGAACCAGACCTCAGCCCGCCCGGCCCCACCGCGGCGGGCTCTTCTCGTCCCATACTTGCACTTATGCGAACGGACCGGCTTCGCGCGCGAGGGCGGATACAGCCACACAGGAGCTATTAACAACCTGAAGTTCGGCTCTAAGAACCACGTCGAGGTGCGGGCGTTGTCCGGCATGGCCAATCGGATCACCCTCAAGCTGAAACTGGCTGGTGTCGTCGCGCTGATCCTGATCGGAGCGGGCGCGGTCACATGGTGGGAAGGCTCGTACAGGTCTCGGCCGCGCCTTCCGGACTTGCCGATGACGGAGGCCAGGATCATCCCACCGCCGGAGCCCACGCCTCTGATCAACACTTTCGACGTTGAGACGACCGCCTCCGTCGTGCCGCCGCAGGAGGTGATCAGGGCGACCGAGCCGACCAGGCGTTCACGACGGTGATTGAAGCCGGCGTTGTCGCTTATGCGAATGGGCCGGCGTCACGCGCGAGGCTGAGGCCTCCAGCTCGTCGCCTTCAACCTCCAAGGTGAATGCCATCCGCGACCGCCTGGGCTACGAAGCCGGCTCGGTTTGATTCGCGGGGCACAGGATGACCGGGACCTCATGCTCCTTCGTCGTGCCGTCGCCTGTGATGGCCGCTCCACCTCCCGCTCTGCTGGTCAATGACGAGGTGCAGCGGGTGCTGCTCCGCTTCGCCGGTCTGAGCACGCGTGCAGAGGAGCAGGATGATCCCGAGATGGCCGCTGGATCGATCGGGTGGGCCTGCTGGCCGTCGCTGCGCGGCTACGTTCTCAGGACGGGGCAGATCCGATCCGGTAACGCAGGTTAAGGCGCCGCACCGGCAGGTGTGGTTGCCTCTGCCCACCTCAGTCAGTTCGCCACTGCAGGACCGGGCGGGCTCTTCTTCGTCCCATACCGGGCGGGGCTTCTGCGAATGGGCGGCGCGCGTTCCTGACCAAGCTCAACGCCGGCCCGAAGTATGTGTCGAACTTCACCAGCCCGGTCTTGTCGATGTCGAAGGACCTGCCGCGGCTAGAGCCGCTCCCGATCAGGTTGAAGCGTAAGCATCATCCTCGTATCCAGCAGCTGTGAAGTAGTTGCGGCACTCAGCCGGCGAGAAGCATTTGAAGGCTTGGTGGATCGCCGCCCAGAGTTCACTGACACTGCGGGCCGCCGCCCTGCGCAACAGCGCTTTCAGCTTGGCGAAGGCCTGCTCAATCGGGTTGAACTCAGGTGAGTACGGAGGAAGATAAAGCAGCCGGGCCCCGGTTGCCGCGATCGCCTCGCGCACGCCGGCCACCTTGTGAGCGCCCAGATTGTCCAGGATCACGGTGTCGCCGGGTCTCAGGGTGGGGACCAGGGTGTCGGTCACGTAGGCGCGGAAGCGTTCGCCCGTCACAGGGCCGTCCAGCAGAGCGATCGCGTCAGGCCCGCTCGTGCGCAGCCCGGCAATCACAGTGGTGGTTTTCCAGTGCCCTGCGGGTGCCGCGAGGCGGCAACGCTCGCCGCGCGGGGCCCAGCCGTAGCGGCGGACCATGCTGGTGGTGGCGGCGGTCTCATCCAGGAACACCAGTCGCTCCGGATCCAGCTCAAGCTGGCCGGCAAACCACGCCTCACGAGCCGCCTTTACATCCTCCCGCTCCTGCTCAGCTGCGTACGTCGCCCTTTTTTCCGCGTGATGCGGTGCCGGGCGAAGAAGCGCGACAGGCTACTGCGGCTGACCGGAACGCCTTGCTCCTGGAGCGTCTCGCAGAGCTCATGCAGGAAGCTCTGCGGGTGGGCTTGGTAGGTCTGCAGGATGAGCTCGGCATGAGCCTCGATGCGCTGCGAGCGCTGGTCGCCGCCCATGGGCTTGGGCGTGACATCTCCCTGGCCCTCCTGCTGCCTGGACCAGCGGCTGACGCTGGCCACGCTGACCCCGAAGCGCGCGGCGGCCTGATGGCAGGAGGCGCCTTCTGCAACGGCCGAGACGACGCGCTGGCGCAGGTCGACAGACAAAGCTGAGGGCATGGGCCACCTCCGTTGAGCCGCCCCCCCGGGGACCGGCCAACGCGTTGCCATCACCACGGTTTCAACCCGCTCGGACCCCGCTCTAGCGGCGCTGAAGGTCGAGGAAGCCCGCCGCGTTGAGGAGGCGCGACGGACCCTCCCTCAGAGGTTGCCGGCTTGGTTCTGCGGGGCCCGGCACCAGGCGGCGGAAGCCCGGGAGAGCTCGGGAGCGCCAGCCCACAGTTATCCTACACCCGAAGGCACGAAGCCCGCCAGCGACTCCCTGAACGGTGCCTGGCGGCCGGTTCGAGGTCCGCGCGAGACCTTCGGAAGACTTCCGCAGGCACCGTAACGCATCCCATACCGGCCCTTATGCGAATGGGCCGGTGTTGCGTGGATTGGGCATTATGGGCCTACGTCTCGATTACGACCACTTACTCCATCCGTGTCGCCAGCACCTTGTCGACGCGCTGGCCGTCCATGTCGACGACTTCCAGCCGCCAGCCGTCCGCCACGACGCTGTCTCCCACTGCCGGGATGCGGCCGAGCTGGAAGATGATGAAGCCGGCCAGCGTGTTGAAGTCGGCCGCCTCCGGCTCCTCCGTGATGCCGAGGCGCTCGAATGCCTCCTTGGCCGGCATCATGCCGTCCATGAGCAACGAGCCATCTTCCCGCTCGACCACGGTAGGCTCTTCCCCGAGTTCCGGGATATCGCCGGCGATAGCCTCCAGGAGGTCCGTCGGCGTGACGATGCCCTCCAGACTGCCATACTCGTCGACCACGATGGCCATCTGAACCGGCTTGCGCTGGAAGGTCTCCAGCACGGCCAGCACCGACATCGCCTCGTGCACCACGATCGGTGGCCGCGCGGCGGCGGCGACATCGAGGGGATTGCCGTCGAGGACCTGGTCGAGCAGGTCCTGCTTGCGCACGACGCCGACAACGTCATCGACAGTGCCCCCGCTGACCACGATCTGGGCGTGGTTGCAGGCCCGTACCGCCCTCAGGATCCGCTCTTGATCATCCTCGAGATCGATCCACTCGATCTCAGGCCGAGGCGTCATGATCTCTCGAATACGGCGCTCGCTTAAGCCGAAAATCCGCTCCACTGCCTCCTGCTGCGCGGCTCGAATAAGCCCTGCCTCGCGGCTCGCCTCGACCAGGAGGTTCAACTCGGCCGTTGAGTGCCGGGCCCCCTCGCCGTGGCCCGACCGCAGGCCAAACAGGTGCAGCACGCTGTTGCCGAGCCCATTCAGGAACAGGATGGCGGGCCGGAAGACAACCAGGAACAGCCTGAGCGGCCGAATCACCGCAAGGGCCGTGCGCTCGCTGCGCTGAAGGGCGAGGCTCTTCGGGGCGAGTTCGCCCAGCACGATATGAAGGGCTGTGATGATGAAGAAGGCAACCACCACTGCGATCGTGTGTGCCGCCGCGGTGGAGAGGATGCCCGGCAGCCAGGCGAGGGTGGGCTCGATCAGGTGCGCGAGCGCCGGCTCGCCGATCCAGCCGAGCGCCAGGGACGAAATGGTAATGCCGAGCTGGGTCGCGGCGAGATAAGCATCGAGATGGTCGATCGCCCGAAGTAGGGCCCGCGCGTTCGTCCGCCCCTCGTTGACGAGTTCGGCGACCCGGCTCCTGCGGACCGCAACGAGGGCGAACTCGGCTGCCACGAAGAAGCCGTTGGCGAGCACCAGGGCGATGACGGCCAGGAGGCCTAAGCCGGCTGCCCAACCGTCGTCCGAAATCGTCGTCTCCCGGGTTTGCGCGTCGTGGACGCTGTCTAGCCCCTGGCGGGGTTGTCGGCCTAATCCTGGTGATCGTGATCATCCTCGCGGTCGTGGGACGGATCTGACATCGGCTACCTGCTGCGCATCGAAACACGGCCTTTCGGCGTTCCTGATTGCGGCGCGCCCCCTCGCCCATCGCTGGGTCGGTCGCGATCCGATTCGCCCACTCGTGCGCCGCGACGACCGCGGCGAGGTCGAGAGCGACGCCCTCTGCGATCAGCCGCATGCCAGGGGAGGGGTCGTTCAGGTAGTCGCGGACGGCCCATGGCCGCGCAGCGGGTCGCCGCAGGCGCCGGGCTTGAGGGCGGGGCTCGCACCCTGAGCGGATCGGCGTAGAATGCTTCCGAGGACTATCCGGCGGGGCGGTTTCGCGCGCGACTATGGAGGCGGTCGCCATGTCTGACCTCTTTACGACCCACTATCTCGGTTGCAATGAGTCTGTTCATCCAGATTACCTTCTGATCAAAGTACACAATCACGAGGATGGAACTAAAACTGGCAGAATAACGGCAGGAGAGATACAGAACAACAACATATTCGATGAAGAATGCGAAGGAGATCTAGACAGAATTATTGAACGTGCCAAGCATTGGCTTGCGTCAAACTATAATACTCCGGTGACAATTTACATTGACGACGAAGATCGCAGGGTCTGACCACCACCGCCTCGCGCTCAAGCTTCCGGTATAGGCGGATAGCCCCTTGCTCTACAGGCGGTCAGTCTGAGCGCGCCCGGGCCTGCGGTGGCGGGCTTTTTCTTTTCGCTCGCCCGCGTCCCCGCGATATGAGGCAGCCCGCCGCGTCGTACAGGAGGCGCGACGGGCCCTCCCAGAGGAGGTGCCGGCGGCTTGGTTCCGCGGGGCCCGGCACCAGGCGGCGGAAGCTCGTGAGAGCTCAGGAACGCCAGCCCACGGCACCCTACACCCGAACGCACCAAGCCCGCCAGTGAGTCCCTGAAGGATGCTTGGCGGCCGGATCAGGGCCCGCGCGGGGGACGACATAGCTTCACTGTGGGCCGGGACAACCGGCGGTCGGTGTGCGCCGCTCCCAGGTCACTCGTCGTCTTCGATCTCGGCCAGTCCACCAGTCACGTGGGCCTTGAGCACGTTCGAGGGCTTGAACACCATCACCCGGCGCGGCGCGATCGCCACCTCGACGCCGGTCTTGGGATTGCGCCCGACGCGCTTGCCCTTGTCGCGCACCACAAGGAGCCGAAGGCGGACAGCTTCACGCTCTCGCCCGAGGCGAGGCAATCAGTGATCTCCGACAGCACCGTCTCCACGAGCGCCGCCGACTCGGTTCGCGACAGGCCCACCCGCTGATGGACGGCCTCGGTCAGGTCAGCCCGCGTGATCGTCTTGCCTGCCATCCTGCTCCCCCCAGAGCCGCTTCCTGTGCCCCTTGGGTTCATCCTCGCTCTAGCGTCGAATCTCGCGAGCCGCTCCGCTCGCCGCGGCCCTGCCGTCCCGGCAGCCCTTGGACGGCTCCGCTGGCCTCCACGGACCAGAACCCTCCCGCCCGGCGCAGTGGCTCAAGCGCAGCCTCGAGGCTCGATTCTGGTGCCCTGCTCCTCTCCTCGCCCATAATCGGACCGGTTCCCGGTGAGCTTTGCATGTGGGCGACCTGAGCCGCTGGCATGGCCCTGGGGGCGCAGGGAGGCTTATAGGCGGGCGTTGCAGCGCAGACGGCGGGATCGCCGGCCGGCTGGCGCCGGGGCTCGACGGACCCGCTGTGCCCACACCTTCGCCGCGGCGAAGGCCTGCCCAGAATCGGCGCCGAACCGGTACACAAATCGCCGGCAGTTCGCGAGCGTCTCGACTCACTCGTCCGGCCTGAACCCGGGGCGCGGCGGCCGGCCGGAGGAAAGGGCTCAGGGCTCCGGGTCGAGGAGCTGCGGGTAGCGCTCCACCAGAGAGGCCAGCCGGCCCGAAAACTCCAGAGCTCTGATACGCCCGTTGCGGCCAACCGCGCGAGCAATATCGGCGATAGCTGGGTCGCCCTCTCGCTCGGCAATCTCAGCGCAGTCGAGCGCGAGCGTCTCGTTCTCGGCGATGGCGCCAACGAGAGCGGAGTAGAGGGACCGGACTTGCCTGTCCTTGCTCATCCGCAGAGCGGACCGCGAGCGTGCCGCTGCTCAGCGGCGCGCATGGATCAGCCACCCCACAAAGTAGCCAATGCCGGCAGCCACCAGCAGAGTTCCAAGTGGCGCAGCCTTCGTATATCGCCTGACAGCCTCGTTGCCCTGCCGGTACACCTCCTCGGCACCTGGTAGACGCTCGCCTCCCTTGTCGATGGCGTCCTGCAAGCGGTCCACGGTCTGGCCGATGGCGTCCTTGGCCTGCCCGGCCAGGTTCTCGGCCGTGCCCTGGGTTTCTCTTGCCCGACCCTCGACTTGGGTTTTGGTGTCGCCCGTGAGGTCGCCCACGGCACCCTGAACCTGCCCGGCAGCCTTGTTGATCTCTCCGGTCACGCGCTTCTCGTCCATGGCCTGCCTCGCTCAGCCGGGCCGCCCAATGAGGAAGCCTTCAGAGGATGCAACGCGCGTCGAGAGGCTTTGTCCCGACAGCTAGCAGCGGTCGACGTCCAGGCCCCGGGAGAGGCTCTGGCTGGAGACCAGGACCATCAACGAGGAGGCGGCAGGGGGAGAGCAGCAGCGGTCATATCGGCCTGTTGGGGCCGGCAGCTGGCGCGGGAATATCAGACTGCAGGTGGGCTAAGCCCCCTCGAGACGCTGCCGGGTAATCACGCGGATAAGCCTAAATCAACGCGCTCACACACGCCCTCCAGAGTATGTTATTGTCGGTTTTTGAGGGGATCAGAATGAAAGTCAGAACGATCACCGCGCCACACAGGAGGATACTTCTGTGCGCAATATTTATCTCAATGATCTCCACGGCTTATGCAGAAGCGCGCCCTCCAGCCGCACGCCTTGAAACTGCTGCTGATCGACACTCCAAGGCCGAATCAAGCAACTCACCAGAGGCTCAAGAGAGGCGCCGGCGAGCTAATGTTGATGCAGCCGCCGCTAAGCGAGACGCGGCTGACAAGCTACGTACAGAGCGCCTAGACCGAGTATCCAACTCGATCTGCATCGGTTGCGGCGGCCCTGTGGTCCCGTTCGATCCTACCGGGGGCGCTCCCTCTCTCAGGAAGCCTCCATCGCGAAGCCAGTCGCGCTAGAGCCGTACCCGATCAGGTTGGAATGGGCACGGCTCGTAAGGCTCTGTCTTGACGCGCTTCCTAACGCCGAACCGGTGGCCGCTTCATTGAGTAGCGCTCTAGACGCCGGAGCATGTCGGGAGCACGATCCAACGCTTCCTATATGCCCCGTTCAGATACGAGGTGAGCCGTGGATCATGAATTGGAGCGCTTCGAGGCTAGGACCGAGGACGGCACTGTTCGCACCATCATCGCTTGGCAGACGTTTGCGCGAACCGGCGGCCTCAGCGGATCGCGCATCCTGAAGGGACAGCACCGGTTTACGCTGCTCAATGGCAAGGGTGTGGTTCAGCTTGATGGCGGTGCCTTTCAGGTGATCGCGAGCGGCGAAGTCCTGCACAGGATTGCCGTGTGATCTGAGGCCGTCACCCGTACAAAGAGTCCGCACCGGCTATGATGCAACCTGATCGGATGCCGCTCTAGGGATCTTATTAGAGTCTCGGCTTGCCCAGTCTTGCCCTCGCGGGAGGCTGGCCGGGACGCATAGGAGACGCATAGGACAAGTTCGCGCACGACCCGCCTGCTATGGGAGACCTTGGAGGAGCGATTGCCACAGCACCCTTGGATCGCGATGGAAGCGGACGCGTAGCAGGCCAGCCTCGCACGCGAGGGAGTTCGGGGTGCATCGGCTCTCATGTGAATGAAACCGTCCGACCCTGGTGTCGCGTGCCTCAGTGGCACGGCGACTGGCCCGGCGACAGGCTGGCGAGCCCGCGGCTCCATTCGAGAATGGTGGGGGAGGGGGCGTCGAGGGGGGTGGGTCGGCCATGGCGGGACGCTACCCGCGGGCGAGCCTGTGCACCAACTCCCGCTGGTCATCGTCCACCATGCCGGCGCGGTCAGTTGTCCTGATCCGGTTGCCTCAGGACATGATGCTCTTCGCGGGTTGCGGCGCGCCGCTCACGGCGATGCGTCAGCCACTTCGCGAACCGCCCCCAGGTATTATGCTCGCCGCCGAGGCGACGGGACCAGTACTCCCGGATGTGGCCTTTGCGCTCAGCGCGTTCGCCGTATGCCATCGCTCACCTCCAGCCACTCCTGCACTTCACTGGCGCCAGCTTCATCGTGATCATCAGGGTGAGGAGCATCCCGGCGTGGATCGAGACGCGCGCGGCCGTTGGCCCATTTCCGGCATGTCCTATCGCTCACTCTCAGGAAGCAGGCCGCCTTGTAGAGGGCGACGTCGAGGCGCTTGAGCGCGTCGCGAACGGCGATTTCATCCCCAGTCGAAGCATACCGAAAACTGTCGGTATGTGGGAGCTTTTCTCGCCTCTGAACGTCAATTTTCGACGAGCCCTTCCGAGAACGGATCGCACCCCTCCCTTCCATTCCTCACGACCCTGATCCCGGCCGCCTCGGCATTCCGGACGCAATCCGCCGTGCCGCGCACGCCTGGGAATGCGAGCACCAGGTCAGGCCGGCCCTCTGCGATCATGCGGGCATTGCGGAGCGGGCCGGCGGCGCGGCCGTGCTGGCGCCAGTCGGCTATGCATCGCTCGCAGTGGAAGTTGCGGCTCCAGCCCCAATCCCAAGCCAGCGTGTCCGCGCCCGGCTCACCGCCACACATGAAGGCGGACATGGTCGGCAGCAGCGCGTCGAGCTCCATATAGATCCGCTCAAGGTCCCGACACTCCCGATCGCCGGTGACGAGGATGCGGGTCATCGGGCCGCCCCGCAGGGCTGGCGCTTCAGTGGTTTCTGTCGGGATATCTGTCGCCTGATCGCTTGCCCATGGGCAGATTTCTCTATAACCCATTGCCGCGTATGGTGGGCGGTGACGGGCTCGAACCGCCGACCCTCTCGGTGTAAACGACGTGTGCTCCCCTGCTCCCCTCTGCAACTCCTTCTATGCCAAGAGCTTCTGGAGCCATTTGTTCTCGTTTGGTGCCGGGGTTTCTGGGAGATATCTGGGAGACGGGGAGGGGGCGTCGGCAGCGCTGCGTTGGCTACGCCGTTCCATGAGTGCCGCTGATTCGCCGTCCCCCACCGTCCTCGCATGGAGCCGTGGGCTCGCCAGCCTGTCGCCCGGACAGCCGCCCTGTCCCGGGCCACCAAATGCATGCCCAGAGCACGCGATGGTGGGCCGGTTCTTGGAGCTGGGCATCAGAATCTCTGAGGCGCCACTCATCAGCGGGTTTCGTGATGCCCGCATGCGGATGCGTTACACACGTCTGAGGTCGGACGCGCGGGCGGCGAAGCTGGCGCGATTGTAGCCTGATCAGAGCTCAGGTCCGAACACGCCTTTCGAGTGTCGGCCCTCATTGTCCTAGGCGCGGCACGACAGAGCTCCAATTCACAAGCGGAACAGTTTCATTGGTCGCGTCCCCGTATTTAGTACATTTATTCCTCGGCGAAGATCAGGGCTCGAAAGACGCAAAAGCGGGTAGATACCTGTAAAATGTAGCGAATTGTCTTGCATCGCGAAGGGGGGCATGCCCTGGATCAATATCTTGTCCATTCACTAATGGAAGCCTAGTTTCAATATCGCGCATCTCCTTTGGCGTCAACTTGGGAACTTCGATTCTCATGGCATCAAGTGATGGTCTATAAAAGGACAACTCCTCAAATGCACATGACGCAAAAATACTTGCTTGACCGCGATCAACAAACACACCGGAAATGGTAGTCATTTTAGCTCCGTCAGCGTACTCCCAAGCTCCTATCTGGCGAAAATCAATCCATTGTCCCTGAGGTCGGCCGCTATTACGCGAGCTAAGACAATCCTCGATTTCAGAAAGAAGCGCCTGACGCAGCAAGCGTGCCAACTTCCATCCCCGCATATCTGAGTCTACAGCATCCGACGGGACTCGAGCTACGCCTATCGCTGCCTTCAACTCATCTATTCCACTTGAAGGGCGCAACTCACCTTCGCTTGTATCTACAGAAACGAGCGGAGGAGTTTCTGCTTGAACGGATATTGTAACGACGCTTCCTGACGTCGCAGCTAAAGCTATTGTCCGCAAGTCAGCCAGCATGGACTTATTCAAAGGGTCGTCATAATCTAGCCATACTATTGATCTTAACGACCAATCGATTTTCGGAAGCTCAGCAGCCGATTCTCCGAAGCGCATCTCAATACCACGGAACGGCTTGTTGAACTCAAAACGAGCCGAATGAGCTGCTTCACGCTCGATCGAGATCATGCGCTCTATGCCGAGAGCTCTGTGAAAATGAGTAAAATCCGAAAACCAGATGGATCCGAATCCCACATATTGATAGGATTCAATAGTTGCAAACTTTGAAAGCCTCCTAAACGCTTCTGCAAGCATGCGTCTTTCAGCAAATTTGGCGGGTCTGATCGAATAATCGATGCTGCGGTAGCTGGCGGTCACGGGTTAACCTTCGATTTTCCGGTATGCTTCGTCAAAGGTCTCTTCGCCGACTGCTTTGGCACTATTCAGGCCTAGGTGGTCCATTAATGCCTCGATCTGCTCGAGCGGACGCGAGTAGGCGATTGTGCGCCTTGGAGGAGCAGAGAATCTTGTTTTGTCTGGAGGAGTAAAAGCCCTAGGCTGCCGCAGCACTTCAGCCTGTTGCGCAGTGCCAGAGCTCAATGCCTTCAACAGTGGCCCTTCGCGGCCTTGGGTCGAGATTTCGGCGTCGACCTCATTGAGAAAATCGATCACAGATCGAGTCATGATGACCATTCGCTCAAGCGTACGACGCCAGACAGGATTATCGGAATCGATACCGGTTTTGGTTGTATTCCAAGGAAGTCGACCGGCATCACGGCAATCGAAGTAAGCAACCCCTCTGAAGCGCGCATACTGATTGTGATACTTCGGAATTTCGGGCCGCTGTTCAGCGACCTGTCCCCAGCCTGTCTCCTCTGTTCGATCTGCTGCCAGGACAACTCGGCCGTTGCAGACAACATACCACCCGGCTGACTGAGGATCGGAAATGCCAACGCCTGCAACTATCCTCACCATCACCGTTTCCTGCCCCTGCAAGCTATCTTCGTAAGTGTCGACAGCTGGGGAGACGGTTCCGGTGAGCAGCTTGAGATCGGTTGCAGAAAGCGAGGATCCCTCGAACTGAATACTCAGCCCATTTGCAATGAACTGCCTCTGATGTGTGCGCAGCATCTCTCCCAGCGTGCGTTTGAAGGAGCTGGATCCGAATTTAATGCTGACCTCCGGACGCAATCGGGACACGCGGATCTCGGTACCTTGATCCTCTTCTGGCACCGAAAGCCCAGTCTCATGGCGTGTGAATGAAAAACTCCAGCTTGGAGTCTTTTCCCATTCATCCACGTCTACATCAACCGACCAGCGCTCATTCGCTGTTGTGGATAATACAGTGAATGACCTTCCAAATTTGAAGAGAGCTCTCTTCATTCCGACGCCGAACTGTCCTATCGAGAAGGGCGTATCTCTTGAACGGTCTGGGCGACCAAAACGAAAAGCGTAATTTTTTGCCGTATCAATCGAGAATCCCCCGCAATTATCAACTATGGCGAATCCTTGATCATCCATTTCAATTTTTACTTTAAGATCGTCGTAGTTTTGCTCACCGGCGTCGCGAAGGCGCTTTGCTCCATCTATACAATTGTCCACGAGATCTAAAACGGCCCTCTCGAGAGGTATATCCCGAATTAGCATGTCGACGAAAAATGACTTCGTCGGCATGACGTTAATTGTCTCATCGGCCGAGGCCGACACCTGTGATCCACCTGACATAACGACGTTCTCCCGCGCCGTCAGCTTACGTGATGTGGGCCGGCTTCCACAACTTTGAATCGAGATTTGCACAGCGGCGATCGCCAAACCGTGCTTTGGATGATACAACGCTCCGACTCGAGCCGGTTGAGCGATGCGTCTGATAGATCTTTTTTGCGGTTGTGGAGGTCTTAGCCTTGGAGCCCGTAATGCGGGGTTTAAGGTTGTATCCTCTGTTGATATCGATCCCATTCTAACGAGTTCATATCAACGCAACTTTAGAGGATCGCGACCACTAATTGCGGATATATCATCTTTAACACGATCTGAGCTACTGCGACATGCGGGTGGGCACGTCGATGGCGTAGTGGGTGGGCCGCCATGTCAAGGTTTCAGTGAGGCCGGCCTGGCAAGTCCTGACGATCCTAGACGCGGATTGCTTAGGCATTTCTTTAGGCTCGTCTCTGAATTGCGACCGTCGTTCTTTCTTATGGAGAACGTTAGGGGTTTGGCCTTCGAAAAGAACCGTCATGAGCTTGATTCCGCCCTTGAGTTGGTAGCTGGGCGATATGAGGTGCTGGGACCCGTCAAACTCGACGCGGCGATGTTCGGAGCGGCAACATCAAGGCCGCGCGTGTTCGTGATCGGATTCGACCATTCGTATGTTGATCGGCTTACCGTCGGCGAACTTCACGCGTGGCGCCGGCCCGCGGCTACGGTTTTCGATGCGATCAGCGATTTGCAAGGAGCAATGGAGGAAGGAGTCGATCCCGATGGCCTAGACTGGTGGCGCTATGGATTCGACGTGGCGCCGTCACTGTATGCACGTCGCTTGCGAGGTACGAGGCGGCTGTTCTCCGGCCACCGGCGCATCCCGCACGCGCCCGCGGTCGCCGCTCGCTTCGCGGTTGTCCCGCAGGGCGGGAGAGATATCGTCGGGCGGCACGTTCGGCTGGATTGGAACAAGCAGTGTCCAACGATCCGAGCAGGAACCGGACCGGACCGAGGATCGTTCCAAGCCGTTAGGCCGCTCCATCCCGTTGAGCCGCGCGTGATCACGGTACGGGAAGCGGCCCGCTTGCAAGGCTTCCCTGATCGTTTCGTCTTTCACCCGACTGCGTGGCACAGCTTCAGGATGATAGGAAACAGCGTGTCTCCGATCATTGCAGAGCGGATCTTCAAGGCGATTCGCTCGAAGATGTCCGACGCGGCGTCGCTGGCGGCTGAGTAGCATGGTGGATCGCCTCACGCCGGAGGCGCGGTCGCGCCTCATGGCGGCGGTAAAGGGAAAGAACACCACGCCGGAGCTCAAGGTGCGGAAGCTCGCTCATAGCCTGGGATTCCGCTTCAGACTCCATCGCCGCGACCTACCGGGAATGCCCGATCTCGTTTTTCCTACGAGGCGTAAGGTCGTCTTCGTGCATGGCTGCTTCTGGCACCGCCATCCTGGTTGCAGGAAGGCTTCGACGCCCGGCACGCATAGCGACTTCTGGGAAGCGAAGTTCTCGCGCAACGTTGAACGCGACGCCCGCAACGAGCGCCTGCTGCGCGACGCCGGTTGGGACGTGCTTGTGATCTGGGAGTGCGAGACGCGGGACGGCGCCGCGGTCGCCGAGCGGCTCACCGCCTTCCTCGGACCACCCGGCGGAGCCAAGCCAGCCGCGCCGAATTGATGGCGTGCCAGAAGCGTCGCTGTTAGCCTCACGCCATGCCCGACACTCCCACCATCGGCGAGCTGTACAAGCTCAAGCACGTCACGGACGAGCAGCTCGACGCGGCCGTCCGCGACTACCTGAACGACCCGACGCCCGGCATGCGGCTGATCACGGAGGGTGTCGCTCTCGACCTCACCGCGGTCGTGCTGGGCCACCCCTATGTCCGCGAAGTGCTCGCACGGGAGAATGCGCCCGAGGCGCAGCGGCGCAATGCGGAGCGAACCGCGATCCTGCTGGCGCGGGCCAGCTGAGGTACGATGGGGCGATCCAAGCGCAAGGGGCCGCCCCATGCCGATCTACCTCGACGACGAATGGCACGCCTTTCTGAGCGACGAAACTCGTGTGAAGCGCGTCTATCGGGACGAAGTCCTAATCGGCCGGGTGCGGCGGTGGCAGGTGAGTGAGCCGGGCGAACTGACCCGAGAGTGGTACACGGCCGAACGATGTGAAGGCAGCCTGCTCGTGCAGATCGAGGGCAAGCAGCCCGACTTCGAGGAGGCCTTGCAGCGGGTCGTTTTCTACGGCGTCGCTCATTGATGAGCCGCCGCAGCCCGCGCCGCGCCTACGACGAGAACGGCCGGGAGATCCTGCCACCGACGATCGACATGCTCCGGGCAGAGGCCGACCGAACCGCGGTGATCTCCTGCCACGGGTGGAGCAGTTCGCTGCCAGCGCACCACAAGGTGGTCGGGCGGGACGCGCCGTGGTCGGATGAGGAGCGCTGAGACGAGGAAGCCCGCCACTACGGGACTGGGAGGGCTGAAGGTAAGCTCAAGACTGTGTGCTGGGCGCCGGGCTCTTCAGCTTGAGGGCGAGGGCGGTGAGGATCTTGGGCCGGCTCCGGAGCGGAGCGGCAAGCTGGGCGGGTATGCCTAACGGCTGGTGAACGCGGGCCCGTTCGCGTTTGCGACAAGCCCCGCCCAAGCCGGCGTTCGCGCATGCGTTTGCATTCGCGCAAATCGCATGTTGACAGGGGGGCGGGCTGAAGGAGGATCAGATCGCTACATCGATCTTCCGGTGCCTTGCATCGGGACCTTGGACCCGCCCTCACCGGCGGGTTCTTGCGTTTCAGGCTCTACTCGTCCTCCGATCTCCTGGGCGCCGGAGATGCGGCTCCGCTGGCCATGGCGGACCGCCGCAGCGAGTCTGGCAACACGGCCCAGCCCACGCTGGTGCTCGATCCGTTAGCAAAGCCTTAACCATCACCCGCTCACGGTCATGCTCGACGTCACCGCTGACGTCCGGGCGGCCATCTGGATGGGCGTCGGGCATGACGTCATAGGCGATGAAACCCGCTGGGTGACCTACGACGAGTTGGCCGCGGCACTCGGGATCGCGCCGGACAGCGCCCGCCCCTCGTGGCTCGCCGACGGTGGCCCAGGAAGCCGGGGAACGACGGCCGCACCCTCATCGCCGTCCCCGTCGAGCGGCTGACACCCGACAAGGCCGCCGTCGTCCATCAGGACGTCCAGCCCGACGACACCCCCGACGTCCTCCCCGTTGTCGGGGTGCTCACGCGGCACATCGAGCGCCTGGAAGGACAGCTTGAGGCCGCGCTGAACCGAGCTGCCGATCGCGACACCGTTGCCGTCGAAGGGGACGTGTTCAAGGTCCAGCTCGATGCCCTCCAGGCAGCCCTCGACATGGCCAAGAGAGACCGCGACCGCTGGCATGCAGCCGCGACACGCCCGCCCGAGCCGCCTCCGCATCGCCCCTGGCGGCGACGCTTGGCAGGTTGATGGCCGGCTGGCGACCAAAGACAACCCTTGCGGATGATGCCGGTCGGGCTCCACGGGACATCCGCATGGGCATATCCTTTGACAAAGGACATGACAGCGGGCTAGGCGATGCGCCCTAAGCGAGACCGGCGTCGATCTGCTCGATCATCTCCATGGCCTGCCGGTGGTGCTCGCGGAAGGTGGCGAGCGTCCCCTTCATCATGGTGAGAGACGTTCGGCTTCCTGCGTCTCGTGACCACCTGCGCGCAGCCGCTCTACGACAAGCAGCTGCTGGGTGATAATGCGAATAGCGGGAGCGACCCATGCTACCGGAAAGCCGGGATCCGACCCACTGCCCACAAGGGCGCTGCTCAGTCTGCCGCGTGCGCAGCGTCAGCGTCTGCGCCGCCCTCGACCGCTCCGAACTCGACCGCCTCGAAGCCCTCGCCGAGAACGCGGTTTTCGCCGGCAAGACGACGATGCTGATGCAGGGCGATCCAGCGGACGCCGTCTACACCATCACCGAGGGCACGGCCCGGCTCTACCGGCTGCTGCCAGACGGGCGGTGCCAGATCGTCCGCTTCCTGCTGCCCGGTGACTTTATCGGACTGTCGCTCTCGGAGCACTACGCCTTCTCGGCGGACGCGGTCGAGCCGGTGGCGGCCTGCCGCTTCGGGCGCTCCGCCTTCTCGGGGCTCGTTGACCGGATGCCTCACCTGCTGCGGCGCCTGCACGAGGCCGCGACGCACGAACTCACCCTAGCGCAGGATCACATGGTGCTCCTCGGTCGCCGCACCGCCGAGGAAAAGGTCGCGGCCTTCCTGCTCGGCCTGCGCAAGCGCCTCGGACACCTCGGACGCAGCACCGTGATGCTGCACCTGCCGATGACGCGCCAGGACATCGCCGACTATCTCGGCCTCACGCTGGAGACGGTGAGCCGCACCTTCTCAAAGCTCGCCGGCGACAAGGTGATTCTCGTTGTGCGGAATGGCATCCAGGTGCTGAACCCGAGGCGCTTGGAGGATCTCGCGGCGGCATGAGCCTCACCGCTCCAGGCTGGCGAGGTAGCGGATCAGGGCTTGTAGCAAACTCGAGACCGGGTCGCAGAAGGGGCTACCCGTCCCCGCTTTCACGCTTTGTTCGCGACGGGGGGCCCCGAAGCAGGAGGCGAGGAGCAGTTCTGCTCGCGCACGGTCCGTGGGCCGGCGAACCCATAGCCCTTACGAAGCCACCGTGCGGGAGAAGTTTCTCCGCAGTGCGAGCCTACCGGCGCGGCCGGCATGAGGTATGCTGGGTCGATGCGACCGTGAGGCTTGCCGATGCCGATCTATTTCGACGACGTGTGGCTCCCCGCCGTCGATGGCCACACCCGCGTGAAGCAGGTCTACCGCGGCCGAGAGGACGTGATCGGCCGCGTGCGGCGCTGGCAAGCGGCCGAGCTGGGCGAACCGATGCGGGAGTGGTTCACCGCCGAGCGCTGGGCGAAGGGCCTCTACGTGCCCATTGAGGGAACGCACCCCGACTTCGAGGAGGCTCTCCAACGCATCATCTTCTACGGCGTCGCTCATTGATGGGCCGCCGCAGCCCGCGCCGCACCTACGACGAGGAGGGGCGGATCTCGGGTCTGGGAGCCGCCATCGCTGTCACGACCGGCACCTCGGCGAGCCGCGTCGTATAGCGCGGCGTGCGCAGCTCGAACTTGGTCGCCCACCTCCGCTTCGCCTCCAGGCCCGCCCGCGCCGGCACCACGGTGCCGCGCCCGAAACGCCGGTTGCAGGCATCCATCGCCGCCATCAACGCGCCGCCGCGCTCCCGGTCCAGTGAGCCAAATAGCGCCCGCGGGCTCTCGGCCAGCCGCACGAGGTCGGTCGTGATCCTCCGCCTGCGCAGCCACTCGCCGACGCTGGCCTCCATGCAGAGGCGCTTGACCGAGGGCCTGACGAAGCGGGAGATCATCCGCGGTCTGAAGCGGTTCGTCGCGCGCGAGGTCTACACCCACCTCTGTGGCCATCTCCGGCCTGCCGCAGCCGTTACAAATCCCACCTGACGATTAGAGGAGCATCAACGCACTGGCCGAGACGATCAACGGCCTGTTCAAGGCCGAGGTCATCCATCGTCGAGGCCCGTGGCGGAGCTTCGAAGCGGTCGAGTCTGCCACTCTGGAATGGGTCGCCTGGTTCACCACCCGCCGGCTGCTCGCACCGATCGGCCGCGTGCCTTCCGCTGTGGCAGAAGCGCGCTACGATGCCCAGGCCGAGGTACCAGCCTTGGCCGCTTGACCCAAACCAAACAGCCTCCGGGAAACCTGGGGCGGTTCACCGGCGGCAGGTCGATCTGCTCGTGCGCGCGGATCACCTCAGCCGGCAGATCGGGGTTGTCGGACAGAGCCAGGGTGTGGCCCTCGTGCCCGGGCTTGGCCCCGCCCGGCTTGGCCTGAGTGCGCGGTCACGCTCTGCTGTGCCGGCGTGGAGCAGCGTGCCGAGGGACTCTTCCGTGGCGGGATTGAGAATAACTTCGCTCCCGCCTCGATTTCTTCGATCCATTCGCCGCCGATGAGGAGAGCCAGTTTCGTGTACATGTTTCATTCCTTGGACAGTGGAAGGTGCACTCAGACGCCAGTCAGTCGGAAGCCCGCTGGGAGCGGGTCCTCCGGGTCGAGGTTAGAACGCATGGGGACCCCTCCCCTCAGGCCTTGGCCCACCGGGCGAGGCCGGCATCGGCAATGATCTTGGCGATGGCGGCCTTTTGTTCGTCTGCCAGCGGCAGCAGCGGCAGGCGCGGGCCGCCGGCGTCGCGCCCAAGCTGGCTCATGGTCTCCTTGATGGCCGCGTAATAGGACCCGGACTGGAAGCAGCGATACAAGGCGCAGACATCGCGACCGAGGTCCTCCAGGGCCTTGTCCCCGCTGAGCGCCTTGTCCCAGTAGGCGCGGATCAAGGGGCCGGCGATCTGGTGCGCCATGGCGATGACCCCATGGGCGCCCACGGCCCGGGCGGGAACGATCATGGTCTCGTAGCCGACGAAGACGCGGAGGTTGTCACCCACGCGCTGCACGAGCTCGCTCACCTGGGTGATGTCGCCGGAGCTGTCCTTGATGGCAACCACGGTCCGCAGCGCGGAGAGCTGCTCCACCAGCGCCGGGGTGAGCTCGATTTTCGCCCGGCGCGGGCTGTTGTAGAGCATCAGCGGCAGCGGGGTGTTGCGCGAGATGTGCGCGAAGAAGGCCACGACCTCACGCGGGCTCGGCATGGCGTAGATCGGCGGCAGGATCAGGCCGCCCGCGCAGCCCGCCGCGACCGCGGACTGGCACGCTTCCAGGACATCCTCTACCCGGAGGTCGGCGACACCGGCCAGCACGGGCACGCGGCGCGCCGCGTGGTCAACGGTCAGCTTGAACAGGCGCGCGCGTTCGGCCTTGGTGAGGGCATAGAACTCGCCGGTGCTGCCGGCGGCCACCACGCCCTGCGCGCCATTGGCGATCGCGTCGTCGATGAGCGCCTTGTACCGGATCTCGTTGATGGAGCCATCGGCTCCGAAGGGGGTGACGAGAACCGGGAAGATGCCGCCCCAGTCTGAATAGGCCATGGGTTACCGTCCTTGTGTGGCAGATGTGGTCGAGGGTGCGCCCGCCGCGGCCGCGAGGGGACCGAGACGGCGGGCCTGTTCCGTGGAGCGGCCGACGAAGGCCGCGAGCCGCGGGTTGGCGCCCGACAGGGGGTGTGCCGCTTTGGGGTTACGGTGCCTTCGCGGAAAGATCGAGTTGCGCTGTCCGGAGTGCCGCCTCGATATCGGAACGCACGAGCGGCACCTTTGGAGCCAGCTGCTCATTGTTCTGGTCGATTAACCGGCGGAACTCTTCGCCGTACATGTTCACGTAGTTGAGCTTCCCGGCTAGGGCTGCCGCCATCACTGGATTTGCCGTCAGGTCCACTACCGTGCGCGGCTCCAGCCGCAGAAGCGCATTCTGAAGATCGGCTTTGTCTTGATCGGTGAGATTGGAGGTTGCGATCACGACGAGCGACTGTGGTTCGCGTGCGTGCCCAAATTCTTTCTGGTGTATGACCTCGACTTTTTTGTCAGTCTCGCGGTGGAGACGTTTGCGAGCGCTCTTCGGGTCCCGCGTCACGATTGTCGTGGAACGGAAATGCTCTTCCACACCGCTCTCGATCAGGTCGTAACTCAGGTTGCTTGATCCAAGCAGGTAAAGGTGGTCGGGAAGCTCGCCATTCTGACATCGATCAGCCATGATGTATCGGACGAACTGATCGTAGATGGGCGGTGCGTTGAACTGATATATCTTGCGTGCGGTCAGACCAAAATCAATCCCCTGCCGTGCGATCCGGGCGATCGGAAGGTTTGGGTCAAGACGTTTGTAAGCGCCCTCGAGCTGCTGGATGATGTTCCTCTCGCCGAGGATCCGGGAACGAACGCCGGATGCAATCTCAGCGATTCGCTGCATAATGGCGGCCGCACCTTCAATGGGCCTGAAGTCAAAGCCGGCGAATACCTCGCTCGGGATGTTTACGAGTGCGTTCTCCTCACTGTAGAACTCAACTCTCGAGCATGTCGGGAGCGTGAAAACTCCGATTGCCGCGAGGTTGTCAGCCATTGGCTTGATCTTATCAGAATGTCGCGCAATTGCTGAAGGCGCGTTCATCTGGTGATCAACGCAACGGCCGCGAAACTCGATTTGGCGCAGACCAGTCATGGTCAAACCCCGCTTGGTTGATGGCGACATCGCTCCCGATGTCACCGCCGTCGGCGACATCCGCCGCTGCCGGATCTCTGCGCAAGCGAGGTGCCAAATGCTTCTGGAGCAGTTTTGCTATTGAGATCAGTCCGTTAGTGGAACCGCCGGTGATTGGCGGAAACTTCACTCAGCTGTCGGGAATCTGACAATGTCCGACAGCAGCGGGGCAGGAGGGCGGTGACCTCGACTTTCGCGTGAGGTCATTGGCGTGCGGCTGCGGCAACGGCCGAGCGGAGGGGCGGGCAGAGGGCTCAGCCGAGCTTGTCGTCGCGATGGGGTATGGCGAGGGCCGCGCCCGCACGGCCGAGGCGAAACCTCACCAGCAAGGGCCGCGCCAGCTGCGACGCAGCGCGCCGTGTCGGGTGAAGCCCCCGGCAGGTCGCTCGGCCTGCACGGCCTCGATCACGACCTTCACGTCGGCCGGAGCGGCCCCTCAAGGCGCGGAGGTCACGAGGATGTCCGCGCCCGCCGCGTAGAGGCCGCGGAACGCGCCGGTGTTCATGGGGCGTTAGCCATACCGACCGAGCTTGCCGCCTCCGTCTTGGAGCCGGCCCATGATCCTGAATGCCCTCGCCCTCAAGCTGAAGAGACAGGCCCGCGGCGCCTTCAAGGGCCGGCACGTCGAGGCCACCCTGATCGTGCAGGCGGTCTCCTGGTCCCTGCGCGACGCCCTCAGCGACCGCGATCTCGAGGAGATGCCTCCTGGAGAGGGGCCTGACCGTCGACCACTCCACCCTCAACCGGGTGGGTCCTCGCCTACGCGCCGGCGATCGAGCGCCGTCTACGCCGGTTCCGCAAGCCGCACTGCGGCTCCGGGCGCGTGGATGAAACTAGATCCGGGTCCGGGGTCAGTGGCGCTCCCTGGACCGGGCCATCGACATGCCCGGCGAGGCGGTCGACGTCCTGCTCACCGCCCATCGCGACCTGGATGCGGCCAAGCGCTTCTTTCGCAAGATGCTCGCGGCCGAGCCGCTGCTCGCGCCCGACCGCATCGGCACGGACGGAGCTGGTTCCGACCCGCCGGGCATCGCTGAGAGCCGCAAGGAGGGCCTGCTGCCCCGGGCACCGATCCACCACGTCACCAAGCCCCTGCAGCAGGGGATCGAGAGCGACCACTTCCGGGTGAAGAGGCCGATGCCGCGGGTCGGCGGGTTCCAGTCGTTCACCGCGGCACGGCGCACGATCCAGGGCTTTGAGGCCATGCTGTGGTGGCGCAAGGGCTTCGGGTTCTCAGGCGCGTGGACCGTGCGGGAGCAGAACCAGCTGCTGGCCTCCTGCTTCGGGCTTCCCGTTGCGAACACAGCGTGAAAGCGGGACGGCAGAGCCCCCTCTGCGTTCCGGTCCCGAGTTTGCGACAAGCCCTGTCGGACATTGTCAGATTCCCGACAGCTGAGTGAAGTTCCCGCCAATCACCCGCGGTTCCATTAACGGACTGAGCTCAATAGCAACAGGTATTCAGAAGGATAAAGGTATTCAGAAGCATTCGGCACATCGCTTGCGGAAAGACCCGGCAGCGGCGGATGGCGCCGCGTCGGAGTGTTTTACGATGCCTACCGTGATGGTAACCGACGCGAGTTTCAAGCAGGACGTCCTGGAGGCTTCCGAGCCCGTCGTCGTCGTTTTCTGGGCCGAGGGGTGCGTCTCTTGTCAGGCGATCAGCCCGGCGCTGGAAGAGATCTCGAGCGAGATGCAGGGCCGCGTCAAGATCGCCAAGCTCAACGTGGACGAGAATCCGGGCATTGTCTCGGAGTACGGGATCGCCGGGGTTCCGACCCTGATGATCTTCAAGGACGGCAAGCTCGTGAGCCAGAAGTTCGGGGCCTTGTCGAAGGGCGCCCTGTTGCGCTGGATCCAGTCCGCGAGCGCCTGACCGGGCGCTTCGTCCGAGCAGGGTGGTCATGGTCGGTCGATCTCCGGGGTGAGGCTTGCAACGCCGTCGCCCTAGCGACCTGCTGATCGGCCATGCCCGCCCAGGGCGGCGCGCTGCCCTCCGCAGGGCTCCGCGCGCCGCCCCAGAACCGTCGAGCCATCGTCCCGATGGGCTACGGCATCCAGTTCGTCGACAGCACGCCGGTCAACGAGCAAGCCGAGGCCACAGCGGCAGCCTCTTGGGCCGAGCGCACCGAGCCGCGCCTCGACCGCTGGCATCCCGTCGACTGGGCCTGCGAGCAGAACACGGTCGAGCACCGCCTGACCAAGCCGCGCTGCCCAGGGAGGAACGGTCGAGTTGAGCGCATGAACCGCACCATCAGCTGCGCCACCCCCTGCAGCTGTTCGTGGACGTCGACAACAATGGCCGTCGGCTCAAGACGCTGCGCGGCCTCACACCCTAGGAGTTCATCTGCCAGGCTTGGACGACAGCGCCCGAACGCTTCAGGCTCGATCCGTCACACCACATGCCGGGACCGGACATCCCGACCCGTGAACGGCAGCGCGTTTGCGTTGGCGACAAGCCCATCCCGCGCCTCGCTGATGACGGGCGCGAACGGCGACGCGCTTTCCCCAATTACATGGCTGTCGGACATTGTCAGATTCCCGACAGCTGAGTGAAGTTCCCGCCAATCACCGGCGGTTCAATTAACGTACTGAGCTCAATAGCAACAGGTATTCAGAAGGATAAAGGTATTCAGAAGCATTTGGCACATCGGTTGCGCAGAGGTTCGGCAGCGGCGGAGGTCGCCGACGGCGGTGACATCGGGAGCGATGTCGCCACCAGGCCCGGGCGGCAGCCGGGGCGGAACACCGGAGCAGGCTGATGAAATCGTTGCAACGGCTCGAAATGCGCCAGGGCCAAGGCCTGGTGATGACGCCGCAGCTCCTGCAGGCGATCAAGCTCCTGCAGCTCTCCCATCTCGATCTCGCGGCCTATGTGGATGCGGAGCTGGAGCGCAATCCTCTCCTGGAGCGCGCGGAGGCCGAGAGCTTCGACGGCGAAGGCGGGTTCGACGGCGAGGCGGCCGAGCCCCGGCTCGCCCAGGATCTCGACCTGAGCCGCGGCGAGATCGAGAGCGACCTCGACACCTGTCTGGACAACGTCTTCCCCGACGACGGCCCGGCCGCCCGCGAGGCGCCGGGCGGCGACAGCCTCTCCCTCACCCCGGCGCCCTGGGGCAACACGGGCGGCAGCTTCGATGGCGAGGATGACGAGGCGCCGGATTTCGAGGCGACGCTCACCAGCGAATCCACCCTGCGCGAGCATCTCGCGCCCCAGCTCGACCTCGCGACCCGCGATCCCATGGAGCGCCTGATCGGCGGCTTCCTGATCGATGCCGTCGACGAGGCCGGCTACCTGCGCGAGGACCTCGCGGAACTCGCCGAGCAGCTCGGCGTCCGCACGGAGGTGGTCGCGCGCGTGCTGAGCCTGGTGCAGGGCTTCGACCCGTCCGGCGTCTGCGCCCGCGATCTCGCCGAGTGCCTCAGCATTCAGCTGAAGGAGCGCGATCGACTCGATCCCGCCATGCAGGCGCTGGTCTCCCGGCTCGACCTCGTGGCGAAGCGCGACCTCGCGGCCCTGCGCCGCCTCTGCGGGGTCGACGACGAGGATCTCGCCGAGATGCTGGCGGAGCTGCGCCAGCTCGATCCCGAGCCCGGCCGGGCCTTCGGCGCCGGTCCGGTCGAGGTGCTGGTGCCCGACGTCTTCGTGCGGCCGGCCCCGGACGGGTCCTGGCTCGTGGAGCTCAACAGCGAGGCGTTGCCGCGCGTCCTCGTCAACCAGAGCTACTATGCGACCGTCTCCCGCGGCGCGAAGAGCGACACCGACAAGGCCTTCCTGTCGGATTGCCTCCAGACCGCCACCTGGCTCACCCGCAGCCTGGAGCAGCGCGCCCGCACCATCCTGAAGGTGGCGAGCGAGATCGTGCGCCAGCAGGACGGGTTCTTCCGCAACGGCCTGGCGCATCTGCGCCCGCTCAACCTGAAGACGGTGGCCGACGCGATCGGCATGCACGAATCGACGGTCTCGCGCGCGACCTCGAACAAGTCGATCGGCACGAGCCGCGGCACCTTCGAGATGAAGTATTTTTTCCCTGAGGCGATTCCGGGCGCGGCGGGCGCGGCGGCCCATACCTCGGAGGCCGTGCGCCACCGCATCAAGCAGCTGATCGATGCGGAGGCGGACGACGTGCTGTCGGACGACGCGCTCATGCAGCGCCTGCGCGGCGAGGGCGTCGACATCGCCCGCCGCACGGTGGCGAAGTACCGCGAGTCGCTGCGCATCCCCTCCTCGATCGAGCGCCGCCGCGAGCGGGCGGCGAGGGCGGTGCGGTGAGGGTTGGCCGCAGCGTGGCAACCTCTACAGCGCCGCCGCCGTCGGGGGCTGCGTGCGGGCGCGCCGGGCCGCCTCGGCGGTGTCGAGCAGATGCGCGAGTTCCGTCGCCGCGGCCACCACGCGGGCGGCGACCCCCGGATCCGTCACCACCCCGTCCTGGATCTCCGCCTCGCCCGCATAGACCGCGGTCGGCGCCACATGGGCGGTGAAGAAGCCGAAGAGCGGGCGCAGCTGATGCTCCACCATCAGCGCGTGGCGGGCGCCGCCGCCCGTCGCGGCGATCGCCACCGGCTTGCCGGCCAGCGCCTCGGGCGCCAGGAAGTCGATGACGTGCTTGAACAGGCCCGAATAGGAGCCCTTGTAGACCGGCGAGCCGACGATCAGCCCGTCCGCCCCCTCGATGGCCGGGCCTGATGGGGTGGACGGCCCCTGCTCACGGCATCGCTGTGCCAGGATGAGGCCGCTGGTTCTCATCATCAGGAGCCGTCCATGGCACAGGTCAGCACCATCGGCCTCGATCTGGCGAAGACCGTCTTCCAGGTCCACGGCATCGACGCTCAAGGCGAGGTCATCGTGCGCCGACCTTTGCGTCGAGCCGAGGTCCTGCCTTTCTTTGCCAAGCTTTCACCTGGCCTGGTCGGCATGGAGGCTTGTGGACCGGCACACGACTGGGCTCGCCAACTGATTAAGCTCGGGCATATCGTGAGGCTCATGCCGCCAGCCTCCGTAAAGCCGTACGTCAAGCGTGGCAAATCCGATGCTGCCGATGCCGAGGCCATCACAGAAGCCGTGCGCCGCCCGACCATGCGCTGTGTCGCCGTCAAGACCGTCGATCAGCAGGCCGTGCTCATGCTGCACAAGGGGCGCGATCTGCTCGTCCGGCAGCGCACCCTGCTGATCAACGCCTTGCGGGGGCATCTGGCCGAGTTCGGGATCGTGGCGGCGCAGGGGCCCGCCGGCGTGAAGAGCGCCATCGCGCAGTTCAGGACCGATCAGGCCAGCCTGCCGGAGTTGGCCTGATCGGCGATCCGCCGCCTCATCGGCCAGAGCGAGGAGGTCGCCGAGCAGCTGAGAAGCGCCGAGACCGAGATCGTCGCCTGGTGCCGCAGCGACGCTGCGAGCCGCCGTCTGCTGACCATCCCCGGCATCGGCCCGATCACCGCCAGCGCGATCGCGGCGGCCGGGCCCGACCCCACCCTCTTCCGGTCCGGCCGGGAGTTCGCAGCCTGGCTCGGCCTCACGCCGCGAGCCCATCGCCGCGGCGGCAAGGATCGGCTCGGGGGCATCAGCAAGCAGGGCGACGGAACGATCCGCCGGCTGCTCGGGGCCACGGCCGTGATCCGAGTGGCGCGCCAAGACAACCCCGGGCGCGCCTGGGCCAAGCGGCTCTTGGAGCGCAAGCCCGCGCGGCTCGTGTCCGTCGCCTTGGCCAACAAGACCGCCCGGATTGCCTGGGCGGTGATGACGCGCGGCGACGTCTACAGAGCGCCCGCCGTCTGACGAGATCCCGCCTGCCGGCTCTCTCGCCGGCGACGGGGGGCAAGCTGCTGAGAGGGGATGACGAACCGGTCGAGCCGGGATTGAGGGGAGCCCGCTTTGCGACATGCGCGTCACAGCGCGCTGGCTTGAGGGGGACCTCGATCGCGGACTTCATCAGGGCCAGCGGCCATGAGCGCCGCGTCGACAGATCCCATGAGGGCGGCGCGAGACGGTTAGTCTGGTCTCCGGTGCACGACCTTGAGGATCCTCGCTATGACGCAGATGCCCAGCTCATCGTCTCCGACGCCTGATTACGAGCGCACGCTCGTCCTCGCAATCGAGTTGAGCAACGTGAGTTGGGTCTTGGCCGCTCAGATCCCTGGCTTGCCACGCCTGAAGGCCAAGCGCAGCGTCGCGCCGGCTCCCGAGGCCCTGTTGGCGGCCATCGAAGGTTATCGCGAGCGAGCCCGCGCGGCAGGACGCGACGTCGAACGCGTGATCGCGATCTACGAGGCTGGCTGGTCGGGCTTCTGGCTGGCGCGCTGGCTGGGCATGCGCGGGATTGAGACGCATGTCGTCCAGCCCGCGAGCGTGCCGGTGGATCGCCGGGCGCGGCGCGCCAAGTCCGACGGGATCGATGCCGAACTGCTGCTGCGAACGCTGCTTGCCTGGCTGCGCGGTGAGCCACGCGTGTGCTCGATGGTGCCCGTCCCGAGCGAGGCCGACGAGGACGCCCGACGGTGCGTGCGCGAGCGGACGGAGCTCGTGACCGAGCGGGTCGCCCTGGTGAACCGCATTGGTGCCGTGCTGGCGACGTTGGGCGTGCGCGACTACAACCCCTTGCTGCGGAACCGGCGCGAGCGGCTCGATGCGCTGCGCACCGCGCTCGGGACGCCGCTGCCGGCGCATGCCCGCGCCAAGATCGGACGCCTGCTCGACCGCCTGGATCTGGTGTGCGCGCAGATCACGGCCCTGGAGCGGGAGCGCGACGCCGTCCTCGACCAGGAGGCGCCGGACAGGGCCGGCGCGATGATCCAGCAACTGAGCACGTTGCGCGGCATCGGTGTGCAGAGCGCTACCATCCTGGTGCGCGAGGCGTTCGTGCGCGTGTTCGCCAACGCCAAAGCGCTCGGCGCTTACGCAGGCTTGGCCGCGACCCCCTACAGCAGCGGCGGGACGGTGCGCGAGCAGGGCATCGGGAAGGCCGGGAACCGGCGGCTGCGGACCGTCATGGTCGAACTCGCTTGGCTCTGGCAACGCTATCAGCCCGGCTCCGCCCCGGTGAACTGGTTCCGTACGCGCGTCAGCGGTGCAGGCGCGCGTGGCCGCAAGGTGATGGTGGTGGCCCTGGCGCGCAGGCTCCTCATCGCTCTGTGGCGGTTCGCCACCCAGGGCGTTCTGCCGGAGGGTGCGGTCCTGAAGCCCGCGTCCTGATCGCCTGCGAAGATCGGGTATGAGCCGTCGGTCGGCTCGGCCCTCAGGATCCAAGAGGGCGTCGCCGTTGTCCGGCTTGGCGCACGAACGCCGTCAAATAGTGGCGCCACCCTCCTGGAGCTCTCCCGTCCCGGATGCGGGACAGTGGTGGGACATGTCCCGCCGGATGTGAGGTTTGCAGGGAAGCCCTGCGCTGAAGAGAGCTCCATCTTGGACAACAATTCCCCTGTGCCCCGCAAAGTTCTGGAGGAACCCGCCATGAGGTAGCTTGACGACTGCGCCCTCATGTGAGGCCGGACACATGACTGCACCCCGACCGGGCAGCATCCCTTTCCACTTGCACCGCAGGGGCCGTCCACACATGTCGCAAACTTTTTTTCGGCTCGCCCGCAGGCTATGAGAGAGCGCCGTCAGCTCTCACTTAGGCTTGTATTTCGCCTGCTTGAGCTCCCGAAATGCGACGACAAGGTGCGGAAATTTCAACGCTCAGGCGCGTGGTTGGTCGCTGAAAAAAGGTTGCGACAGGCCCCGCAGGGGAGCCATGAGCGCGCGCCGTCAGTTCTAGCTCTGGGTTGTACTCTGCGCGCTTACGTGCTCGGAAGGCTACTTCAAGCTGCGGAAATTTCGACGCTCACAGGCGTGGTTGGCCGCTGAAAAAAGGTTGCGACAGGCCCCCGACGCTGCTCTCCCCGCCCGCTCCCAGGATCAGATCGCATGACGTCAGGAGTGGTTTGAATCTATGCTTATTCCGACGCTCGGAATAGGGGGTGAATCTGGGCTACGATGAACGTCGGCATTACTGTTCTCGATTGCACCACAATAGATCACTTCGCTTCATGGACCTGCTACAATAAGTCCATGAAGCTCTCCGTATGGACGGAGCATTTCTCACGACCACCCACGCGATCCCAGGCCTACCGGCTACGTGGGGTCGGTATGCTCGGCCTAAGCTTCCGCCTGCTCGTCGTCGAGCGATGCTAGTTCACTGCGCGCCTGAGCGATCAGACGGGCATGCTGGAGTTGGAGGGCCCGACTGTTGGCGCCCAGACCGGCAGAGCTGCGGATTTCCGCCTGCGCCTGTTCGTACTCCTCAAGCCGGGCTTCTAGCTGGCGGCGGCGCTCCGCGATGGTGTGAGGCACTCTGGTATTCCCCTTGTTGTCGTTGCGGCTAGGCCGCCGGAACGGCCAAGCTCGGCGAACCATGGTCATCACTGGGGCGAGAATGCGGCTGGCCGGCTCCGCACGGCCATAAATGGGCGTGTCGCAAACTCGGAGCCGGGACACAGAAGGGGCTCAGCTGTCCCGCTTTCACGCTTTGTTCGCGACGGGAAGCCCGAAGCAGGAGGCGAGGAGCAGTTCTGCTCGCGCACAGTCCACGGACCCGAGAACCTGAAGCCCTTGCGCAGCCACCGTGCAGCAGATGTTTCTCCGCAGTGCGAACCTGCGAGGCCGTCCTGACCCGCGACACGCGCGCTCACACCGGCACGGCATTGACCACCGGTAGCTCATCGAGCCGGGTCGTGTAGCGCGGCATGCGCATCTCGAACTTTGTCGCCCAGGTCCGCTTCCTCTCGAGCCTCGCCCGCGCCGGCACCACGGTGCTGCGTCCGAAACGCCGGTTGCAGGCATCCATCGCCGCCATCAGTGCTCCCGACCGCTCCCGCTCGAGCGCCCCGAAGAGGGCCCGCGGGCTCTCCGCCAGTGGCACGAGGTCGGTCGTGATCACGCCGGCCCTTGCTGTAGCGCCAGGGCGCGCCCGTCGGCTCGCGCCAAGTGCGCTCCACCCCAAGCCGGGTGGCCCTGATCAGCGCAAGGCTGTCATTCGTCGCCTCCGGCAGGTGCACCACCGTTGAGACCGAGCGCATCGGATCGCCCCGGTCGTGCTCGCTCGCGTGGTAAAAGACGGTGAGCTGGGTGGTGGCGAGCCCGTCCCGGCGCAGCTTCTCGCCGAGGCGAGTGGCATGCGCCGCGAGCGCCTGGTCGAGCACGCCTCGCTCGGTGACCCGGCTTGCGAAGCTGCGGGTGACCGCGCAGCCCTTGCGGCGAGCCGGCACGATCTCCAGCGGCAGGCGCGGCCACGGAGTTTGTGGATGATGCGCTCGCCGACCACCGTGAGCGCCTGGCGGGCCGGGCGCGGGTCGAGGTCGCGCAGATCCGCGACTGTATCGATGCCCATCTCCTCGAGCTTGGCGAGCGAGGCGCGGCCGATGCCCCACACCTCGCCGACTGGGTGCCGACGAGCCAAGCGGCGCGCTCGTCCTCGTCCGAGAGATCGCACACGCCCCCTAGCTCGGGGATGCTCTTGGCGATGTGGTTGGCCAGCTTGGCCAGCGTCTTGGTCGGCCCGATCCCGACGCAGGTGGGCAGGCCCGTCCAGCGCCGCACAGTCGAGCGCAGGTCGCGGGCGAGTTCGAGCCTCTCTCGCTCGTGCGCGTCCGAGAGGTCAAGGAAGCTCTCGTCGATCGAGTAAACCTCCACGTCGGGCGCGAAGATCCGGTAGACGGCATTGGCCCTCGCCGACATGTCGCCGTAGAGCGCGTAGTTGCTACTGAATACCCGCACCTTCTCACGGCGGCACAGGTCGCGGAGCTTGAAATACGGCTCGCCCATCTTGATGCCGAGCGCCTTGGCCTCGCTGGTGCGGGCAATGGCGCAGCCGTCGTTATTGCTCAGCACGATCACCGGCACGCCCGTAAGGCGCGGGTCGAACACCCGTTCGCACGAGCAATAGAAGGAGTTGCCGTCGATCAGGGCGAGGGCGCGGCTCATCGCACGGGGCTCGGCCGGACGTGGTGCCAGCGCACCGAGAACAGCAGCACGCCCCAGATCTGACACTCCTCCAGGTCCTCGAGGCCGAAGGCGGGCATCTCGGGGTTGTCGAAGGTGAGTGCGAGGCGGTTGCCGTCGAGCACGAGGCGCTTGAGGCTCATCTCGCCGTTCGCGACCGCAACGACGACGGCGCCCGGGCCGGGGTGGAGGGAGCGGTCGACCACCGCCAGATCCTGGTCATGGATGCCCGCGCCCTTCATGCACCAGCTACGCACGCGCCAGATGAAGGTCGCGGCCGGGTTGGGCGCGAGCCAGCGCGGGAGTTCGAGGGCGCCTTCAATGAAATCCTCGGCCGGGGACGGGAAGCCGGCGCAGAGGGTGGTGCGCATGAACGGGATGCGCACCAGCCCACTCCAGTCTGCTGCCTGCTCGCCGACCCAGTAGAGCCTCACGTCCGCCCTCCGCCCCACTAGAACGAAAAGAGAACAAAGAGGCTGGCGGTTCCGGGGTCAAGGTAACGGCGTTGGCGTCGTGGAGAGTGGGGGTAGCCCGTGACGGAGGGCGGGACGTGCTGTGGTCGGATGAGGAGGCTTGAAACGGCGAGAAGAAACGACGAAAGCCCGGCCGCGCATGAGCGGCGGCCAGGCGAAGGCGAACCAAGGCTCTGCTTGTCAGCCCTGCTCGCCGGGCAGGCGCAGCCCCCCGCCCGTACGCCTTCTCGTAGGCCTCCAGGCGGCGCCGGAGCGCCGTTATGGCCCACTGGATGCGCTTGAGGCGCCAGAGGTGCAGGAGAGAGGCGAGGGGGCTTATGTCCGGCCTCCATGCCAGTCGCACCCGACCGCACTCAGCACCACGGCTGCGCGGGTCGCCACGCGGGCACGCACCTCCTCGGGCGCTGCCTCGCACCCCCGGAGCTGCCACTCGTAGGCCGGGCCAAAGAGATCGCTGATCGCCCGTGTGTCGTGGCGCGCCTCCGCGATCCGAAGGCGCTCCCCCTCGACCCAGGTGCTGTCCTGCTCGAGGAGGAAGTCCGAAGCAGGCTCGGCCACGCCGGTTGGGTTGCCGATGAGGGTGATGCTGCCCCCGATCAGCGGGAGGCTCACCAAGCCGTGCAGGAATGCGCGACGATCGTGCGGGGCGCTCACGGTGGTTCGCCCCCGTGGAAGTCGAAGCCTTGGAAGCTGTCGAAACGACGCGCGAGCGCGCCGGGAGGCGGCGATCGACATAATATAAGGCGACCTCGGTGCGGATACCCAAACGGGTGATGGCGCGGCCCGAGCGGGCAGGGGGGCAGCGGCGCAGATTCAGACCTCGGCACCAGCCGACGCAGCAGGAGATGCGTCAATGGGTGCCTTCGGCCGGCTCTACACCACCTGCCGTTGAGCCGCTGACACAACGTTATCACAGTATAGGGTGGTGTCGATATAGCTCCTGCACGTAAGGCTGGAAAACTGAAGTCGGATCCGGTCGGACCGGGCAAACCAAATTATCTTTTTATCTCAATCGATTGATCGTACCTTGCAGGCTCCCGGAACTGTCCGCACGTCCGACTCAGGCCAAACAGCCTATGACCGATCATGCTAGTTGTACAATACTTACCTCAGGAGATGCTGATATTCTAGACTTTGATATTTAGAAATCTAGAGGCTTAGGAAATGTGAGCGCCACCATCAGAACCTAGAGTGCGCACGTAGAACTTAGAGTGCGCACGTAGAACTTAGAGTGCGGTCAGATCCAGGCTCAATGCCGGAACCGAAAAAGCCCGCCACGGCGGGGCTAGGCTGGCTTGCTGGCTTTCTGGTGCGGAGCGCGTCAGGCTCGAAACTCAACCAGCTTGGCTATGGAAGGGCGGTGATGGGTGGACAGCAGCTCTCTACGCCATTCGCCTGCAATGACCGGGGCTGACCTCTTCCGGACCTTCGGTCTTGTCGCTACAAAGGCCCGCTCCGGAGGAAGGGGCGGATCTGACAGCGGCGGCCGCGTCATCAGCAGGTTCGGGCACATCGGCGACCGGACCTTCGAGAGGGTACAGTTCGGCGCAGGCGACTGCATCGACCAGCGCCTGGCCCCGTCATTGGGCGCCACCGCCCCGGCCGGAATACCGAGCGACATCGCCGTCTTGCCATCGGCGTGAGGTCTCGGAAGCGATGGGAGCCGCGCATATGCAGGGATACGGAACTTCGTTCGGCATCGGGTTCGTGGCGGGCATGCGCAGCATGACGGCCTGTGCCGCACTGACATGGGCCGTTCGAAAGGTCGGACCCGCGGGACGCGGTCCCTGCCGGTCCCATTGCAAGCGCCCTCGCTACGACGGCTGCCCTGGCTGAGATGGCCGACGACATCGAGTTGGCCGTGGCCCGCTTCGCCGCCTCAAGACTCTGCGCGGCCTCACACCCTACGAGTTCATCTGCCAAGCCTGGACGAAAGCGCCCGAACGCTTCAGGCTCGATCCGTCACGTCACATGGCGGGACCTAACATCTAAGTTCCCATCCTTGGTCCAGCCGGATCTTACGCCCGGTGGCTGCATTCGCATGAATAAGGGCCCAGTACCCAATGCCACACAGCATACTCGAGCCTCTCGCGAAGTACGTATCCGGCACGGTGAGGACCGGCGAGGGTGCTGCCCGCAATTTGAGAACGGGCCTGTGGAACGGGTCAGCGGACATCGAGACGATAGCGGCCGTGGAATGCCTCACCGCGTCGGATGTGGAAAACGCGGTGCGGATCGCAAGCGACTACAATGCCCACGTTTCCGTCATGGGCGGCGGACACGACTGGACCGCCCGGTCGGTGTGCCGGAACGGGATCACGCTGGATCTGCGATCGCTGAATAAGACGAGGGTGAACCGGGAGCGCGCAACGCTTTCCATCGAGGGCGGCGCCATTGTTCAGAACGTTCTCGACTGTCTGCCGGACGATATGGCTTTCGTCGCAGGTGTCCATAGCCAGGTCGGTGTGTCGGGGCTGACGCTCGGGGGCGGCTACGGCAAGCTCAACTCCCGCTTCGGCTTGGCGGCCGACACTCTGCAACGCGCCGAGGTGGTTCTGGCCGATGGGACGAACATCGTTGCAAGTGCCGACGAGAACCCGGACCTCTTCTGGGCGCTACGCGGAGCCGGAAAGAACTTCGCCATCCTCACCTCGGCCGAGTTCGCGCTCTTTCCGCTGGAAAAGGTCTTAAACGCGAAGGTTTTCATTCCCCTTGCACAGGCCAGAGCCAGTCTACGGGTGGTGCAGGATATCCTCGACGAGGCGGGAGACAACCTCAGCACGTTCTCGGCCTTCACTGCCGTGCCGAACCAAGGCTTCGGCTTGGTTCTGGAGCCTTTATGGAGCGGTAGGAAGCAGAGAGGTGAACACTATCTTGGCCTTTTATCCCGCCTGGAGGGGGCGACCGTCCTGGTCAAGAGCTGGGTCGTCTACAGGGACATCTATGATGCAAGTTCCGATGCTGCTTGGCCGGACGGACAGGGCTATCGGATGGACGCCCACAACATTGCAAGACTGACGCCGGAGGTGATCGACGTTACCGTGGAGTGCGCCCGGCGCTCGCCGTCGGAAAAGAACTGCATCATGCTGCACGACTTTCGTGGCGCGGCCGCACGTGTTCCTACGGAAGCGACCGCGTTTCCATTCCGGTTCAACCACTTCAACATGCAGATTGTCGCTCGATGGGAGCCCGGCCGATCGGACGAGGAGGCCAAGGGCAGGCAATGGATCGAGCACATCAGGGCGGTGTTGAATCCCTTGAGCACGCGTGGGGGTTACCCGAGTGTACTGGGTCTCGACAGCCACGATCGAGCCAGGGCGTTCTATGGCGAGGCCATCGAGGCTTTGACCGTGATCAAGCGCAAGTACGATCTCGAAAACCGTTTCTCGGCAGATTTCGGTCTGTTCTGAACCAGGGAGTAACCGCTTGTCAGAGGCGAGCTGGCTACCGGGTCGAAGCAGGCTTTGAAGGGGCCTGTTCCCTGACAGCCGATCAGCAGGAAAGCAGAGCTTATGACGAAGACGAGCGAATTGTCCGGCAAGGACGTTCAGGGTGTTGCGACGCGTGTTGCGAACGGTTTGCCGGACGTGACGCAGACCCAAGCCTTTGGTCCGGGCTACGAGGTGTTCAAGGTGCGGGGCAAGGTCTTCGCCATGACCACCGAGGTGCTAGGTGAAAAGATCCTGACTGTGAAGTGTGATCCAGACCGAGCACAAATGCTCTGCGACACGCATGAGAGCATCAACCCAGGCTACCACATGAACAAGCGTCACTGGATCTCGCTCGGCGGCGGGCCAAAGATTGATCGCGAGCTAGTCGAAGATTTGGTGAGGTCCGCATACGAACTCGTCGTGGAGAGCTTACCGAAGGCCGATCGACCGAAGCGAGCGGAGTGATCCCGCCGCGCCATCGTTTAGCGGGCCATAAGGTATAGAAGTTCTAATGCGGCATCCGATCAGTTTGCATCATATCCGGCGGCGGAGATGTAGGTGCGGCACTCGGTTGGGTGGAGGCGAGCTAGCATCTGTCCGCTTCTGCATCATGAGCGGACCTCTGGCGCGCAAGGTTGCAGGTCCGGAAATGTGAAGGTTTTCGGATGGCGGCCCTGATGCGAGAGTTGGGCACGGACTGAGGGCCGGCGTTCGAAAATCTTCAGGGGAGGAAGCCGCGGGGGCGCCGCGACGCTGAAGGTGGTGCGCGCGCTATGGGGATTTTAGGGCGCAGCGGTTGCGATGGCGCTCGTTCATGGCGCTGACCGGGCGCGATCCCAGGGCGCAGGTCGGCCTTCGTGACCGTGCATCGCGGTCGCGACGAGGGCTGCGGACGGTGTTGGACGGGGCAACCTGATCGAGAACGAGCATCCCGGCGCGAGCGAACCCGAGGCGGGCCGGTGATCCCGCGGTCTCTCGACTGGCGGTCGTGATCAGGCTCGGGGCTGCGCTCATGACGTGTTGATCCGAACGGCGCTTGGGCGCAGCTTCGGGACCTCGCCCCGGCGAAAGTGCTCGATGACGAGGAGGCGTCCGCCGCAGCACGGGCAGGCCGGTCCCGTAGGTGGGCCGGTCATGGCGGCGGGTTCGGGCTTGGCCGCGCACGGAGCCTGCATCGGCTCGAGCAGGCTCCTGATCCGAGTGATGTTGGCAGCCCGCGTGCCGCTGGCGAACAGGCCGTCGTGGCGGATGCGGTGGAAGCCGTCAGGCAGCACGTGGAGCAGGAAGCGGCGGATGAACTCATCCGGGGCCAGCGTCATGGTCTTGATCCACTCGCGACCCTTCGCGCCATCCCGAACCCGGTAGTCCTTCCAGCGGAACGTGACGCCGCGCTCGTCGAGCGAGATCAGCCGGCTGTTGGCGATGGCGACCCGGTGGGTGTAGCGCGACAGGTAGTTGTTTGGTCGCGGAACATTGTTGGGCTCAGGTGCGTTGGGCAATTGAGGAGCAGGCCTGGCGCTTCGAGCCCTCACGGCGCTCCTCCTCCAGGTGGGCGCGCTGATGCTCGCAATCCATCCCAATGCCCGCACCACCCCAGCCGTGCGCGCTAAAATCGCCCGCTCGACCGAACCTTCCGGCGTTGTCAGGCGACACGGCAAACTAACCCCCTGACGCCATGAGGAGCTGACCCCCTCGATGAGCGAGGAGGTCGGCATGATGAACGAGGAGGATCACCGGACATGGTGCTGCGCGAGCGCCTGGAGGCGAAACCTGAGCTGGCCAAGCCTGCCACCAAGCCGCCTGACCCAAACGCACTCCCGAAAGCGCTCAAGGTTGTTGCGGCTGCCAAGGAGGTTTCGCATTCAGACAACTAGTCTGCGTTTTTCCAGCGGATGCGGTGTGCCTCGCACTGGTAGCGCTCGAACGGCAGCAGCTCGCGCGTGATGAGGCCTTCCGCCTCCAGCTCGTGCACGGCCTGCCGCTCGGCCGGGTCGGCCCATTCCTCTTGAATGAGCGTGCGCCCTGCGCGCAGGCCCTTGATCATCTCTTGCTTCGTTATGGGCGAGTCCTCCGATTGCGCGTTTCGCGGATAAGGCGGGCCTTTCCTCCGCACTCAGGCGTTCAGCGCCAGCCAGAGGCGCTGTGTTATGGTCATCTTGAGGAGGATCTCGCCGAGTGCGTAGCCTTCCTCGTCGCCCCGCTCTCGCGCGAAGTCTTGACCCTGGCGCACATGGGCGTCTGTGAGGTTAATGTCATCTAAGACGACGTGTAGTGCGCCCCATGAGGGTTCTCGCGCGTGATAGGACCGAAATCTATCGAGCACGTCGGGGATGGTTGGCCTGTCCATGCTGTGTCCTTTCGGGTCAGTGAGCGGTCGGCGCGTCGAGGGCGGCCACGCCGGCCGGCGTGATCGCGTAGACCGGCCCGTCATCCCCGGGTGCCGGCGACACCAGGCCGCGATCCTTCAAGTTGAGGAACAAGAGATGGGCGGCCATGGGCTGATCGTCTCGCTCATCGCTAAGTCCTTCATCCATACTAATCCAGCCGTCTCATTCACGCTGATCAGGGGATTAGGTTTTCGGCTGGGGAAGGTGTGGAAAGTGAGCCACGCGGACCGCATTGCGATGCCAGCGCGCATAGATTTCGCACCACTCCGCGTTGGGATACAGCAACGACTGTGGGGCGGAGTTGATCAGTTGGCGCAAACGACTGTTCTCGTCCTCCAGACGCGCCATATCCGCTTGAACTGATTGTTTGTCCGTCATCCTCATCTCCTTGATTGGTTGTGTTCCCCTTGGCCGGATCGCGTAGCTGCTTCCACCGCTCGCGCGATGCGGCTCAACTCAAGGCCGATACAGAACAAAATCCCGGCAATGCCGGCGAGCAGGAGGTCCGTCATAGTTTTCTCCAGTTGGAATGCTCATGCCTCCGCCCTGTCCGTGCTACGGAAGCCACTCGTCCAAAACCTTGGCGGCCTCTCGGTCGCGCTCACTGACGTCCGTACCCACGTCGGCGCGGGCGGTGGGCCCCTGCGGCGGTCGCGATGGGCCTGTCGCAAACGCGGATAGGCCACGTTCACGGGTCGTTAGGCATACCCGCCCAGCTTGCCGCCTCCGCCAGCTTGCCGCCTCCGCTCGGAGCCGGCCCATGATCCTGAACGCCCTTTCCCTCAAGCTGAAGAGACAGGCCCGTGGAGCCTTCAAGGACCGGCACTGCTTTGAAGGGTTTCTGGATGAAGCGTTCACGGTGTACTCCTGAACTCGGGTTAGGCTTGGTTGGTGGCGGCCTCCGCCGCTGCCGGACCTCTGCGCAAGCGAGGTGCCAAATGCTTCTGGAGTAGTTTTGCTATTGAGATCAGTCCGTTAGTGGAACCGCCGGTGATTGGCGGAAACTTCACTCAGCTGTCGGGAATCTGACAATGTCCGACAGCGGCGGGGCAGGAGGGAGATGACCTCGACTTTCGCGTGAGGTCATTGGCGTGCGGCTGCGGCAACGGCCGAGGGGAGGGGGCGGGATCCGGATCTGACGCGGAACATCCCTCACCCGCACGGACTTGCGCCTTCACACGTCGCTGTGTGCGCATCGCCTCGCTCCGCGTGCGGACAGAGGGCTCAGCCGAGCTTGTCGTCGCGATGGGGTATGGCGAGGGCCGCGCCCGCACGGCCGAGGCGAAACCTCACCAGCAAGGGCCGCGCCAGCTGCGACGCAGCGCGCCGTGTCGGGTGAAGCCCCCGGCAGGTCGCTCGGCCTGCACGGCCTCGATCACGACCTTCACGTCGGCCGGAGCGGCCCCTCAAGGCGCGGAGGTCACGAGGATGTCCGCGCCCGCCGCGTAGAGGCCGCGGCGTTCGCGACGGTCACGCCACAGGCCGCCGCGATCCGCGGCCCGCCGCCCCTGGCGCCATGGCCAGGGCCTGCACGGCGGTGCCCGTCTCCGGCGCGCACTTCTCGCTTTGCAGGATGGCGGGCCGCCGCCTCGCCCTGCATGGTGGGATTGCTTTTCAGCTGTGTAGCTTGGGGCCAAACGGGACCGGCTCAACATGCCTGTGGCGCGGACCCGACAAACCCGACGGACGCTGTCGGATGGCGTTGCCGAGGGCCCGCGGGCTCTCCGTCAGCGGCACGAGGTCGGTCGTGATCACGCCGGCCTTGCTGTAGCGCCAGGGCGCCCCGACTGGATCACGGCACGTGCGTTCTACCCCGAGCCGGGCAGCCTTGATCAGCGCCAGCGTGTCGTTCGTGGCTTCCGGCAGATGCACCACCGTCGACACCGAGCGCATCGGGTCGCCCCGGTCCCGCCCGGCGGCACCCGGGACGGCCAGTTCCTGCCGTGCGGGATCAGGTGGGTGGTCGAGCGGTTGTTCGCCTGGTTGAGCCGCTACCGCCAGCTCAACACCGTGTACGACCGCCAGCCGGATCTCTTCGCGGCGCACATCTGGATTGCCATGATCTCCATCATCTCACGACAGATGTTCGCTCATGCCCAGGCGCAGCAAGTAGTTTAATTGCGTACAGCTTCTTACAGCATTTTCAGCTTAATCCTGATCGCGTCTCGCAAGGTGAGGCCGCGGGCGCGCCGGCAGGCTGCGACGGGTGCAGCCCAGGAAACGATCAAGGCTGACCCGGATTTCACTGAAAATGCTCTAGTCATCCGACAACGGACACTCGACAATCACGGTCCTTGGCGCCTCTTCACTGCCCGTTCTCCACTTCATGCGACAGAGAAGACGCTCAGAGGTGGCCGAGCAAGGATCTCGCTGAGGATGGAGAGGGCATCGGACAGCTCGCTCAGATCGTCCGGCGCACCTAGGCAGACGCGAACGGCACCCGGATCGTCGTCATCGACAGTGGAGGCGGTTGGAGGCGTGACGAGGATGCCCTGTCCGCGTGCCGCCGATGTGAAACGCGATGCGGACCATTCCTGCGGCAAGGGCAGCCAGGCGTAGAAGGGCGGATGCTCCAGCTTGTCCGCATATGGAAAGAACTTCGCAAAGAGGCGATACCGCTCGGTTGCCTGCCGCCTCCGCTCACGAATCAGCTCATCGAGCTTGCCGCTCTCGATGAGACGAACTGCAAGGTCACTCAAGATGGGCGCAGCGAACCACGACGAGGCGTGGACAAATATTTCAGCCCGATCCCTGAAAGCCGGAGGAACCGAGAGAGTCCCGAGCCGGAAACCTGGCGCGACACACTTCGAGTAGGACGTCGTATAGAAGCTTCTTTCGGGAAGAAGCGCGGCTATCGGGCGGGGCCTTTCAGGATAGAAGAAACTGTAGACGTCGTCCTCGATAATGAGGAGGTCCAGTTTTTCGGCCAGTTCGGCGATGCGCTTTCGCCGCCGAAGGCTCATCGTCCGCGCTGTCGGACTCTGCAGGGTTGGCATGGAGTAATAGACGCGGGCACCCGAATCCCGGCACGCTGCCTCTAAGGCGTCAGGATCGGTGCCTTCATCGTCGAGGTCGACGGGCACGAGCGTGAGCGAGTTCGCGACTGCGATCGCCTTGAAGCCCGAATAGGTGAGCCGATCGACAAGGATTTTGTCGCCGGGCTGTGCAACGAGACGCACAGCGATGTCGAGGGCATGCTGGGCGCCGTTGCACAGGAACAGCAGCGCGGGATCAACGCTGAACGCATCATCGGAAATGGAGCGGGCCATGACTTCGCGATGACGCCCGATGCCTGAATGAGGATGAAAATCGAGCAGTGGCGCCAGTTCTCGCGGACGGTAGACATCGCTCAGGAGCCCCGAGAGAAACTCCGCCTCACGGCCATGAGCCGGCACGTTGAGGGCCATGTTGACGGCTTGTCGCGCGACCGCGCCGGCCGCGCCGGCCGGTGCGCGTCTGCGCACGAAAGTCCCTTGCCCGACATGGCTGCTGACGATGCCGCGTTGCTCCGCCTCTTGATACGCCTTGCTGACGGTACCGACTGACAATCCGAGTTGCACAGCCAGCTCACGATGCGGCGGGAGGCGCGAGCCGTCGACGAGACGGTTCTCCGCCACGTCCTGCTCAAGTGCATTTACCAGAGCAAGGTAGCGCGGACCTTCCGACGACAGCTCCCGGGGCAGCCAGCCGAAAAACTTGGTCTTCTCCGAGGCCATAAAGCAATCTTCCCTGCGCTGATCTATCAACCGTAATTCCAGCTTTGGCGACCACGTGTGACCAATGTATAAGCTCTCCGTCCTTACGGGTTCGGGCAGGTAGCATCAATGGCGGGGCTGAGCCAATCGCTCTCCATGATGTCTGGCATACACAGCTTCACCCCTCGAGCGCAGGAGGAACGCGGCAGCAAGATCCGAAATTGTCATTGACCGGGCCTGATGCAAGATGGGGCGGCCCCATGAATGTACCAGGTCAAAGCGTCGGAGGTGAAGCGCTTGTTCAACCGTTTCGACGGAGATCTGCGCGGCCACCCCGCACTTGCCCCCAGACCTACCTGACGCCATACGGCGTCAGGGGGATGCGAGGGCGCCGGCCCGCGACGATGTCGGAAATCAAGGCGGCGGTCATCGGCGCCCCGCTGATTCCGAGGTGACCATGACCTGTCGCGAACAAGATGGCGGGGTTCTTCGGATGCGGTCCGATGACGGGCAGGCTGTCCGGAGTTGACGGACGGATGCCCATCCACCGTCGCACTGTACTGACTTGAAGGTCCGGCAGCATGCGGCGGGCTGCCACAAGAAGCTTGTCCGTTTGGCTATCCCTGAACGGCGCGTCGGGCCTGTCGAATTCCGCTATGCCGACCACTCGCAATTCTTCTGAGAGAGGGGTTGCGACGATGGCCGAGCCCGTGTCGGTGACGGGGCGGCTGATGGCGCCAGCGACATCCGACAACGCCACATGATAGCCTCGCTCACTCGTCAGGGACAAGGACACGTCAAGGCTCCTCGCCAAATCACGGCTGGCGATGCCAGCGGCGATTACGACGATGTCGCAGCGATGGGGACCAGACGTGGTATGGAGCGTCACGGCCTCGGATCCCGGCTCGATAGACAAGACGCGCGCGTGTTGCACCTTCGTGTCGAACGATGCGGCGCGCGCTTCTAAACGCTCCACCAGCGTCACCGGAGCATCGACATAACCGCTCCCCGGGAAGAAGATGCCGCGCTGGTAGTCCTTCGACAGATTCGGCTCTAGTTCCCGGATGTCTTCCGCGGACACCTCCTGAAAGGCCGCGCCGTGGCTCATCCGCAAGCGCTCGATCTGATCGTCGAGTTTGCCGGGTGTCGAGTCCCGGTAGACATGGAGAGCACCACTGGGCCGGAAGACTTTAACCCACTCGGCATCACCCAGCAGATCCTTGAACAGTTCGGCACATGGCGCGTTGAGCGCGTTGAGAGCAGTGTATGTTTTCTCCCATCTCTTCGGATGGCCCGTCTGAATGAACCGCAGGAGCCATCCGATGTTCCGAGGAAGCTCTCGGGCAGCAAAATGTATGGGTCCGTTCTTGTCGGCGAGCCATCGCAGGGCGCGCCACGTCACCCCCGGATAGGACATCGGCAGCGAGGTGCCGGCGTTGTATTGGGCACCGTTGCCCCAGGAACAACCATGACCGACTTTGCCTTCCTCGAAGACCGTCACGCGATGGCCTTCCCTGGAGAGCGAGAGGGCGCAGCTGATGCCGATGAGCCCTCCTCCCACCACAGCAACGGATCTCGCTTGTACCATTCCATATCTTCCCGAGATGAGGGCGAGTCTGTTCGAAGAGAGGAGCTCTTCTGCTCCTCGATTAAACGGACTCGCGCCGGCGCCTTCGGTCGACGGAAGATTCTCCCGACGTAGGCAGAACCACGTCGCGCACTCAGACCTGAAGGTGACCTACGTACTTCTTATTCATGTAGGCCTCCAGACCTTCGATCCCACCTTCACGCCCCCACCCGCTATCTCCGATGCCGCCGAAGGGCGTCTCAGGGATCGTAACGACCATCTGGTTGATCCCGATCACGCCGACGGCGAGCTCTTCGGAGATGCGGTTCGCCGTCGCCGAGGAACTCGTGAAAGCATAGCCGGCCAGGCCGTAGGGCAGCGAATTCGCCCGCGCGAGCGCGTGGCCGATGTCTTCGACCGGCTGCACGAGGGCGAGCGGGCCGAACGGTTCGTGCGACATCGCCTTCGCGTGGTCCGGAATGTCCGCGAGGATGGTGGGCTTGTACATGAGCCCGACTCCGTCGATACGCTCTCCGCCGACGATGAGCCGAGCCTGGTGCGAGAGGGCATCCGAAATCAGGTCGTCAATGGCAGCGACGCGGCGGGCGTTCGCGACAGGTCCGACCGTCGTCTCGGGCTTCAACCCGTCGCCGATCACCTGCTTCTCGACGAGGGCGCGTGCGTGCTCCAGGTACTCTTCGTAAGCGGGGCGTTCCACGAAGAAGCGCGTCGGCGACGTGCAAACCTGCCCCGTGTTACGTAGCTTGATCGCCATCGACAGCTCGGCGGCGCGACGGATATCGGCGTCCTTCGCGACAATGACAGGGGCGTGTCCGCCGAGCTCCATCGTGGCGAGCGTCAGCGTCTCTCCTGCGATGCGCGCAAGATGGCGGCCAACGGTGGTCGACCCGGTGAACGAGATCTTCCGGATCACAGGAGATCTCAGAAGATATTCCGAAACTTCCGCGGGGTTGCCGAACACGACGTTAAGCACGCCATCGGGCAGGCCGGCATCGGTAAGCGCGCGCGCTATCTCTAGCGTCGTGCCCGGAGTTTCCTCCGCCGGCTTGATGATGCAGGTGCACCCCGCTGCGAGAGCAGGCGCGATCTTGCGCGCCGGGGTTACGGCCGGGAAGTTCCACGGGGTGAAACAGGCGACGGGACCGACCGGCTCCTGCGTCACGGTTTGAAGCATGCCGGCGAGGCGGGCTGGGATGATGCGCCCGTAACTCCGCCGTCCTTCTTCGGCGAACCAATCAAAGAACTCTGCCGCAGCGGTGATCTCGCCCTTGGCCTCCGCGAGGGTCTTCCCCTCCTCAAGCGTCAGCACGGTCGCGATGTGGTCGAGCCGCTCGCGCACGAGGTCAGCAGCGCGACGCAGGATCTGGCCCCGCTCGTAGGGCGAAGTGCGCTTCCAGCCGCCGAAAGCGCGATCCGCCGCCGCGAGCGCTCGATCCAGCTCCGGCCGACCGGCGTGAGGCAACGTACCGAGCGGCTGCTCGGTTGCGGGATTGAGAACCACTTCGCTGCCAGCACTGGTTTCTTCAATCCATTCGCCATCAATGAGCAGGGCCAATTTCGTATACATAGCGGTCCTTTAGAAAGTGCGGGCTTTCGCACGCGAATGCCGATCGGATACGAGCCCGAATGGCCCAGTCCCGAAGTACGAGGTCCTCTCACCGTGCGCCAACGATCCCAGTGCGCACGCGACCACCTACGTGCCCGCGGCGTCACCCGTTGCTCGATCGGATGGTTCGGAGAGAGGTGACGGCGGTTGCCGAGACGCTTCAGGCCTTCGCCCAGCGGCTCAGCCCGGCTTCTCCGATGATCTTGGCGATCGCAGCCTTCTGGTCGTCGGCCAGCGGGAGCAACGGCAGGCGCGGCCCGCCCGCGTCACGCCCGAGCTGCGTCATGGTCTCCTTGATCGCTGCGTAATAGGCGCCCGACTGGAAGCAGCGGTAGAATGCGAAGACGTCGCGACCCATGTCCTCGACGGCTTTCCCGTTTTCCAACGCGTGGTCCCAGTAATCGCGGATGAGAGGCCCGGCGATCTGGTGTGCCATGGCGATGACGCCATGGGCGCCAACCGCACGGGCCGGCACGATCATGGTTTCGTACCCCACAAAGACGCGAAGCCTGCCGCCGACGCGCTGCACCAGCTCGGTGACCTGATTGATTAGCCCGGAGCTGTCCTTGATGGCGACGATGGTGGGAAGCTTGGAGAGCTGCTCGACCAGGGCCGGAGGGATATCGACCCCTGCGCGCCTCGGGCTGTTGTACAGCATCAACGGCAGGGAGGTGTTCTTGGAGACGTGCTCGAAGAAGGCGACGATCTCGCACGGGCTTGGCATGGCGTAGATGGGCGGCAGGATCATACCGCCGGCGCAACCGGCTGCGACCGCGGACTGGCAGGCATCGACCACATCCTCGACGCGGAGGTCGGCAACCCCGGCCAAGACGGGGACCCGGCCGGCGACGTGATCGACCGTCAGCTTATAGAGGCGGGCGCGCTCACCGATCGTGAGTGCATAGAATTCGCCCGTGCTACCAGCCGCAACGATGCCGCGAGCACCGTTCCTTATCGCTTCGTCGACCAGTTCCTTGTATCGCACCTCGTTGATGGACCCGTCAGGCCCGAACGGGGTGACGAGAACCGGGAAGATGCCGCCCCAGTCAACATTTGCCATGTCAGTGTCCTCCAGAGTGAGTTGAGGTTCAAGCGAGAGCGGCCGCGAGCGGACCGAGCATGGACGCTTTGATGTAGCCGGGTTCCTCACCGGCCATGACAGGGAGCTTGAGCTTTCCGCCGGTCTTGATCCGGCCGAGAGTCAAGTAGGGATCTTCAGCCCAGGCAGGCGCGGTGGCAGCACCCATGACGGCGACGGCAGCCGTCGCGAACGCCGGCGCCCCGACAAACCACCGATTCATACCCATCCCTCCCGTTCGAAGCGAACTATGTCATTCCTGTCTTGTTATATATCAATTTGAGCGGATGACACAAGCACGAACTTCGATCCTTCGGTCTTGTTTGTCCGATAAAACTACGGCATAGAGTGACACGGTGCGCGGAAGACCGGTACATTGATGGGCAATTCGGCGGCCGATTGACCCATCTGGGACACTCCTAACGGAGTTCCCGCCCGCCTCGTCGCGTTTTTAGAGACCGCTATCGCTGCTCGCAGGGCTGGCATCGACGCATCGATGCTTCTTCGAAAGGGCCGTCTTCGGCGGTGCCGGGAGAGGATTTCCTCTTTTGACGTGGGTTGAGGCCCCGCTCTCGGCGTCGACGCTCAACTTGTCCGTCACACGCTTGAGGATGACATCACATGGAACCTTCTATCACGCATGTCTCGGGATCCACCGGCGCAGTCGGTGTTCTCGGCGCCGGACGCCTCGGAGACGCGGTCGCCGCTCGAATGAGGGAGGAAGGCAAGCAAGTCGTCATGTGGAGCCGGCGCTTCGAGGATCCCGCATCGCGGCCATCGGCTGGCAGGAGATCTGGCGATGATCTCGGCGCCGTCATACAGTCTCGCGTCATCTTCTCCGCGATCCCGAACCAAGCCTTGGTGAGCCTGTCCAAGCGCGGTGATCTTCGCAGCTTCGATGGCGTCATGTTCGCGCTGGGGATCGACGCAGAGGCGCGCATCGTGCGCGACGCTCTTCCGAACGCGCTGGTGGTGCGGCTCAGCCCGGCCATTCCTCAAGACGGAGGCGAAGTCCGTTCGATCGGGCTCCTGGACAACATCGCGCGGGCCGATCCCCGTGTTTCATTAGCGATCGCGGCTCTTCAGCCACTCGGCCCGGCCAGTTGGATCGAAGAGGAACAGCTCTACGATCTGGTGACGCTCCTGGCGGGTCCGCTGCTGACACTAATCAGGTCGGCACTCACGAGGACGATCGAGGCCGGTCTGGCCGAACGCGGTCTCACGCCCGCAGCGCGGGACCATGTGATGGACGTGGTGTTCAACGAACTGACCAGGAGACTGCGTGGACGCCACGACGCCTCGAAGCAAGCGGAGGGCCACAGGGCGACGCCGGGGGGCGTCACGGAGGTGGCCCTGTCACACTCTACGCAGGTGAGCGAACAACTCGGCGCCATCGTCGACAAGATGCTCGGTCACATGCAACGTCTGAGAGTCCCGCCACAGGAATGATCGAGTTCCGGCCTGGCCGTCGATCGGTCCGGTAACTCTGGCTTTCAGCTCGGCGAGACAATTGACGAGCTGAGCAACCATTCCAGAGGCGCTTCGAGGTCCGAACCAGCCTGCTTTGGCGATCAGGTGGAATAACGCCCGAGATACAGAGCCGCTGCCTTCTCGTCGTTGAGCAATTCGTTCGCTGGGCCCGCCATCTCGACGCGCCCACCATCCATGATCGCGCCACGGTTTGAGATGGCCAACGCTTGTCGGGCCCTTTGCTCGATCAGAAGGATACTGGTTCCGTCCGCTGCCAGGGATGCGATGCGAGAGAAGCTGTCGGCGACCAATGCGGGAGAGAGGGCGGCCGTTGGTTCGTCGAGCACCACCACGCGAGGCCGTGTCATGAGGGCTCTCGCATAGGCCAGTTGCTGACGCTCGCCGCCGGAGAGCCTCCCTGCACGCGCGCGCTTGCGTTCGGCCAAAGCGGGGAAGAGGCTGAACACTTCGGCAATGCGCGCCTTTGCGTCACGCACTCCCTGGACGACTTCGAGGTTCTCGACGATCGTCAGCGAAGGAAAGACATTGGCCACCTGTGGCACGTAGCCGATACCGTTCTGAGCCCGCTTCTCAGTTGCCAGACGCGTGACGTCTCTTCCTCCGAGACGCACATTCCCCTCCACGCGCGGCAGCAGCCCGACGACGGCTTTCGCGAGGGTCGATTTGCCCGCACCGTTTGTTCCGGCGACGGTCAGTATTTCGCCTGCTTCGAGCTCAAGGTCGACGCCGTTCAGGATATCGACCTCTCCATAGCCACCCTTCAGGCCCTCGATGGACAGAACACTCATGACGACCCTCCGAGATAGGCCTCGCGCACCTGTTTGCACGCCAGCACGTGAGCCGGAAGGCCGGACGCGATCAGGCGTCCACGATCCATCACGTGAAGCGTAGAAACGAGACGCGTGAGCGCGCCGAGATCGTGCTCAATGATTAGGAAGCCGATGCCCCGGTTCTTCAGCTCGCGAATGCGCTCCGCGATCTCTTCGATCAGGACTGGATTCACACCGGCGAAAGGCTCGTCCAACAGGATCAGCTTGGCGCCGGTCATCAGCGCACGGCCGAGCTCCAGAAGCTTCTTCTGGCCTCCAGAGAGCCGACCAGCCGGGGAGTTCGCGATGCGCGTGAGCCGCAGAAAGTCCAGCAAGGCATCGGCTTCAGAGGAGATCGCCTTCTCTTCCTGACGAACCTTTCCGATCTTGAAGAAGAGGTTGGCGATGCGCTCGCCGCTCTGCTTTGGCGCGGCTGCCATCAGGTTCTGCTTAACGGTCAGATGGCTGAATTCCCGCGGGACCTGGAATGTGCGCACCATTCCGGCTCTCGCTCGCTCCACCGAGGAGAGATGGCCGATCTGCTTGCCGTCGAGCCGAACCGTCCCCTCGCTGGCGTCCAGGAACCCGGTCACCAGTGAGAACAGCGTCGATTTGCCGGCGCCGTTGGGGCCGATGACCCCGACCACGTCGCCGGGCGGAACAGAGAACGAAACCCCATCGACGACCCGAAGCGCGCCGTAGACTTTCGTCAGACCCTCGATCGCAAGGTTCATCGCTTTGTATAATCCCCCATGAGGCCTTGGGGCCGGTAGAGCGTGAAGAGGACGAGAGCGAGCCCGATCACACCGAGGCGGATGCTGGCCATCTCGACCTCGGACACGAACGGTATGAGGCCTCGCAGGAAGCGGGATCCCTCCAGGAAGAACATCAGAATGAGCGTGCCGACGAGCGCGCCCGAGATCGGCCCGACGCCGCCGATGATAATCGCCATCCAGATGTAGAATGTGATCAGCGGGACAAATTGCTCGGGGACGATGTACCCGATGTAGTGTGCGTAGAATCCACCGGCGATGCCGGCGAGGGCAGCTCCAAGCATGAGAACCTGGATCTTGAACTTGGACGGATCTTTGCCGAGCGCTTTCACGGCTTCTTCGTTGTCTCGAATTGCCTCGATCATGCGACCGAAGGGCGATCGGACGATTCGCGACTTGGACAGACCCGCCAGCACGTTCACGGCGACGAGAAGGAGCAGCACGGCCACAGCCTGCGTAATGCCCGTCCCGAGGAAAGCGAACAGCTTGGGTATGCCGGTGATGCCCTGCACGCCCTTCGTCAGCCATTTCTCGCTCGTGACGACGATCCGCACCACTTCCGAGAAGCCCAGCGACACGATGGCGAAGTAATCGTCTCGAAGTTTAAGGCTAATGAGTCCGAGGGGCCAGGCCGTGAGGGCGGCGAGCGCCGCGCCTGCGAGAAAGGCGAAAGGCCAGGGAACCGACACTTGGCTTAATAACGCCGCTGTATAGGCTCCGATGCAGAAGAAGCCGACATGACCGAAGTTCGTAATGCCGGTGAGGCCGTATTGAAGGTTCAGCCCAAGGGCGAGAAGGACATAGATCCCGCTGATGATCAGAATCGCGATGATGTAGGCTTCCATCAGCGGACCCCTTCTATTTGGCCGAACAGGCCCCGAGGACGTACAAGCAGCACGAGCAGCAGAACGACGAACGAGATCGCTATCTTGTAGGTAAACCCTACGAGAGGTGTCGCCACCTCCTGCAACGTTCCGAGGAGGATGCCAGCGCAGATCGCGCCGACCGGATTGCCGATGCCGCCCAGGATCGCGGCGGCGAATGCCGGAAGGAGCATGTCCCACCCCATCTCCGGCGTTACGACGGTTTTGATCCCGTACATGACGCCGGCCACCGCGGAGACAGATCCGGCCAAGGCCCACAGCGCGATCATAATGCGGGAGGGGGAAATGCCGGAGACCTTCGCCAGACCGGGATCGTCGGCGACGGCCCGCATGCACCGGCCGATTGGCGTCGCGTAGAGGATTAAGAAGACGACTGACAAAGCCGCTACGGCGACGATCACCAAGTTCAGATCGGCCGGTTGGAACCGGACATCGAGGATGCGCCAGGGCCGTTCGAGGGGAAGTTGAAAGACCTGCTGCTGATGCCCGAAGCCGACACCAATCACCGCGCGCAGGAAGAACGCGATGCCGATCGACGCGAGAAGGTTGGTTACAGAGGAGCGACCCGAGAGCTTTCGGAATACGAGCAGGTAAGAGAGGATGGCGAGGGCTGCACCCGTCATCGCCCCGACGAGGCCGCCGACGATGACCGAGTCCGTCAAGGCAGCCATCGACAGCGCCACATAAGCGCCAGCCGTCATCACGTCGCCTGTCGCCGCGTTCGGAAACCGCGCGATGCCGAAGACCAATGTGATCGCGAGAGCGGACAGGCCGACGACCAAGCCCGACATGAGGCCGCCGATGAATAGTTCAGCGAAAGCTGGCATGCTAGCTCCATTGGCGCAGAAAGGGCGGCAAGGACGCCGACCTTTCTCCAAGCCGATCAGATCTTGACGATGTACTTCCGATTGATCTTGCCATGTTCTATGACCGCAAGATCGAAATCCGGCGTTACGTCAGAGAGATCATTGAAATCGACCGCAGAGGAAGCGCCCTCGTAGTTGATTTTTCCGGCCTTGAGCGCCTCTTTGCCTTCAGCAAAGCTCGAGACCTGCTTGCCGGGAGGATTGGCGATTTCCTTGATCTTCGCGTTGATGGCGTAGATTTCTGCATTCGGGCCAGCAGCTTCGATCGCGAGCGCCAGCACGATCACCATATCCCACGCCATTGCCGCGTAGATGTTCACCGCGCCCGATTCACGCGTCGCCTTGCGGTAAGCGGCGTCATACCTGCTGTACGCCGTGGACGCCTCGTTTGAAATGGAGTTCACCACCATCAAACCTTCGCTCGCATTCGGTCCGACAGCCTTAATCAGATCGGCATTGGCAGCATGGCCGGGGATGAGCCATTTTTGTGTGTCACCCGTCTGGAACCATTCACGCACGATGATGGTGGTGTCGGCCAGATAGGACCCCAGGACGACCACGTCGGGCTTGGCCGCCAGCACCCGTTGGAGTTCCGACCGGTAGCTGGGCTGGCTGGGCTCGTAAACCACGGCTTCGACGACCTTGCCGCCCTTGGCTTCCCACGCCTTACGGAAGCCTTCGACGATGCCGATGGCTGAGGCGTTGTTGAAGGCCATCGTTGCAGGTCGCTTGAAACCTTCCTTCCCACAGATTTCGGCGAAGGCCTTCCCGAATCCGTCACCAGTCGTGTTGAACCGATAGACCAGCTTCTTCGAGTTGACTTGCGGACTTGTCATCTCCGGCGCACCGGAGGTGGCCATGAAGATCACGTTAGCATCGTTCGCGATGGGGATCGTCGCCAGAGCGACGCCGGAGGACCAAACGCCGACCAACGCTTGGATCTTATCGATCTCGATGAGCTTCTTGGCAGCGAGGACGCCTGCCTGAGGCTGGCTTTGATCGTCCTCGGCCAGGATCTCGATCCTCCGCCCTCCGGCGCCTCCGGCCGCATTCACCTCTTCTGCGGCCGCCAGGATCATCTTCTGCATACCGGTGCCGTAGGCGGCGCCGGCGCCGGTGATGGGGTTCAGAGCGCCAATCCGGAAGGTCGGGCCTGCCTGGGCGGCGCCGCCGCGGACCGAGGACAGCAACGTCGCACTCGCCAGAGCAGCAACAGCTTGTCTGCGGGTAATCATCGGTCAACCCCTCTATTTGTTCAGGCTACGCGCTAGTTAAGTCCGCTTCTTTTGACGATCACGCCCTCTTGCATAATGAGGGACAGATGCTGACCCTGCCGGGTCAGCAGAGAGAGGTCGTCAAGGGGATTTCCATCGACCACGATCAGATCGGCGAATGCATCTGGAGCCACAGTCCCGATCTTTCCCTCCATGTGGCAAAGCTTTGCGGCGACAGTGGTCGCGGAAGCAATGACGTCGTGAGCCGGAAGCACCTTCCCTCGAATAACGAATTCCTCGGCCTGGTGGCGGTGCATCTCTCCCAGGAGGTCGGAGCCGTAGGCCATCGGCAGGCCGGCCTTCTTCATGATGGTGAGCGATTCGATTCCGGCAGCCTGCACGACCTTGACCTTTTCGATCGCGTCAGCCGGATAACCGTTCAGAGCGCCTTCGCTCAGAAGCTTATCGAAGGTAACGAGGGTCGGGACCGCGACAGCCCCCTTGTCCGCGGCGAATTTGGCCGTGTCCGGCTGGATGAGATTGCAATGTTCCAGCGAGTGGATCCCCGCCTCGGCGGCGCGACGGATTGCCTCATCCGTGTAGAGATGGGCGGCCACGTAGGTGCCCGCATTTTTCGCCTCCTCGACGACGGCGAGGAGTTCCTCGCGCGAGAAGCCGAGGAAGTGAATGGGATCCGTCGGCGATGCGGCTCCTCCATTTGCCATGATTTTGATGAAGTCCGCGCCGGCTTTGATCTCCTCGCGAGCCGCTAGACGCACCTCCGGAACCCCGTCGCACACGCGTCCCAGCGCCCCGAGCGGAAAGCCCGAACGGACCTCCGGCCGGCTGTTGAAACGGCCGCGGAAATCGCAATGGCCGCCGGTCTGGCTGAGAGCCTTGCCCGAAATGACGAGGCGCGGCCCGGAGAAGATCTTCTCCCCGACCGCGCATTTGATCCCGTAGTCAGCCCCACCCGCATCGCGGACCGTCGTGAAGCCTCTCATGAGCATTCCTCGCAGGACGAGCGAGGCTCGCGCCGTCACCAGCGAGTCGGGAAGCTCTGCATTTCGCCCAAACGAGGCACCCACGGCGATCGTGTGAACATGGCAATCGATCAGGCCCGGCATCAGCACCTTACCATTGAGATCGATCGTCTCGTCTGCGGATGCGGTAATGGCTTTGCCGACTTCGCGGATCTTACCGCCCTCGACTAGGACCTGCATCGGGTCCGTCGGCCGATCCATGCTTCCGTCGACGATGCAGCTGTTCCTGAACAAGTACGTTGCCATGGCGGGTTCCTCGCATCCAGATCTTAGGAAAAAGCTTTTCGCGACTTGTCTTCTGACGTCGACTTGGTATCAGCGCCCGCAGGCGGCCCACTTGGACAATAATCGCCTCTACTCGTTAGAACGGCCGGCTGACGACGCTCTCAGCCGGGCAGAAAGCCCGAGGGGAGCGGATCCTCAGCCTCAAGCACAAGCGTCGAGAAGGCACTCAGATGCGCCATACCGCGGACTTCCGGGATCACCGCGGGCTGCCCAGACCGGCTCTCAGCGAGTTCAGCGATCGCGGCGACGAAAGGCACGCCCATGATGTTCTCGGCGCGATAGCTTGCTCCTGGGGCAATCGCTCCACGCCGATGGAGTTGAGCAAGGCGCGCCGAGGTGCCCGTACCGCAAGGAGAACGGTCGAACTTGTTGCCAGCCAGAACCACGAGGTGGCGAGCCCCTCCGTCGGTTGAGCGGTAGAACAAGACGCTGTCGGTCTTCGGATTGTTGGAGATTGAGTTCAGCGCGTCCTTGATGGCCATGCCCGCGCGGCACCAGCGGCCGGCATTTGCGATGTCGAACGGAAGCTCGAACGTGTCGGCATCCACAAGGGCATAGGTGATGCCGCTGTAGGCGATGTCGCAGGTCACTCGGCCGAAGCCATCTGCCTCGACGACGACGTCGCTGGCCATGACATAACATGGCACATTCCGCAGGATCACGGAGGTCAGCCGACCCGCCTCGAACGTCCCTTTGACGTGCACGATTCCCGCCGGCGTCTCGATCGACATGCCGTCCTGTTCAAACCCTCTAGGAAGGGAACCTAAAGCCGCGAGACTCGCTACGTAACCGATGGTCGCGTGACCGCACATGTCGGCGTAGGAGTACGAAAAGACGAAGAACAATCCCTGGTCTGCAATCGTCGAAGGCACCGGGATCGCACCCGCCATGGCAGCGTGCCCGCGCGGCTCATGAAGAAGAAGCGTCCTCAGCCCGTCGTAGCGAGCGCGAAAATCGTCCCGCTGCTCGCGCACGCTGCGCCCCTGAAGCGGCGGTATGCCCGACGTCACCACCCGTGTCGGGTGACCGGCCGTATGGCTGTCGATGACGGTGAAAAGGCGGCTCGTATGCATGGCAGCCCAGATTCCTCCCATTGACCTATATCGCACGCTTCATTGTCCTATAGCATTAATTTCAGGGAGCACAAGGCGTCTCATGTCTCGTCGCGGAGAACTTCCGCGAACCTGACCTCGGCCGCGACCGCAATGAGCGGGTATCGTGCGGCTGATTCAGGCGATCGCCCGCCAAATCAATCTCTTGGCGCTCAATGCCACGATCGAAGCGGCGCGCCGGTGAGGCGGGCCGCGGGCTTGCGGTGGTGGCCGCCGAGGTCGAGGAGCTGGCGGCGCAGACCTCGCGCGCGACGGAAGAGATCGGCGGCTACATCGGCCGCGTCCAGGGATCCACCAGCGACGCGGTCGCGGCAATCGCCGGGGTCACCGCGCGTATTCGTGAGATCAACGCGGTTTCTTCCTCCATCACGAGGTGCAACCTGCGGCAGTCAAAGTATGGTTATGGCCAGCGTGACCATGCTATGGCTCACCTGAGTTGCAGAGCCGCCCTAGGCGACTGAGAACACGTTCAGAGACGGCGAGCGGGAAACAATGTCGTGGAGGACGTACAGGGCGTTTGAGAGCTCGGTAAGGTCCTTCGGCCCGCCCAGGCAGACGCGGACCGCGCCAGGATCGGCGCCATCCGCCATAGACGCGATGGGCGGTGTGACGAATATGCTGCGCCCGCGCGCGGCAGCGGCGAAGCCGACCGCCGACCATTCGGGCGGCAATGGCAGCCAGCCATAAAAGGGAGGGAACTCCAGCCTCTCTGCTGCGGGAAAGATGCCGGAAAACACCCGATAGCGATCAAGCGCCTGCTGCCGGCGCTCGCGCACCAGCTCGTCCAGCTTGCCGCTCTCGATGAGCCGCACCGCCGTCTCGCTGAGCATAGGAGCCACGAACCAAGCCGAGGCGTGCAGGAGAAGTTCGGTCTGCTCGGTAAAGGCCGATGGCACCGTCAGCGTGCCGAGGCGGAACCCCGGCGCGACGCATTTGGAATAGGACGTGATGTAGAAGCTGCGGTCGGGAATGAGCTCCGTGAGCAGCACCGGCCGCTCCGGTAGGAAGAAGCCATAGACATCGTCCTCGATCACCTTCAGGTCGAGTTCCTCAGCCAGTTCGGCGATGCGCCGCCGGCGCGCTAGGCTCATGGTGCGAGCCGTGGGGCTCTGCAGGGTCGGCATGCAATAGAACACCTTCGCGCCGGAGGCCCGGCAGGCGGCCGCCAGCGCGTCAGGATGAGCGCCCTCGCCGTCCATGGCCACAGGGACCAGCGTGAGATGGTTGGCCGCGCCGATCGCCTTGAAGCCGGAATAGGTGAGGGAATCCACGAGGACGGCATCGCCGGGCCGCGCCACCAGGCGCAGCGCGATGTCGATGGCGTGCTGGGCGCCGTTGCACAGGAACAGCCGCGCCGGGTCCACGATGAACGAGCCGCCGGAGACGGAGGCGGCAATGATCTCGCGATGCTGCCGGATACCGCCGTGGGGATGGTAGTTCAGGAGGGGCGCGAGCTCGCGCCCCTGCGACACCTCGGCCAGCAGCTCTGATAAGATCTCGGTCTCGCGCCCATCAGCCGGCACGTTCAACGCCAGGTTCACGGGCTCGCGCGCAGCGGACGCCTCGTCGCGGCCCGGGGCGGGCCGGCGCACAAAGGTGCCTTGCCCCACATGGCCGCTGACGATGCCGCGCTGCTCGGCCTCCTGATAGGCCTTGCTCACGGTGCCAACGGATAGGCCAAGTTGCTGCGCCAACTTCCGGTGCGAGGGCAGGCGGAAACCGTCAGTCAACCGGCCTTCGGTGATATCCTGCTCCAGGGCGCTCACCAGAGCCAGGTAACGCGGCCCGGAGGGTGACAACTGCCTGGGCAACCATCCGGCGAACTTCGTCCTGTCCATGCCCATCAGCTGACGTTCCCTTTTCCGGCCCGTTTCACTTCGTGCCGCTCCCCATAACGACGGGGAGACGGCGCGTGCACATGGCGGTCAGCAGTACTTGCCGGATTGGGGAACCACCTTCATGTCGATGTCGCGGTCGAGCATGTAGCGAGTAATGCGCGAGCAGGCGAGGCCCAGCGAGTTCTGCTGCGACATCCAGTTGGCCAGGAAGTTGGCATAACCGGCGTTGCCCGGTTCCCGGCGAATTCCGATAGTGGCGGGATTACGCAGCACCGGCATCGGCACCACCGCCTTGCCGACACCCTTGGAGTCGATCAAGGCCGCGTCCTGGTCGGAAACGATCATGGCATCAACCCGGCCTGACTGAAGCTCCAGGATCGCTTGATCACGCGTCGGCACAACAACAATGGTGGCGTTCGGGATGACCGCCTCGGCGATGACCTGCATGGTGCCGCCCTTCTGGACGGCAACCCGGGTTTTCTTGTTGTCCATCTCGCGCCAGGTCTTCGGCTCGAAGCCCGGACGGGCGGCCAGCGCCCACAGACCATCGACAATGGAGCCCGGCACGTAGTCGATGACCAGGCCCCGTCGCGGGTTGGGGTTCAGCGCTACCGCGAGGTCCACCTTGCCGGCCTGGAAGTCTGCGGCGAGGTTGCCCCACGTCGTCTCGTAGTACTCGATCTGAACGCCGAGCAGGTTGGCAATATCCTTGCCCCAATCGACGAAGAAGCCGCTCCACTCGCCCGTGCGCGGGTCCTTGATGTAGCCCGGCTCCTCCGAGACCATCACCGGAAACTTCAGCTTGCCACTCGCCTTGATGCGGTCGAGCACCAGGGAGGGATCTTCGGCTTGTGCCGGTGAAGCGGCCGGACCGAACAGGGTTGCCACGGCAATGGCGACCGCACCGATCGCACCAATCCAACGCTTCATAGGATGCCTCCCTCTGATTGTCATATGTCGCTTCTGAAATGAAGCATATCAATTCCACACAGCCGCGCAAGATGCGTCCTGCGCGTGGGCTCCTGCCTTCTAACGGACGCGGTAAGGCGCGCAGGGGCGCCGCGGCGTGCGGCCCGCGACGAGGTCGCTGACCAGAGCTGCGGTCATGGGGGCGCCGCTGATGCCCATGTGGCCGTGGCCCGTGGCGAACAGAATGGCGTCATGCTTGGGATGTGGACCGATGATCGGCAGGCTGTCCGGCGTCGATGGCCTGACCCCCATCCAGTCGCTCACCTTGGTGACGGGGAGATCCGGCAGCATGGTGCGGATGCTGGCCGCCAGCTTGCTGCTCTGCTTCGCGTCGCGCGGCGCATCAGGCGCAGCGAACTCCGCGATGCCGACGACGCGCAGCCCGTCGTCCAGTGGCGTGGCCACAAAGGCTGAAGCCGCGTCGGTCACGGGGCGGCTGATGACCTTGGAAAGACCTGGCAGGCCGATGTGATAGCCACGCTCACTGGCCAGCGACAGCGAAACACACAGGGAGCGCGCCAGGGTGCGGCTGGCGATGCCGGCCGCAATGACCACTATATCGCTGCGGTGGGGGCCCGTGCTTGTCTGCAGCGTCACGCCCTCAGTACCAGGCTCGATCGCGTTGACCCGTGCCGCGCGTGTCGTCACCCCCAACGCCGCGGCGCGCTCCATCAGGCCCTCGACCAATGCTAGGGGCGAGGACACATGTCCACTGTTGGGAAAGTAGATCCCGCGCTGGTAGTCGCGGGACAAGCCGGGCTCCAACTCGCGCAGCTGTGCGGCATTGAGCTTCTCGAAGGCCACGTCATGCTTGGCCCGCAGGCTGTCCACCAGCGCATCCAGCACGCCGGGTGCCGTGTCGCGCCAGACATGCAGGGCGCCATTCGGCCGAAACACCCGCCGCCAGTCGGTGTCGCCGAGCATGTCGCGGTAGAGCGCGGCGCAGGGGGCGTTCAGAGCGTGCAACGCCGTATAGGCGGCTTCCCAGGCGTCGGGGCGGCCGATGCGCAGGAAGCGCGCGAGCCAGGGGAGGTTGCGGAGCAGCTCACGCGGGGTGAGGCGCACCGGGCCGTTCGTGTCAGTCAGCCAGCGTAGCGCCCGCCACATGACGCCGGGATGGGCCATGGGGAGAGACGATCCCGCGTTGTACTGAGCGCCGTTCCCAAAGGAGCAGCCATGTCCGATGCGGCCCTCCTCGATCACGGTGACCCGGTGTCCTTCCCGCGCCAGCACGAGGGCGCAGCTTACGCCGATGAGCCCCCCACCGACGACGGCGACGGTACGCGGTTCAGCCATGGAGTATCTCCTGTAGGCGCCGCGTCACCCAGGCGGCGGGCAGCGCCAGGCCATTCCTCGGCGGGCCGTGCTGGCCCGCCTCTGCAGCACCCGGGATCGGCGGTTGCGGGCGCGCGGCTGGGGCGGCCACACCCTTGTCCAAGGCCAGGCTGTAAAGCAGGACAGTGGCGGCAGCCGGCTGTCTGACGGCGCTGTCCCGCTCCTGGGATCGTGTCCTCGCCCGAGCCCTGTTCAAGCCGTTGTGCCGGCGCCCCTTTCCGTTTCCGCTGCGTCCGCCTAGACGCAGAGATGACCGACGTACTTTTTCACGGTGTAGGCCTCGAGACCCTCGATGCCGCCTTCGCGGCCCCAGCCGCTGTCGCCAATGCCGCCGAAGGGCGTTTCCGGGATCGTGACGACCATCTGATTGATGCCGATCACGCCGACCTCCAGCCTCTCCGCGATGCGGTTGGCGGTCGCGGCAGAGCTGGTGAAGGCGTATCCGGCCAGCCCGTAGGGCAGAGCATTCGCCCGCGAAATGGCCTGGTCGATGTCGTTCACGGGCTGCACCAGCGCGAGCGGGCCAAAGGGCTCGTGCGCCATGGCCTTCGCCTGGTCGGGCATGTCCGCCAGGATGGTCGGCTTGTACATCAGGCCGACGCCCGCGATGCGTTCACCGCCGGCGATCAGCCGGGCCGAGTGGGACAATGCATCGGAGATCAGGTCATCCATGGCGGCGACGCGACGCGTGTTGGCGACCGGCCCCACGGTTGTGCCCGCCTGGAGACCGTCACCCACCACCTGCTTCTCAACAAAGGCGCGCGCGTGTTCGAGATACTCCTCGTAGACGGCGTGCTCCACGAAGAAGCGCGTCGGCGAGGTGCAGACCTGGCCCGTGTTGCGCAGCTTGATGGACATGGAGAGTTCTGCCGCGCGCCGGATATCGGCGTCTTTCGCCACAATCACAGGCGCGTGACCGCCAAGCTCCATAGTCGCGAGCGTCAGGGTTTCGCCGGCCAGTCGCGCCAGATGGCGTCCCACCGGGGTCGATCCGGTGAAGGAAATCTTGCGGATCACCGGGGAGCGCAGGAGGTATTCAGAGACCTTTGCCGGTTCACCGAAAACCACGTTCAGCACACCCTTGGGCAACCCAGCATCGATGAGCGCGCGCGCCATCTCCAGCGTGGTCCCGGGCGTTTCCTCGGCGGGCTTGATGATGCAGGTGCACCCGGCGGCCAGAGCCGGGGCGATCTTGCGCGCCGGGGTCACGGCCGGGAAATTCCACGGCGTGAAGCAGGCAACGGGGCCAACTGGCTCCTGCGTCACCGTCTGGCGCAGGTCGGGCAGGCGGGCCGGGATGGTGCGGCCATAGCTGCGCCGCCCCTCCTCTGCGAACCAATCAAAGAACTCTGCCGCAGCGGTGATCTCGCCCTTGGCCTCCGCGAGGGTCTTCCCCTCCTCAAGCGTCAGCACGGTCGCGATGTGGTCGAGCCGCTCGCGCATCAGGTTTGCGGCGCGACGCAGGATCTCGCCCCGCTCGTAGGGCGAAGTACGCTTCCAGCCCTCGAAGGCCCGGCTTGCCGCCTGCAGTGCCCGGTCAAGCTCTGCCGTACCGGCGTGGGGGAGCGTGCCAAGGGGCTGTTCCGTAGCAGGGTTGAGAACGATCTCGCTCCCTGCTTCAGTTCCTTCGATCCATTCGCCGTCGATGAGGAGAGCCAGCTTCGTGTACATTCTGGTTCCTTGCACAGGGACGCTCAAACGCCAGTACGGCGAAAGTCCGTTCGAGACGGATGAGCGTGCAGATCTTGAATAATTAGCTCAGGGCACATCTCTGGCTTGTTAGGCTTTAGCCCAACGCTCGAGGCCGGCATCGGCAATGATCTTGGCGATGGCGGCCTTTTGTTCGTCTGCCAGCGGCAGCAGCGGCAGGCGCGGGCCGCCGGCGTCGCGCCCAAGCTGGCTCATGGTCTCCTTGATGGCCGCGTAATAGGACCCGGACTGGAAGCAGCGATACAAGGCGCAGACATCGCGACCGAGGTCCTCCAGGGCCTTGTCCCCGCTGAGCGCCTTGTCCCAGTAGGCGCGGATCAAGGGGCCGGCGATCTGGTGCGCCATGGCGATGACCCCATGGGCGCCCACGGCCCGGGCGGGAACGATCATGGTCTCGTAGCCGACGAAGACGCGGAGGTTGTCACCCACGCGCTGCACGAGCTCGCTCACCTGGGTGATGTCGCCGGAGCTGTCCTTGATGGCAACCACGGTCCGCAGCGCGGAGAGCTGCTCCACCAGCGCCGGGGTGAGCTCGATTTTCGCCCGGCGCGGGCTGTTGTAGAGCATCAGCGGCAGCGGGGTGTTGCGCGAGATGTGCGCGAAGAAGGCCACGACCTCACGCGGGCTCGGCATGGCGTAGATCGGCGGCAGGATCAGGCCGCCCGCGCAGCCCGCCGCGACCGCGGACTGGCACGCTTCCAGGACATCCTCCACCCGGAGGTCGGCGACACCGGCCAGCACGGGCACGCGGCGCGCCGCGTGGTCAACGGCCAGCTTGAACAGGCGCGCGCGTTCGGCTTTGGTGAGGGCATAGAACTCGCCGGTGCTGCCGGCGGCCACCACCCCTTGCGCGCCATTGGCGATCGCGTCGTCAATGAGCGCCTTGTACCGGGTCTCGTTGATCGAGCCATCAGCTCCGAAGGGGGTCACGAGAACGGGGAAGATACCACCCCAACTTACACGGGCCATAACTTAGCGTCCTTGTGTGAGAGCAATGGTTGGACCTGCGTCCGCCGCGGCTGCGAGGGGACCAAGAAGGCGAGCCTGCTCCGTGAAGCGGCCCACGAAGGCTGCGAGTCTCGGATTGGCGCGCGACAGCAGAAGTTCGCGCGGAGGGCCGCTGGCAGCGACCACACCCTGGTCCATGAAGACCACCCGATCGGCCAGCTCGTAGGCGAAGCCGATCTCATGGGTGACGATGACCATGGTCATGCCTTCGGCGGCGAGCTGGCGGATGGCGGCGAGCACCTCGCCGACCAGTTCCGGGTCCAGCGCCGAAGTCGGCTCGTCGAACAGCATGATGGTGGGCTGCATGGCGAGCGCACGGGCAATCGCGATGCGCTGCTGTTGGCCGCCCGACAGTTGAGACGGGTATTTGTCCCCGGCGTTGGGCAGGCCCATACGCGTGAGAAGGTCACGTGCCCGTGCCGTGGCCTTGGCCCGCGGCACCTTCTTCACGATCATCGGGGCTTCAATGATGTTCTCCAGCGCGGTGCGGTGAGGGAACAGATTGAAATTCTGGAACACCATCCCGGTCTTCACGCGCACAGCACTGGCCTGCGCGCTGGATAGCTTCAACGCGTCGGTTCTGGTGCGGCGGAACAGCGGCGCACCGTCGATGACGACCTCGCCTCGATCAGGCTCCATCAAGAGGTTCATGCAGCGCAGCAGCGAGGTCTTTCCCGAGCCACTGGACCCGATCAGACAGACTACCTCGCCGCGACGAACATCGAGATCGACGCCGCGCAGCACATGATGTTGACCGTAGGATTTCTCGATGCCGCGGACAGAGAGGACAATCTCGGTGGATGTCGTAGTCATCACGCAGCCTCCTTGCGCTCAAACTGGCGTGACAGGGCGCTCAGAGGGAACAGGATGAGGACAAAGACGATGCCGATGACGGTGTAAACCTCCATCGGTCGATAGGTGAAGCTAGATATATAGCTCGCTTGGTAAAGCAGATCCGGGATAGTCAGCACGGAGAGCAGCGTCGTGTTCTTGAGCTGCATGATGGTTTGCCCCACCAGCGGCGGCACCATCCGGCGCAACGCCTGCGGCAGGATGATGCGTCTCATGCGCTGGATGTAACTCATGCCCAGCGCCAAGGAGGCGTCAGTCTGGCCACGGTCGATAGACTGAACACCGGCGCGCAGGATCTCGGCATAGAAGCCGCTGGCATAGAACCCGAGGCCGAGAATGCCCGCCGTTTCCTTCGCCACCTGGATCTGCAGGAAGATCGGCATGGCGTAATAAGTCCACAGGAGCAGCACCAGCAGCGGAATGTTACGGAAGAACTCCACCCAGATCCGCCCGATCCAGCGCACCAGCCGCCAGGGCGTGAGCTGGAGAAGTGCCACGAACAGGCCGATGGCAAGGCCGATGGCGCACGTATAGATCGTGTATTTCAGGGTAAGGAGCAGGCCTTGGGCCAGCAGGTCCCAATTCTTGAGAACGATCGACGGATCGAATTTCATGGTGCCCTCCGTCAGTTGGGAAGGAAGCCGGAGGGTAGCGGATTGTCAGCCTCAAGCACGAGGGTAGAAAATGCGCTGACATGTGCCATGCCGCGCACCTCGGGGATTACCGCGGGCTGGCCATGTTCGCCCTGAGCGAGACCGATAACCTTGGCCGCGAAGGGTACGCCGAGGATATTCTCGGCCCGGTAGGGGGGCTCTGCCGCCAACTTGCCACGGGCGTGAAGCTGAGCCAGACGCGCGGAGGTGCCGGCGCCGCAGGGTAAACGGTCGAACTTGTTGCCCGCCAAGATCACCAGATGGCGAGAACCGCCCTCGATGGCGCGGTGGAACAGCACGCTGCCGACCTGCGGGTGCGCGCCTACAGCGTTGAGCGCCTGCTTGATCGCCATGCCCGCGCGGCACCACCGGCTGGCGTGTTCGATGTCGAAGGGCAGATCAACCTGCGCCGCATCGACCAGGGCATACATGATACCGCTGTAGGCAATGTCACAGGTCACCGTACCGAGACCCTCGGCCTCGACGGCGACATCGGCAGCGACGACGTAGGATGCCACGTTGCGCAGCACCACCGAGGTCAACCGTCCGTTCTCGAACGTCCCTGTGACGGAGACGATGCCCGCAGGCGTCTCGATCGACATGCCAGCGGACTCGAATTTCTCCGGCAAGGCACCGACAGCAAGGCTCGCAATGTAGCCGATCGTGGCATGCCCGCACATGTCGAGATAAACGTACGACGAGATGAAGAACAGGCCCTGGTCCGCCTGCTGCGATGGCACGGGTACGGCTGCCACCATAGCTGCATGTCCGCGCGGCTCATGAAGCAGGAGCGTCCTCAGCCCGTCGTAGCGAGCGCGAAAATCGTCCCGCTGCTCGCGCACGCTGCGCCCCTGAAGCGGCGGTATGCCCGACGTCACCACCCGTGTCGGGTGATCGGCCGTATGGCTGTCGATGACGGTGAAAAGGCGGCTCGTATGCATGGCAGCCCAGATTCCTCCCATTGACCTATATCGCACGCTTCATTGTCCTATAGCATTAATTTCAGGGAGCACAAGGCGTCTCATGTCTCGTCGTGGAGAACTTCCGCGAACCTGACCTCGGCCGCGACCGCAATGAGCGGGTATCGTGCGGCTGATTCAGGCGATCGCCCGCCAAATCAATCTCTTGGCGCTCAATGCCACGATCGAAGCGGCGCGCCGGTGAGGCGGGCCGCGGGCTTGCGGTGGTGGCCGCCGAGGTCGAGGAGCTGGCGGCGCAGACCTCGCGCGCGACGGAAGAGATCGGCGGCTACATCGGCCGCGTCCAGGGATCCACCAGCGACGCGGTCGCGGCAATCGCCGGGGTCACCGCGCGTATTCGTGAGATCAACGCGGTTTCTTCCTCCATCGCAGCGGCCGTCGAGGAGCAGGGGCCGCGACCCAGGAGATCGTGCGAAATGTAGCGCAGGCGGCGCAGGGCACAGGTGAGATAACAACCAATATTGCGCGTGTTGCGAGGGCGGCAGAGGAGACAGGCGCGGCGGCCTCTTAGTGCTCCCATGATGAAGCATGCTCGCTCAACAGCGTGAACGCGCCGGCCAATCCAAGCAGCTGCATGGTCTGGTGAGCCCTAGTAGGCGCTCAGCCATGCGTAAACGTCGGCAGCCTCTTTTCTAGGAAGGCTGTCATGCCCTCCTTTTGATCGTGAGTGGCAAAGGTGGCGTAGAAGACACGGCGCTCAAAACGCACGCCCTCGCTCAGTGTGGTTTCGTAGCGGCGGTTGATCGCCTCCACAAGCAGACGGTCAGCCGGCACCACGTGGGAGACTAAACCGCAGCGCTCCGCCTCCGCAGCATCCATAGTGCGGCCGGTGAGGCACATCTCCATGGCCTTAGACTTCCCGATAAAGCGTGTGAGCCGCTGGCTGCCACCAATCCCCGGGTTTACCCCGAGCTTGATCTCAGGCTGGCCGAACTTCGCGGTGTCGGCGGCGAGGATGAAGTCGCACATCATGGCAAGTTCGCAGCCACCGCCAAGCGCGTAGCCTGCTACCGCCGCAATGATCGGCGTTCGGACGGCCGTGAACTGCTCCCAGGCCGCAAAGTGGTCGTTGATGTACATCTCGGTGGCGGTCGCGGCTGCCATCTCCTTGATGTCGGCCCCTGCTGCGAATGCCTTCGGCGAGCCCGTGACCACGATGCAGCCGACGGTCGGGTCTGCATCGGCCTCGATCGCTGCAGCTACAAGCTCCCTAGTGAGCTGCCGATTGATCGCATTGAGCGCCTTGGGTCGGTTCAGGGTAACGAGCCGGACGCGGCCATGTGTTTCTGTAAGGATAGTTCCACAGGTCATGCTTCACCTCATCTCATGTCAACGAAGATAATCGCGACGCACCGGCCAGACTATTAATGTTTCGATACACGATCCATGCAGACAAGAGCAAGATTATAACGCTCGCTTTCTGGACAAACTTCTACGCAACTAGATACCGCCGGCCGTCTCGCCTGGACCTGCGGCGCGAGCTGGAGAACTGGTCAGGATCCAGCCGGACTTAGACAGCAAAAAGTTGCTGACTCTGTCTAGGCAAGATGAGCGCGGCAAGGCGCCCACCTCAAGCCCTTTGCTAGTAGGTCCACGACATCCTCAGCTCTAGCAGCCGTATCACAAGCTGTAATTGACTCGTAATCCCAATTTGGTCTTGAAATAGCTTGAGGTGATATTTTGTAGCGCGCTCGCTTAATCCGATCTCAGCGGATATTTCCTTGATCCGCTTTCCTTGCATCATACGTCCGACAATTTGCATTTGCCGCAATGAGAGTTGGTCAAGAGCTTTACTGAGTTTTTCTTGCTTAAGATTGTGCACCATGGTGTTTGCTTATCTGCCGTTATGTGGAGGACGTTATATACCACCGTTCATAATTGTTGAGACGGCGCCGACGAGATCCAAACGAGATCCTGTCTTCGGAAAATGTCCCGCGGCCCCTAGATCTATAACCTCGTCGGCGGTGATAGGATTGTTTAGCCAGTCCATCGCCAATACACACGCCCCTGGGAACGTCTTGATTATATCGGCAAGGCTACGTTCTTTCACGAGTCCAGGAAGCATCAAGTCAATCAAAAAATATAGATGTGTTTACTTTGTAGATCTGGCTTAAATGCGCCGGCGAGATCGGGTGACTCAATCAAATTGACTCCTGTAAATTCTGGACAAACTGCTCACAATCGCCTCTCTATGGAGGATTTGATTGTCGATAATGAGAATGTTCATCATTGGATGATCACGGTGATCGATGGCGCCATGTGCCAAGCCCGATCTCCTCGACCATGAACTCGCAGGCAACGTGGTTAATACTGGCCCCATCGTAATCGTCCGTGGCCAGCATGTTTATGAAAGTGCGTTCATACCTCGATCTAGAGCTTCGCCGTTACTTGGCTTGCATGCGCAGCGCGCCGTCGAGGCGGATCACCTCGCCGTTCATCATCGGGTTCGCGAGGATCGCCATCACGAGCGCGGCGTACTCCTCCGGCCTGCCGAGCCGCGGTGGGAATGGAACGGCGGCGCCAAGGGAGTCCTGCACCTCCTGCGGCAGACCCTTCATCATCGGGGTCTCGAACAGGCCCGGCGCGATGGCGCAGACCCGGATGCCGGCCGGCGCGAACTCGCGCGCGGCCGGCAGGGTCAGCCCGACCACGGCCGCCTTCGAGGAGGCGTAGGCCGCCTGCCCGATCTGGCCCTCGTAGGCCGCGACCGAGGCGGTCGAGACGATGACGCCGCGCTCGCCCCCCTCCAGCGGGTCGAGGGGCAACGCGCCCGCCGCCACGAGCCGCATCAGGTTGAAGGTGCCGATCAGGTTGATCTCGATCACGCGGGCGTAGGCCGCGAGGTCGAGCGGGCCCTTGCGCCCGACAATCCGCCCAGCGTTGACCACGCCCGCGCAGTTGACCAGGATCCGGGCCGGACCGTGGGCCTCCGCCGCGTGGGCGACCGCCGCTTCCGCGCTCCGCGCGTCTGACACGTCGCAGCCGATGCCTATCCCGCCGATCTCGGCTGCGACCGCCGCCGCGCCCGCCTCGTTGAGGTCGAGGAGTGCGACCTTCGCGCCGGCCGCCGCCAGCGCGCGGCCGGTCGCCGCCCCTAGTCCCGATCCGCCCCCGGTTACGATCGCCGCGATGCCTTCGGTTCTCACGTCCGGATCTCCTCAGATCAGTTCCAGCGCAAGGGCCGTGGCTTCCCCACCACCGATGCACAGCGAGGCCACGCCCCTCTTCAGCCCGCGCTGCTTGAGCGCGGAGAGGAGGGTGACGACGATCCGAGCGCCTGACGCGCCGATCGGATGACCAAGGGCGCAGGCACCCCCGTGCACGTTGACCTTGTCGTGCGGCAGATCGAGATCGCGCATCGCTGCCATCGCGACGACTGCGAACGCTTCATTGATCTCGAACAGGTCGACGCTGCCCTTGTCCCAGCCGACCTTGTCGAGAAGCTTGGTGATTGCGCCGATGGGGGCGGTCGAGAACCAGGCGGGTGCTGCGGCGTGGCTCGCGTGGCCCCGGATGATCGCCAGCGGAGCTTGGCCGCGCCGCTCAGCGTCCGACAGACGCGTCAGAACCAGCGCCGCCGCACCGTCCGAGATCGACGAGGCATTCGCGGCCGTGATCGTCCCGTCCGGCCGGAACGCAGGCTTGAGGGTCGGGATCTTCTCGGGCCGGGCCTTGCTCGGGCCTTCGTCCGCCCGCACCTCGCCTCCCTTCACCTGGATGGGCACCACCTCGTCGGCGAATGCGCCGGCTTCCTGGGCAGCCTTGGCACGGGCGAGGGAGGTCAGGGCGTACTCGTCCTGGGCGATGCGCGTGAACTGGTAGTGCTGCGCGGTATCTTCCGCGAAGCTGCCCATCAGCCGCCCTTTGTCATAGGCGTCCTCGAGACCGTCGAGGAACATGTGATCGAGCATTCGCCCGTGCCCCAGGCGCTGGCCGGTTCTTGCCTTGTCGAGGAGGTAGGGAGCGTTCGACATCGACTCCATGCCGCCGGCGACGACGACATCGGCGCTTTCCGCGCGCAGGAGATCGTGTCCGAGCATGATGGCCTTCATGCCCGACCCGCAGACCTTGTTGAGGGTCGCGCAGGGCGTCGCCTCGGAGAGACCGGCACCGAGAGCGGCCTGCCGCGCCGGGGCCTGACCGAGACCGGCGGGGAGAACGCACCCCATGATGACTTCCGAGACGTCGTTGCTGTCTATGCCGGCCCGGGTCACGGCCGCCCGGATCGCGGCCGCCCCAAGCGCCGGCGCGGGCAGATCTTTCAACTCACCGCCGAAGCCACCCATCGGGGTGCGGGCAGCGCTTGCGATGACGACAGGATCGAACGGCATAGGTCCTCCCGGGAGGTTGGTCGTAAGTGTCAGGTTCTTTCGGCTTCTGGGCCGACATTCGCGAGCGATCACCTTGCCCGCGTCGGGCGGATCGGTGCGCCGCCAACCAGGGCTGCGGCGCACCGATCCGGAGGTCGTCTTCAGCCCCGCGCGATGTCGGCTCCCTTCGTCTCCCGGGCGAACAGGAGGCTCAGGATCGTGCAGGCAATGCAGATGCAGACCGGATAGTAGAGCCCTGAGTAGATGTTCCCTGTCGCCGCCACGATCGCGAAGGCGGTCGCCGGCAGGAACCCTCCAAACCACGCTGCGCTGAGGTGATAAGGAAAGGACATTGCCGTGTAGCGGATGCGGGACGGAAACATCTCCAGAAGCGAGGTCGTCGACGGTGCGAAGGTCATGGCCCCGAAGCTCAGAAGAACCATGAGCAGGAACACGATCATCGGGGCGTTCACGTCCTCCGGCGCTGCGACCCCGAGCGGGTAGTTCTTCTCGCCAAGCGCCGCCGCAAGTTCACGGTCAAAGCGGGCCTTTTGCGCCGGGGCATCGGGCGCGTCCCCCGCGTACGACACGATCACACGGTCCCCGACTCTGACCTCGGCAGCGGACCCAGCGGGGAGATCCGCACTCACATAGTTCAGACCAAGCTTCGTGATGGCGTCGGTTGCCACGTCGCAGGTGGTCGTGAATTTTGAGGTTCCGAGCAGGTTGAACTGGACCGAGCAGTCACTACTCGCCGCCGCGACCGAAATCGGGGCCGCAACCTGGGCACGCTCCAGCGCCGGGTTGGCGTAGTGGGTCATTGCCTGGAAGATCGGGATCGTCAGAGCCGCCGCGAGGACGTAGCCGCCCACGTAGACGGTCCGCCGGCCAATGCGGTCGGAGAGGCTGCCAAAGAGGACGTACAACGGAATAGTAAGGACCGTTGCAACGATCAGCATGATGTTCGCGGAGAGATTTTCGACTTTGAGAACACGGGTCAGAAAGAAGAGAGAATAGAATTGACCCGTGTACCAGATGACAGCCTGGGCCGGCAGGATACAGAAAGCGCCGGTGAGGATCAGGCGGACATTTTTCCATGTGCCGAAGGTCTCACCCAGGGGCGACTTGGATGCCCGACCCTCGGCCTTCATGCGCTTGAACTCGGGAGACTCGTCGAGCTTCAGACGAATCCACAGTGAGACGCCGAGAAGAGCGATCGAGACAAGGAAGGGCACGCGCCAACCCCACAGGCCGAACGCATCAGCGCCAATCGTCAAGCGTAGAGGGATGATCACGGAGACGGCGAGGAGGAAACCGACAGCCGCGGTCAAAATGACCCAAGCCGTCCAAGCTGCCCGCTTGTCGGAGGGGGCATGCTCCGCGACATAGATCATCGCGCCACCAAACTCGCCGCCAAGCGCGAGGCCCTGAATCATCCGCATCGTCACGAAGCCGATCGGAGCCAGGATCCCAACCGTTGCGTAGGCGGGCAGAAGACCGATGGCGAAGGTAGACCCGCCCATCAGGACGATGGTCACGAGGAATGTATGCTTGCGACCTACCAAATCGCCCAGGCGCCCAAAGACGATCGCCCCGAACGGCCGGAGCATGAAGCCGGCAGCAAAGCCAAGCAAGGTAAAGATGAAGCCTGCAGTCGGGTTTACACCGGAGAAGAAGTTTCTGGCGATTTCTGCTGCAAGGAGGCCAATCAGAAAGAAGTCATAGAATTCAAACACCGTTCCCAAGGAAGCAGCTACGATGACCTTCCGATATTTGGACGAGATTGTCGCCGTCCGGGTCATAGCTAGGACGTGTTCCAATTTTTCCTCCCTCTGTAAACACGTGTTTTTTTGACATGTCACATTTCACGCTGGTGTGTGTTTCACTCAGTAGTTTTTCGCTGTTCCCAGGTAATAGGAACAATTGATGACTCACTCGTCGTGGAACTTTGTGAACTCGTCCAATTCAAGCCGCTCGCTGATCAGTCCGTTCTCAGGCGCAGCAGGGTCGGCAACACCGATCGCCATGCCCGACAAGATGATCTGCGATTGCGGAATGCCGAGCTGCTCATGCACGACGCCCCCATACTCGCACCACGCTTGCTGCGGACACGTCTCAAGGCCGTGGGCGCGGGCCAAGACCATGACGTTCTGCATGAGCATTCCACAGTCGAGCCACGAGCCAAGGAGCAGGCTCCTGTCCATCGTGAAGAAGAGCCCGACTGGGGCGCCGAAGAACTCGAAATTGCGCAGCATGGCCTGCTTGCGGCCGGCATAATCGTCCCGCGCGATCCCGTACAATCTGTAAAGTTCGTAACCGACTTGCCGCCGCCGCGAGAGATAGGGCTCCTGCACCGGCGAGGGCGCGTAGGCATACTCGTCTGATCGCTCCCCCGCCTCGGCAGCCATGATTACCGCGCGCGAGAGCCGCTCGCGGGCCTGTCCAGTCACAACATGGACGTGCCAGGGCTGGAAGTTGGTCCCGGAGGGCGCTCGCGCTGCCCCCGTTAGGATCGACCGCAGCGTCTGCACCGGCACTGGTACGGGCAGGAAGCGCCGAATGGACCGGCGATTCACGACTGTCTCGATCACCGTGCTGTTCCCGACCAACGCCGGCCCAGTTGACGTTTCCACTTCCGTCTCCCAAAGGCATCTCTCGCCACGTCAGTCGTTGGGCGACCATCTCAAACCGCCTCAGGAACCTGGGATGCCAGTTCGGCCCGTCGCTGCTGGCGGAGGACAAAGCGCTGCACCTTGCCGCTCGCCGTCTTGGGCAGCGCCTCGGTGAAATGCACCTTCCTTGGGAAGGCATGTGCGGCGTAGCGGGTCTTCACCCAGCTCTGGATCTCGCGGACGATCTCTGGAGACGCCTGCTCGCCCGAACGGAGTACGACGTAGGCTTCCAGGACTTCGCCGCGGGTCTCGTCCGGTACCGCGATCACGGCGCACTCGCTGACTGCGGGATGAGTCACGATGATCGACTCGATCTCGAACGGCCCGATGCGGTAGCCCGCCATGATGATCACGTCATCGTCGCGCGATGCGAAGTGGTAATACCCATCCTCATCCCGGCGGCCTGCGTCGCCCGTCAGGTACCAGCGGCCGTTGCCGGCGAACTTCTCTGCACTCTTCTGCGGATCGTCGATGTATCCTGAGAACCAGGCGAGAGGGCTCTCGCTCAACTCCACCGCCACGCGCCCGAGCTCACCGTCCGCCGCCGGAGCGTCCTCCTGATCCTTCAGGACCAGCATCGACCAGCCGGGAAGCGGCCGCCCCATGGAACCAGGCTTCAGAGGCTGCCGGAGATCGGGGTGATGGTGATTGTTGATCAGCATCCCCGCTTCGGTCTGGCCGTAGTGGTCGTGAACTGCCACTCCCAGCGCGTCGCCCGCCCAGAGATTTACGTCAGGAGTCAGAGGCTCGCCGGCGCTGGACGCACAGCGAAGCTTTGTGATCTTCGGGATTGGGCCCGAATAGACGCGCAGGGAACGGTAGACCGTGGGTGCCGCAGTGAAGTTCGTGACGCCATAGCGCGACAGGATCTCAAGCGTCGCGCCCGCGTCAAAGCCGGATCCATACAGCAAGCTTGGAACACCCGTTGATAAGGATCCAAGAATTCCGAAATAGAGACCATAGGCCCAACCAGGATCGGCGGCGCACCAGTAGAGATCGTCGGCTCGTATACCAAGCCCGAATTCGGCATAGGCTCTGAAGCCGGCAAGAGCCCGTGTCGGGACGACGACGCCCTTGGGCCGTCCAGTCGTACCCGATGTGTAGATCTCGATGATTGGTGCGTCGCCGCCAAGCCTCGCGGCGGGCATGCCCGGGGAACTCGAAGCGACGAGGTCCGCGAACCGCAGCGCGCCCTGAACATCTTGTTCCGGCCCGGCAGTGGTCACCACTTTCCAATGGGCGTCAGCGGGGATGTCCTGGCCTGGCGCAAGCTTCGGCTGCTGGGCCGCATCGCACACAATTACCTTTGCTCTGCTGCCGAGGAGCCGGAAGGCGATGGCGGGCGGCGCGAACGCGGTGAAGATTGGGACGTGGACCGCACCGAGGCGCCAGATGGCCAGCAGGGTAACGAGATACTCGACGCTCTTGCCCATCAAGGTGGCGACGCGATCGCCAGGTCCAACACCGAGACCGGCTAGCGCGGAAGCGAACCGCTCGGACCGGACGCGCAGGTCTCCGTAGGTGAGGTTGGTGGCTTCAAGATCAGAGCCCACCACCTTGTACGCCAAGGCGTCCTGCGTGTAGCGGTCGCAAAGGACTTCCGCCACGCTCACCTTGGGATCTGCATATAAAGAGATGAGTTCTCTGATGCGTGACAGGCCAGGCCCGCTCTGCTGCAAAGACATCGACACTGTTTCCTCCAGAAGAATACTGCACCATGTTTTCGGCACGAATGTGCGTATCCAGGCATGTTGCCTGAATGGCAAAGGCGTGCTGTCGGATGCTGATCCGACCACGATACAGGTGCGGCGCGATGCGATGGTTACCCGGAATGTTCTAGAGCATGCCCTTATTAGAGCCTTAGCGATAATCCAGGTTCATGCTGCCTGTCTGCGCAAGCTTTTTCACGGAAAGGATTTTCCTGGAGCGCTCCGGTTGGTATGGCGGGGAAACTAGAATCCTGATTCTACAATGTCAACAGCTCTTCGACGCCGCCGAGGGATCGGCAGGCGGGCGTGCCAATGCGCCGCAGGGCAGGCCGTAGGACGGCTTGAGCCCAACGCAGCGGTCTCGGCTCAGGTGTAGACTGTGGTGTTCCGCTGATGCGAGATGGCGAGCGACACCCATTGCGCCGTGACCTAGATTGCGCGTGCTGGCCCGCCTATCCGTGGCTCCGGCCCTCAAACAGGATACCGATGACGCGTGCAAATCTGGCGGTGCAGAGCCGTCCCGTTAGAAGCCGCTCTTCAGAGAAGCGCTTGCAAATCCTCCGTGCGGCCCGCGAACTCGTCTCAAGCGTTGGGTTCCGGGAAGCACAGATGTCGGCGGTGGCTGATGCGGCGGGTGTCGCCCTGGGGACACTTTACCGCCACTTCCCATCCAAGACCGTCCTGATGGTCGATGTCGTCTCGGAGGTGTCACAGCGCGAAGTCGACGTCGCGGCGGGTGTGGCCATGGGTGAGGGGGACGCTGCCGACCGTCTATCGGCTTCGGCTTGGCTTTTCGCCAGCAGGGCGCTGCGGGGAAGGCGCTTGGCACACGCACTCGTGGCAGAACCCGTGGAGCCAGAGATCGAGTCGGCACGCCTGAAGTACCGGCGCAAACTCGCGCGCGTGTTCGAGACCATCATCGAGCAGGGGGTCCGAGACGGGACATTCCCGCCGCAGGACATCCAGGCGTCGGCCGCCTGTATCGTCGGATCAATTTTCGAAGGTCTAGTCGGCCCTTTGGCCTCGGATGATCTCTCAACAGACTCAGAACGCCGAGATCATGCCAAGTCGATTATCGAGTTCTGTCTCCGCGGCGTCAGTGGGCGAATGGCTGTTCCATCAATCGTAGATGATTAGGAGGAAAGCAGTGGCGGATGAAAGTTTTGAGAACATCCAGAAGTACGGTGCTGCCAGAGAAACATGCCGCCGGGCAGCACACCCACCTACATTGTGACCAGCCGATTGACACGTTCCATGCCTCTCTTGTGCGAGCACACTGCACCTTAGCGGCCACCTACGGCACGCGCTGGGGTGAGCAACTCCGGTCCTTATCGCCGTCGCACCGTGAGGAACTCTGGTTCCGTATGCCGCCCGATACTGTTGGCGAATTCCAGCGGCCCTTCGGCCAGGCGTCTCGCGCGGCTGCTTCACGAGCATGAAGCCCCTGCGTCGGCGTGCTTCGTGGGGCGCCAGTGGGAATTCGCCAACGGTATCCCGCCCTTATGCGAACGACGTCGCTCGTGAGAGCTTAGCAGGCCGATTAGAAGCAAGACCTCCCGGCACCGATCAGCCCCAGCCGAACCTGGTTCAGCTCCGGCGGTCAGACTTTAGGATGCCGCTTCCTTGCGCCTGGACGGGGCTAGACGGCCGTCAAGCTTCAGAGGCTAGCTTGAGCCTCGGCGGCTCCCCAGCCGCTGGCGGCCCGCCTGAACAGTTTCGCCCGGGAGAAGGCGGCGCGCTACAGCGGGACGGCAAAAGTGACGAAAGCGGTAGCGCCAGCGAGCGCCATGCCGGAGATCACCAGAGCGAACCTGAAGCTTTCCGAGTACCACCCGTTGTCGTTCGCGGCGCGACGACGCGAGTTGAGCAGGTAGCGATCCAGGACCGGATAAGGCTTGCCGGACCGACGTGAGGCTGACCCACGAGCACCAGCGCCACACATGCGATGTTCCCCCTGGTTTCCTCGAAGACCAAGCTAAGGCCGAGCGCGTTCACGGGTCAAAGGCTCCACGGCCCTGATGGGCCGGCGCCTTGCTCTGAGCAGCCTTACGGCCATGCTGCTACGAGGGAGCGGGGCCTGGCCGTAGCGGCGGCCCTCGTCCTCAACGAAGGAGCCAAGCGTGCTGGTTTCACAGCGGGGCTGGCACTGGATCGCGAGCAACACGGACTTCAGGGTCGAGAGGATGTCATACAGCTCCGCGAGCTGCTTCACATCGAACACAGAGAAATTAGGCTCAGACATAGCCATAAGCGTATCCTCGGTACGCGAGTGGTCAGGGGCGCCATCTGCCATGCCGGGCGATGGCGTCCCGCCTTGAGTCCGTTGGGAAAGGGTTATTTCACAGTGATTGAGGCGAGAAGCCGGGTTATCGAGGCGAAAAGCATGGCTGCCGCTGAGATGTGAAGAAGCGTGTCGTAGTCCAGCTTGAGACGGCGCGACACCGTGAGAGCGCCGATGCTTTGTTCGATCCGCCACCGCTTCGGCAAAAGGACAAAGCCCTTTGCGAATTGCGAAGGACCGCTTCTACGGCACGGTTCATCCCAGCCTGAACCGCCTCGATGAAACGGCTCTTGCAGCCACCATCCACCACGATGGTCGTGATCCAGGGACACAGACGAACCAAGCGCTTGACCAGCGGGATGCCGCCCTCCTGATCCGGTAATCATCACCGCCAGCAGGCGTCCGTCGCTGTCGACCGCCAGATGGCGCTTGCGCCCCAGAACGTTCTTCCCGGCGTCGTACCCCCCGCTCGCCTTGCGAGGCGTCACACTTCACCGCCTGCGCATCGACAATCGCGAGGGTCGGACTGGCTTCTTTTCCAGACCTCTCTCGGTCGAGCATGACAAGATGGTGGTTGATCTGTTCCATGTGACCGCCGTCGGTGAGCCGCCGCCAATGGTCGTAGCAGAGACTGGCGGGCGGCAGATCCTTTGGCATCGCATCCCACGGGATCCCGTACCGCTGCACATGGCGGATTCCGTACATGATCTCCCGAAGGGGATAGGTCCGTGGTTGACCGAGCCCCTTCGCAAGGGGAAGAAGGGGCTCCAAGGCCTGCCACTCGTCATTCGTCATATCACGGGGATATCTCTGATCGCGACGGTCATCGCCCGATCGATTTTCATCGCTCCAGACCAAGGAAAGGCCATTTATCCATTCGAGACGAGCAGACATGCTTTATCATCTCACATTTTCTCTTGGCCACCCTTTCCCAACAGATGGGGTGATTGGGGTTGAGCGGCCGAGCCCTGGAAGGCGGCTGCTGCTGTCGAGATGTGAGATCGTGGTCGAGCTTGGATCGCCACACGCATCAGGAAGGAGCAGCCATGCGCTCCTTTGCTGGACTCGACGTCTCCCTGGAAGAGACCGCCATCTGCGTCGTCGATGAGACAGGCCGCATCACCAAAGAACTGCGAGCCGAGAGCGAGCCAGCCGCTCTGATCGCCGCGCTCATGGCCCTCGACCTGCCGCTGGAGCGCATCGGCCTGGAAGCCTGCTCGCTGAGCGCCTGGCTGCACGAGGAGCTGACCGCCGCCGGGCTGCCGGCGCTCTGCATCGAGCCGCGTCAAGCCAAGGCGGCCATGAAGACCAGGCCCAACAAGACCGGCCGCAACGATGCCCGCGCGCTCGCCCAGATCATGCGCACCGGCTGGTACTGACAGGTCCACGTCAAGTCGCGCCAGTCTCGGCTTTGGCGCTCGCTGCTGGTGGCGCGCCGCACCCTGCTCAATCAGATGCGCACCATCGAGAACGTGGTGCGGGCTATCCTGCGCGAGGGTAGGCTCAAGCTCGGCACTCCGAGCCGAGCAGCCTTCGCGGCCCGGGTGCGCGAGCTGGCGGGCGAGGACAAGCGGATCCGGCTCCTCGTCGAGCCGCTGCTGAGCGTGTTGGCCGCGATGCTCACCCAGCTCGCCGGTCTGAGCCGGCAGGTGCGGACCATCGTGCGCCAGGACGCGGTCAGCCGGCGGCTGATGACGGTGCCGGGGGTCGGCCCGATCATCGCGCTGGCTGATCGGGCCACCATCGACCGGCCCGAACGCTTCCGCCGCTCGCGGGATGTGGGGGCGCATCTGGGCCTGACGCCCACCCGCTCCCAGTCAGGCGAGACCGACCTCCAGGGCCGGATCAGTCGGTGTGGGGATGAGGTGGCGCGCACGGCGCTCGACGAAGCCGCGCAGACCCTCCTGGTGCGCTCCCGCCAGTGGTCGAGCCTGCGGCCTGGGGGATGCGGATCGCCCAGCAGCGCGGCATGGCCCGGGCGCGGGTGGCGGTGGCGCGCAAGTTGGCGGTCGTGCTCCACCGCCTGTGGTGCGATGGGAGTGCGTTCCGCTTCGGTCAGGAGCCAGCCGTGACGGCGGCCGCGTGAGAGAGACACCCTGGCAGGAGCCGGCGAGCCTGCCTCTGCCGGAGTGAGCCGGATCGTTCGCGCGGGGACGATGGGCGAGGTGATCGCGATGAGAGTTCAGAACCGGTCGGCGCCAGCAGGCCAGGTCGTCGAACCGATTGAGACACCTTGCTCGCCTGACCCCATGCTGCGGCGGCCCACTGCGCCGACCGCGAAGAGAAGCGCGTGACCCGCGGGAGCGACCCGGCCAGCCCGAAAACCGGCAGAACCTGGTCAGGAGCTGCTTGCGCCAGCAACCCCAATCAGAGAGGCTCTCAGAGCGAGACGGAGCGTCTGAAGCACTAGCGGCAGGAATTTGCGCAACGGAACGGCGTTCGGGGTCAGACCCGGCGGCCGTCAGCGTCGGCCCGCGGGCGGCGAGGCACCTTGATGCAGCGCAACCCGGCATCGCCGCCTCGATTCGGTCGAGACGTGACCCGGGACCGCCGCGCACGCGGTCGCCGCGGTCTCGGCCGCGAAGGCCTCATCGGCCAGCCTCCGCCGCTGGGCCATGCGGCTCTCCCCGCTCTCGTCCCCGAAGCAGACGCTGAAATCCGCGCAGGCCGCGCAGCTCGGGGCCGTGCAAAGGACGAAACCCTCAGCCTCGCACAGGCGGCGGTAGAGGTATTTCTTCCACTTCAAGTTCCGGTCGTTGCCCGCAGCGAGCACCGGGAAGTGCCGCGCCATCAGGCGCGACAGCTCGGCCCGCGCATGCAGGCCGAGATCCTGCCAAAGATGGTCGGGTTCCATGGCCCGGCGGGCGACGATCGCGGCGAGCCATACCTCCTCGCTGCCCCGCTCGGCGCGGTGCGCGACGAGGAGGTCGCGGACCGTGACCTCCTCCTCCACCGCAACCGGCAGGCCGGTCGGAACGCCGCTCCGCCCTACGGCACCGGGCGCGAAGTAGACCTCCTCAATCGCGGCGACCTCCTCCGGCCGGAGGCCGAGCCGGTCGGCGAGCGTCTCGCCGAGGGCCTCAGCTTCCGCCGTGCACAGGGCGAGCACGCAGGCAAAGACATGCGCGTCGAAGGGATCGGCCGCCGGGCGGGACACGGCGTGCCCCGCCATCAGGGCGGCGTAGTGGGCGGCGGCCGGCACGGCGTCAGGCCGCGATCCGGTCGGCGGGGACATGGGTCTGGCAGTTCTTGGGGCAGACCCGGGCGCACGCCCCGCAGCCGATGCAGGCCCCGGCATTGTCCACCACCATGACCTTGCGGACAAGCTCGCCGTCGAAGTCGTCATCCTCGTCCTCTTCGATCTTGCCGAGGAGCAGGTTGCCGTCGCCGACGCCGAACAGATGCATCACGTCCCGCGAGCACACCTTATAGCAGCGGCCGCAGCCGATGCAGGTAGTCTCGTCGATGGCCACGAGGAAGTCCGGTATCCAGGCGCGGCCGTCGCGCGTTGTAAAGGCCATGGCGGGGTTCCTTCCGATGAGGGTCAGGCCGCCGCGACCTCGGCGGCCTTCAGAGCGCGCCGCGTCCAGCGCCGCGAAGGCGTCGTGGGTCTCCTGCGCCACGGCTGGAACGCTCTGCCAGTTGGTCGGCAGGTCCTCCGCAGAGTCGTGCAGGTTCATCTTGGCGGTTGCGGACCGCGCCGAGAGCTTCTTGATCTCGGTCTTGAGGGTCTCGGTATCGGACATGGCAGGGCCTCCGTCAGCTCCGGGCGACGTCGGGATGGGCTTCGATCAGGGCCGCCGCCTCGTCGGCGGCCTTGGTCCCGGCCTCGGCGAGCGTGGTCAGGCTCTCGAAGCCGAAGCGGTGCACGTCCCGCAGGTACTTGTTCAGGACGATGAGGCGCCCGGCGGTAAGCAGCACGCGGCCGAAGCCCTCGTGGCTCATCTTCATCATTGGGCTTGCGATGAGCTGCGTCCGCTCCTCCACGGCGAGACCGACCGCCGTGAAGAACATTTCGACCCGCCACAGGACGTCCGGGTCGGGATCGCCCATGATCGGGATCTGCCGCCGCTGATCCTTGGAGACGATGAAATCCTTCAAGAGCACTGCGTCCGGCTTCTTCTCCCAGGCGCCGTAGCTGTCCTGGGCGCGAAGCAGGCGCACCAGGGCGGTGACGAAGGGCGTCGCCAACGCGGCCGCGTCGGCCGCCTGCGCCCGCTCCAGGGTGTCGGTCTCGGACATGATCAGCGTCTCCTCTCAATCCTCGTCGTCGACGAAGGAGGGTTTGGGGGCGACCGCGCCGGCCGCCGCCAGCACCTTGCGCAGCCAGGGGGGCGGCGAGCCCGCGAGCATGTCGCGGGTGCGCTCCAGCACGGCCTCGATCGGCTGCGCCCGCGCGATCTTGATCGGGTGGACCTTCGCGGTAACGACCTTGGCGGCGGAGGGGCCGCCGATGGCGAGGCAGAACAGCAGGTGGCAGCCGCGCAGGGCCTCGACCTTGGGGGTAATGCGGTCGCCGTCGGTCTTGTGCTGACCGCCCTCGTCCGAGACGTCCTCGAAGGTGACGGCCTCGAAGAAGCTCCACCCCCGCAGCGTCACGTTGTAGAGGGCGAAGTGGCGCGCGGAGCCGAAATGGGCGTTGAGGCTCTTCATGTCCTGCGTGGTGATGGCGACGCGCACCGCCGGGACGGCGGGCGCCTCCCCCGCCTTCTCGCTGTCAACGAGCCGCAATCTGCGCAGGGCCGTCATGGATCTCTCCCCGGTTTCGGAAGGGATTGAGGGATTCGAGGGTCGGGTCGCGGCGGTTCGCCTGGAACAGGTTCGCTACCTCGAAGATCAGGTTGCGCGTGCCCTCGTAGCCGATCGTGAGCCGGTGCTGGGAGCCGAGCCGGTCGAAGATCGGAAAGCCCATCCGCATCAGCGGGATGCCGAGTCGCTCGGAGGACTGCCGGCCGTGGCTGTGGGTGACGAGGAGGTCGCAGCCCCCGGCCCGAGCCTCCAGGTCGCCGAGATCGCCGACCAGCACCGCCTCGGCGGGCACCCGGGCAAGGATCGGGTTGTCGCCGGTGGTAGTGACGGCGACCGCCACCACCGCGCCGAGCCCGACGAAGAAACTCACGAGTCCGAACAGCAGGTCGGGCTCGGCCGCGATGGCGATGCGCTGGCCGCCGAAGTGGAAATGCCCGTCGAGGAGCGCGTCCTGGAGCTGGTTGCGGCGGCGGCGCAGAGCCGCCGGCACTGGGCGCCTTGACAGTGCGGCAAGCAGCACGATGTAGCGGTCCGCCGCCTTGAGGCCGGTGAGCGTATCGAAGACCGTGAACGGCACGCCGGTGCGCGCTTCGATGAGCGCTGCGGCCCCCCGCACGTGTTCAGCGAGCGCCACCGTGTGGAGAGCCCGGCCCATGCCGCGGATCGCCGCCACCGCCGTGCCGCCATAGGTGGTGGGGATCCAGCGCTCTGGCACCGTGCCATCGAGGGAGCCGGAGATGTCCGGCAGGATGACGGGTTCGAGGCCGAAGGCGCGGGCGCTGTCGCGCAGGAACTCCACATCCGCGACGGTGTGGTGCTGGCCCGGCAGAATGTTGATCTGGTTGAGGGCGGTGACGCGGCCGGGTTCCGGCGGCACGAGGCGGGCAATCGTGGCCTCGACGGCCTTGCTCCAGCCTTCCGCCATTGCGCCTGCGAAGTCGGGGGTCTGGGCGAGGATCAGCTCGGTCTCACCGAGCGTGCCGGCGTGGCGCTGTTGGATCAGGGTGAGGTCGCCCGAAAAATCCTCGCCCCGGGTCTCGACGAGGGCGGTAGTGCAGATGCCGATCAGGCTGGGCTTGGTGCGGGTCTTGAGGTTGAGGATCGCCTCTTCGAGGTGATCCGTGCCACCGAGCACGGTGGCGACCTCGTCCATCGCCGTGGTCTGGAGCGGCACAGTCTCCTTGAAGTGCCGCACCAGCAGCACGAGGGCGAAGGAGGTGCAGCCCTGCGAGCCGTGGAACAGCGGCATGGCGCCGTCGATCCCGAGGAAGGCGAGGGCCGCCCCGAGAGGCTGTGAGGATTTCAGCGGGTTGGTCGAGGCCGCCTTGGTGAGGAGAGTGACCGGAGTCATGGCGCTCTCCCTCGGCACTCGGCCATGTCGTCGGCGCCCGCGCTGGCGAATTTCCGGCGGCCATGGGCGAGGTAGGTCGGGTCCTCGCCGCGCGAGGCGTCGGGCACGGCGATGCCAGCGCCATCGGTCGGCCGTCCCTCCGCATCCCAGGGCACTGGCTCGCGCAGGTCGGCCCAGATCGGGTTCGACAGGGCGATGGCGATGCGGCGCACCAGCTCGACCATCCCGTCATAGCCCGCATAGGGGTAGTGCCGCTCCTGGTTGATGTCGAGCCAGGGAATCTTGGCCTTCAGCGCAATGAACTGCGACCGCCCGCCCGACAGCATGATGTCGGCCTTGTTTGAAACCAGCATCGCGTAGAAGTCGCGTGGCGCCATGCTCTCGAACATGTGGTGGTCGTCTTTGAGGAGCTGCTTGATCCGCTCCTTGTCCTCGGCGGTCGACTTCTTCACGGACGTCCCGACGATCTCGACGCCGATCTCCATCAAGGCCGTGACTACCGACCAGGACTTCACGCCGCCGGTGTTGAGGAGGACGCGCTTGCCCTGGAGGCCGGGCCGGAAGGAGTCGAGCTTGGCCCAGGCCCGCGCCTCCTCCTCGGCGATCAGCGCCTCGGTGCGGTCGATCAGATCGGCGGGCGCGCCGCGGGAGACGAGGAGCCGCGTGGTCTGGCGCAGGGCGTCTGAGGTGTCGGAGATTCCGTAGAAGGAACCCTCGAAGAACGGGATGCCCCAGCGCTCCTCCATCTTGCGGGCGAGGTTGATGAGGGCGGTCGAGCATTCCATCAGGGTCGCTCGCGCCGTGTGGGCGGCGGCAACCTCATGGTAGTGCGCATCGCCCGAGATACAGGCGCGGATGCGGATGCCGAGTTTTTCGAAGAGCGGCCGCACCGCCCAGAACTCGCCCGCGAGGTTGAACTCGCCTAGGATGTTGATGTCGGTCGGGCCGACATCGTCCGGCTCGACGGTACCGATGACGTGATCGAGCAGGGCCTCGCCCGCGAGCTTATTGCCGAGATTCTTAGAGCCGACGAAGCCCGGCGCGTTCACCGGCACCACCGGCAGGCCGTAGCTCTCGGACGCCTTGCGGCAGACCGCCTCGATGTCGTCGCCTGTCAGCGCAGTGACGCAGGTGGAGTAGACGAAGATCGCCGGCGGAGCGTGGGTGCGGGCGATCTCGCGCACGGCCCGGTAGAGCTTCCGCTCGCCCTGGCCCATCATCACGTCCAGTTCGGTGAGGTCGGTGGTGAAGCTGCGCCGCCAGAGGCCCGAACCGGAGGAGCCTGCCCCGCGGTTGTCCCAACTGTTGCCTTCGCAGGCGAGGGGCGCGTGAATCAGGTGGGCCACGTCAGTGATCGGCTGCAGCACGATCTTGGCGCCGTCGAAGGCGCAGCCTCCCGCCGCGGCCCCGGGCGTGAGCGGCTTGGAGCAGCCCTTCTTGCGCTCCTTGGCGCTCTTGGCCTGGTTCTTCTCGCAACCGGGCTCGTTAAACACGTCCGCGATTCTGTCCTTGAGCATGGAAATGCCTTTCGGATCTGGTCGAACACGCGCGGGAGGGGGCGCCGGCCGGAGAGCCGGCGCCCGGAGCCGTCCTCAGCGGGTGAGGTCGAAGGAGGAGTCGGTCTTGGCCAGGGCGATCGTCTCCTGGTCGAGCTTATCAAAGATCTTGTCGAGGATCGTCGTCAGCAGGCGCAGGCCGCCCTGGTAGCCCATGATCGCGAAGCGGTGGTGGTGGTGCCGGTCGAAGATCGGGAAGGCGGTGCGGATCAACGGCGTGCCGGTGTCGCGCTCCAGATATTTGGCGTAGGAATTGCCGAGCACGAAATCGACCGGCTCGGTGAAGAGCAGAGAGCGCAGGTGCCAGAGGTCCTTGCCGGCCCAGACCTGCCCACTCGCGCCGAAGGGCGAGGAGGCGAGTAGCGCCTGCATCTCCTCCTCCCAGGTCTTGTTGCCGTTGGTGGCGAGGCAGTGGATCGGCTCGCCTCCGGTATCCAGGATGAATCGCGCGAGCCCGTAGACCACGTCCGGATCGCCGAAGATCGCGTATTTCTTGCCGTGCAGCCAGGACTGGCTGTCCGCCATAGCGTCGATGAGCCGCCCGCGCTCCATCGTCACTTCCTCGGGGATCTCGACGCCGGCCAGCTCCGAGACTTTGAGTAGGAACTCGTCGGTACCACGCACCCCGAGCGGGTAGTGGAAGGCGTGGACCTCCTGGCCCTGCTCGGCGCAGTAATCGAGGGTCTTGCGGGTGCAGTATTTCTGCAGCGAGAGCGTCGCCTTGGCATCCTGCGCGGCCGCGACCTCCTCCAGGGTCGTACCGCCCGCATACATCCGGAACTCGCCGTCCGAGGGCGTGTCGTAGGTATCGGAGGCGTCCTGAATCAGCGTGTAATCCACCCCGATCAGGCCGAGCAGGCGCTTCAGCTCGCGGTTGTTGCCGACGCAGAACCCGTCCATGCCCGGGATGATGTTGATCCGCGTGCCCGCTTGGCGGGTCCGCTCCTCCCAAAAATGCTCAAGGATGCCCTTGATCATGTGGTCGTAGCCGTCGACGTGGCTGCCCACGAAGGCCGGGGTGTGGGCGAAGGGAACATCGAAATCCTTCGGCACCGAGCCTTTGTTTTTGGCGTTCTGGATGAAGGCTTGGAGGTCGTCGCCGATCACCTCGGCCATGCAGGTGGTCGAGACCGCGATCATCTTCGGCTTGTAGAGTGAATAGGTGTTGGCGAGGCCGTCGATCATGTTGTTGAGACCGCCGAACACCGCCGCGTCCTCGGTCATCGAGGAGGACACCGCCGAGGAGGGTTCCTTGAAGTGGCGCGACAAGTGCGAGCGGTAATAGGCGACGCAGCCCTGCGAGCCGTGCACGAAGCTCATCGTGCGCTCGAAGCCCGCCGCCGCGAAGACGGCGCCAAGCGGCTGGCAGGCCTTGGCGGGGTTCACCACCAAGGCCTCGCGGGCGAGGTTCTTCTCGCGGTATTCCCAGGTCTTGGCGTATTCGCGCTGCGCCTCGACCGCCTCGCTGGAGGCCGGGCATTCGAACTGCTCGCGCTTGCGGGCGAACATCTCCTGATATTCGGGCTGGCGGAACAGCGGTGCGTGATCGAGTACTTGATCGGCGGATTGGGGCATGGTCTGCTCCTGTTGGCGGCCGCGTCATACGGCGGCACGCATCATTCGGAACACAGGGATGGCGTTTTCGAAGAGCAGCGACCGTTCACAGTGGAACGGCATCCGCTCAACATTTATATGCTTGCATCATTTTTCGCGATGTGTCGGCGCTATTTCGTCGAGAAATACCTGATTACTGCAGTCCTGAATCGATCAACGTGATCAAGGCAGGGAAAACCCCTCACCGGAGTGGGAGAGGGATAGGGGTGAGGGACCGACGGTTCAGCAAGAAGACTGAACCGCGCCGCTGGAAGCGGTGACGCTCCAGTTCAATCCTGAACCCGCGCCACTCTCACGCGCGATCTTCGATCGCCTTCCCATCTCCGGGAGAGGGGTACCCTGCCAAGCCATTATCCGATCGCTCATCCCGAACGGCCGGACCAAGAGCGCCTGCTTACGCGGCGGCCTCTTGGAGCAAGGGCGCCGGCGTCTTCTTCCAGGGCGCGTCGAACAGGCCCCAGACCGGGTTGTTGATCGCCAAGTCCATGTCCCGGGCGAAGATCGCGAACCCATCATAGCCGTGATACGGGCCCGAATAGTCCCAGGAGTGCATCTGCCGGAACGGAATGCCCATCTTCTGGACCGGGTACTTCTCCTTGATGCCGGAGCCGACGAGGTCGGGCCGGATCGTCTCAATGAACTTCTCGAGTTCGTAGCCTGTCACGTCGTCGTAGATCAGCGTGCCTTTCTTAACGTAGTGGCCGGTGCGCTGGTAGTCGTCGTTATGGGCGAATTCGTAGCCAGTGCCTGCGATCTCCATGCCGAGATCCTCGTAGGCTGTGATCACGTGGCGCGGGCGCAGGCCACCGACATAGAGCATGACTCTCTTGCCCTTCAGCCGCGGACCGTACTTTGCGACCACCGCATCAACGAGGGGCTGGTACTTGGCGATCACCGCCTCTGCCTTCTTCTCGATCTCGGGACCGAAATGCTTAGCGATATTGCGCAAAGAGGCCGCGATCTGCGACGGGCCGAAGTAATTGTACTCCATCCACGGGATTGCGTACTTCTCCTCCATATAGCGACAGATGTAGTTCATCGACCGGTAGCAGTGGATGAGGTTGAGCTTGGCCTTCGGCGCGCGCTCGATCTCGGCGAGGGTGGCGTCCCCCGACCAGTTGCCGACGATGCGAAGGCCCATCTCCTCCAACAGGATGCGCGAGGCCCAGGCGTCGCCGCCGATATTGTAGTCGCCGACCACGTTGACGTCGTAGGGCGTGCCCGCGAAGGCGAACTCGCGCTCCTGCTTCTCGAACACCCAGTCGCGGATCGCGTCGTTGGCGATGTGGTGGCCCAGCGACTGCGACACGCCGCGAAACCCCTCGCAGCGCACCGGCACCACGGTCTTGCCGATGTCCGTCATCTTCTTCTTGGCCACCGCCTCGGTGTCGTCGCCGATCAGGCCGATCGGGCATTCCGACTGGATCGTCACGCCGTGATTGAGCGGGAACAGCGTCTCGATCTCGTCGATGACCTTGTCAAGCTTCTTGTCGCCACCGAAGACGATGTCCTTCTCCCGGAAGTCGGAAGTGAACTGCATCGTCACGAAGGTGTCGACTCCGGTCGTGCCGATGTAGTAGTTGCGGCGCTGGGACCAGGAATACTGCCCGCACCCGACCGGTCCGTGCGAGATGTGGATCATATCCTTGACCGGTCCCCAGACCACGCCCTTGGAGCCGGCATAGGCGCAGCCTCGGATGGTCATGACACCCGGGATCGACTTGATGTTGGATTTCACGTCGCACTCGGTGAGCGCCTTTTCCTCCTCCGGCGCGGATTCGTCCGCGGCGGCGGGGGTGGCAACCGAGAGGTGTTTGCGGCGGCGCTTGGCGAACTTGTCGGGATAGGCGGCCAGCACTTCCTTGATAATCTTCTCGTGGAATGCGCCGTCGTTTTCGTAATCGAGGCTCATGGCAGTCGACCTTCCGTGGATGGCAGCGGCTGGGGCGGCCCCGGCGGGCCGCTCCCGGATGTCCATACGATCAGCGCAGGGCGGCGGCCGCCTTCGCAGCCTCCTTGGCGGCGAGTTCGGCGAGTTGCTGCTCCTCGGTCTTCATGATTCCAAAGTCGAGCAGCATCTGCTCCAGCTCTTCCATGGTGATCGGGGTCGGGATGGTGCCCTTGCCCGCATTCGCATGGACCTTCTCGGCGAGCTTGCGGTATTCGCCCGCCTGGGCGGAATCCGGCGCGTACTGGATCACTGTCTGACGGCGCAGCTCGGCGTGCTGGACGATGTTGTCGCGCGGCACGAAGTGGATGAGCTGCGAATTCAGCCGCTTGGCCAGCGCCTCAGCGAGATCGAGCTCGCGGTCGGTCTGGCGCTCGTTGCAGATAAGGCCGCCGAGCCGGACGCCGCCCGAATGGGCATACTTGAGAATGCCCTTGGCGATGTTGTTGGCGGCGTAGAGCGCCATCATCTCGCCGGACATGACGATGTAAATTTCCTGGGCCTTGTTCTCGCGGATCGGCATCGCGAAGCCGCCGCAGACCACGTCGCCAAGCACGTCGTAGGAGACGTAGTCGACGTCGTCGTAGGCGCCGTTCTCCTCGAGGAAGTTGATCGACGTGATGACGCCGCGGCCGGCGCAGCCGACGCCCGGCTCAGGGCCGCCGGATTCGACGCACTTGATACCCTTGTAGCCAATCTTGAGGACCTCCTCGAGCTCGAGGTCCTCCACCGAGCCGGCCTCTGCCGCGAGGCTGAGGACAGTGTCCTGCGCCTTCGCATTGAGGATGAGGCGCGTGGAATCAGCTTTCGGATCGCAGCCGACGATCAGGATCTTCTGACCCTTCTCGACGAGGGCCGCGAGGGTATTCTGGGAGGTGGTCGACTTGCCGATCCCCCCTTTCCCGTAGAACGCGATTTGGCGCAGACCAGTCATGGTCAAACCCCGCTTGGTTGATGGCGGCATCGCTCACGATGTCACCGCCGTCGGCGGCATCCGCCGCTGCCGGACCTCTGCGCAAGCGAGGTGCCAAATGCTTCTGGAGTAGTTTTGCTATTGAGTTCAGTCCGTTAGTGGAACCGCCGGTGATTGGCGGAAACTTCACTCAGCTGTCGGGAATCTGACAATGTCCGACAGCGGCGGGGCAGGAGGGAGATGATCTCGGCTTTCGCGTGAGGTCATTGGCGTGCGGCTGCGGCAACGGCCGAGGGGAGGGGGCGGGATCCGGATCTGACGCGGAACATCCCTCACCCGCACGGACTTGCGCCTTCACACGTCGCTGTGTGCGCATCGCCTCGCTCCGCGTGCGGGCAGAGGGCTCAGCCGAGCTTGTCGTCGCGATGGGGTATGGCGAGGGCCGCGCCCGCACGGCCGAGGCGAAACCTCACCAGCAAGGGCCGCGCCAGCTGCGACGCAGCGCGCCGTGTCGGGTGAAGCCCCCGGCAGGTCGCTCGGCTACCGGATCAGGAGGGCGGCATCCCGCTGGTCAAGCGCTTGGTTCGTCTGTGTCCCTGGATCACGACCATCGTGGTGGATGGTGGCTGCAAGAGCCGTTTCATCGAGGCGGTTCAGGCTGGGATGAACCGTGCCGTAGAAGCGGTCCTTCGCAATTCGCAAAGGGCTTTGTCCTTTTGCCGAAGCGGTGGCGGATCGAACAAAGCATCGGCGCTCTCACGGTGTCGCGCCGTCTCAAGCTGGACTGCGACACGCTTCTTCACATCTCAGCGGCAGCCATGCTTTTCGCCTCGATAACCCGGCTTCTCGCCTCAATCACTGTGAAATAACCCTTTCCCAACAGACTCTGAGACCGCTCTACGTAGACATCAGAGACCGGAAAGAAGTTGGGGGGAGGTGCTGTCGCAAACCGGCCCTGTTGCATTAACTTTGTGAGGCACAATCCTTAGCGTGTTTATTAGCCTGAGTTGCTACTACATCCTGTAGCTTGCCAGGTTAATGCAACAGAGCCACGCCGAGGGCCTTCGGCCCTCGGCGTGGCCGCTTACCTGTCTACTGAAAAACTGCCTCCATATATCGCTGCCCGCAGCGAAGCCGTTGTCGGCCATGTATGTTGCTTTTAGTAGGCTACGACTGTTCCTATGTTCTGCCGCTCTGCGAGAGATAGGATCTCGGCGGCGATGGCAACATCATGAATCGCCAAGCCAAGATTGAATACCGCGATGCGATCGGAGTTGCTTGACCGGCCAGTCAGCTTTCCCACGATGACACTACTCACGGAGCCTCGCACACGCGATAAATCCTCATACGGCGAGCCTGTCGCGCGTATGAAGTTTGTGAATTGTTCCACGTCGTCCGTGAATAATGCGTCCGACGCCGTCGTGATGTCTTGGGACCATCCCCGGACATGGACGGGGAGCACCAGGCTGGCTTTCTTCATCCAGCCGAACTGGAACACGACTTCCTCCAATCGGCTCGTCGCAGTCACCACGACATCGGCGGCGCGTATGGCGCTCTCGGCCTCTCGAACGTGGACGACGCGTGCCTCTGCCGAGACCTGGTTGGCCAGACGGTCCACGGCGCTGGGATCGATATCTACCACCTGGAACTCGGCCGAGGGGTGGATCAGCGACATCAGCTTCACATGATAAAGCCCCTGCAGACCAGCGCCAATGACTGCAATCCTATCCACGTTGCTTGGCGCGAGATACTTGCTGGTGATAGCCGACGCAGCGCTCGTGCGCACCGCAGTCAGGTAGGCTGCATCCATGACGCAGATGGGTAGGCCCGTTTCCGGATCGTTGAGAACCATCAGGCCGGTAATATTCGGCAGGCCGCTCTTGTAGTTGCTGGAATAGCCCGCGACCCATTTAACGCCCCCACGCTTCTGCCTGGGCAGCCAGCCCGCCATGGCGTGGATGAACGCATCATGTTGAGGGTGAACGCCGGTTTTGGGCGGGTTTTCGAATGCGCCGTTACCGTGGTCTCGAAGCGTAGCTTCGACGACCTCCAATGCGGAGGCAAGCGGCAACGCTGCCGCAAGAACGTCACTCCTGCTAAGCCATCTTACTGCACATGTTGCCATGTATCACCTATGCTCTTGGCATCGGATTTGTTATCCGGAGGAAATGGTCTGCGCCCAGGCGAGGCCGTTCTAAATCGCTCTACCGATGGGCGCGATTTCTCTAGCCGGCGCTGTTTAGTCGGATCACTGTGCACGGTAGTAGCTCTGCTCGTAGGCCTAGCACGGGCACGCGGCGCGCCGCGTGGTCAACGGTCAGCTTGAACAGGCGCGCGCGTTCGGCCTTGGTGAGGGCATAGAACTCGCCGGTGCTGCCGGCGGCCACCACGCCCTGCGCGCCATTGGCGATCGCGTCGTCGATGAGCGCCTTGTACCGGATCTCGTTGATGGAGCCATCGGCTCCGAAGGGGGTGACGAGAACCGGGAAGATGCCGCCCCAGTCTGAATAGGCCATGGGTTACCGTCCTTGTGTGGCAGATGTGGTCGAGGGTGCGCCCGCCGCGGCCGCGAGGGGACCGAGACGGCGGGCCTGTTCCGTGGAGCGGCCGACGAAGGCCGCGAGCCGCGGGTTGGCGCCCGACAGGGGGTGTGCCGCTTTGGGGTTACGGTGCCTTCGCGGAAAGATCGAGTTGCGCTGTCCGGAGTGCCGCCTCGATATCGGAACGCACGAGCGGCACCTTTGGAGCCAGCTGCTCATTGTTCTGGTCGATTAACCGGCGGAACTCTTCGCCGTACATGTTCACGTAGTTGAGCTTCCCGGCTAGGGCTGCCGCCATCACTGGATTTGCCGTCAGGTCCACTACCGTGCGCGGCTCCAGCCGCAGAAGCGCATTCTGAAGATCGGCTTTGTCTTGATCGGTGAGATTGGAGGTTGCGATCACGACGAGCGACTGTGGTTCGCGTGCGTGCCCAAATTCTTTCTGGTGTATGACCTCGACTTTTTTGTCAGTCTCGCGGCGGAGACGTTTGCGAGCGCTCTTCGGGTCCCGCGTCACGATTGTCGTGGAACGGAAATGCTCTTCCACACCGCTCTCGATCAGGTCGTAACTCAGGTTGCTTGATCCAAGCAGGTAAAGGTGGTCGGGAAGCTCGCCATTCCGATATCGATCAGCCATGATGTCTCGGACGAACTGATCGTAGATGGGCGGTGCGTTGAACTGATGTCTCTCGCGTGCGGTCAGACCAAAATCAATCCCCTGCCGTGCGATCTGGAAGATCGGAAGGTTTGGGTCACCACGTTTGTAAGCGTCCTCGAGCTGCTGGATGATGTTCCTCTCGCCGAGGATCTGGGAACGACCGCCGGATGCAATCTCGGCGAAACGTTGCCCAATGGCGGCCGCACCTTCAATGCTTCTGAAGGGAAGGCCGGCAAATGCCTCGCTCGGGATGTTTCTGAGTGCGGTCTCCTCGCCGTAGAACTCAGTCCGAGAGCATGTCTGGAGCGTGAGAACTCCTTTTGCCGCAAGGGCTTGTGCCATTTTCTTGATTTTCTCAGAATGCTGCGCAAGTTCTAAAGGCTCCGTCATCGTCCAGTCAAGGCAGAGACCGAGAAGCTTGATTTGGCGCAGACCAGTCATGGTCAAACCCCGCTTGGTTGATGGCGACATCGCTCCCGATGTCACCGTCGTCAGCGGCATCCGCCGCTGCCGGACCTCTGCGCAAGCGAGGTGCCAAATGCTTCTGGAGTAGTTTTGCTATTGAGCTCAGTCCGTTAGTGGAACCGCCGGTGATTGGCGGAAACTTCACTCAGCTGTCGGGAATCTGACAATGTCCGACAGCGGCGGGGCAGGAGGGAGATGACCTCGGCTTTCGCGTGAGGTCATTGGCGTGCGGCTGCGGCAACGGCCGAGGGGAGGGGGCGGGATCCGGATCTGACGCGGAACATCCCTCACCCGCACGGACTTGCGCCTTCACACGTCGCTGTGTGCGCATCGCCTCGCTCCGCGTGCGGACAGAGGGCTCAGCCGAGCTTGTCGTCGCGATGGGGTATGGCGAGGGCCGCGCCCGCACGGCCGAGGCGAAACCTCACCAGCAAGGGCCGCGCCAGCTGCGACGCAGCGCGCCGTGTCGGGTGAAGCCCCCGGCAGGTCGCTCGGCCTGCACGGCCTCGATCACGACCTTCACGTCGGCCGGAGCGGCCCCTCAAGGCGCGGAGGTCACGAGGATGTCCGCGCCCGCCGCGTAGAGGCCGCGGCGTTCGCGACGGTCACGCCACAGGCCGCCGCGATCCGCGGCCCGCCGCCCCTGGCGCCATGGCCAGGGCCTGCACGGCGGTGCCCGTCTCCGGCGCGCACTTCTCGCTTTGCAGGATGGCGGGCCGAGCGGGCAGGAGCGCGTGCGTCTCGTCGAGACCCGTGACCTCGACGATCGCCTTCTCGGGGGCGGCGCAGCGCAAGTCGGCGATCGCTGCCACCGGCGCCCGGCCGGCGCGAGGCTGTTCACGGTCTGCATTCAATCTCCGGGGCCGAAGAGGCGCGTCACGCGCAATCGCGTCCGGCCCTTCTGCGACGCTTGTGCCAGCCGCGCGTCCGCCGCACGGAAAGCCGGCCGGGGTCGAATTTCCCTGAGGGCGCAGGGTCCCGCGCGGGCTGGCGGCCCCGCTCTCGCCCATGTTGGAGATGCGACACGTACCGCGACCGACCCCTCCAGCGTGTCGCGAATCCGACACCGCCCACAGAGATAGGGATCGTTGAAATTCCAACGACATCGCCCGTGGCACGGCGCTTGAAGAACGGCCCCAGGGCGTCGGCGCCTCGCCGGCCCGTTACCCCTTCGAGCCCTCCCGGACACGCGAACATGCTCGGCATCGGTTACACGCTTCCCGTCTTCGAGATCGTCGGCGTGAAGCCCGGCTTCATTTATCACCAGGAGAACGGGATCCCGGCCCTCAAGCCCCTCACACTGGACAGCTTCCCAGGGAAGTGGAAGGTGATCTTCTTCTATCCGAAGGCCTTCACGTTCGTGTGCCCGAGGGAGATCGCCGAGTTCGCCAAGCTCGCGCCGGAGTTCGAGAACCGCGACGCGGTGGTGCTTGGGGGCTCGACGGACAACGAGCACGTTAAGCTGGCATGGCGGCGCGACCACAAGGATCTCGACCGGCTGCCGATCTGGTCCTTCGCGGATCCGTGGGACGCCCTCGTCGACGGCCTTGGCGTGCGCTCGCCCGAGGGCGTGGCCTACCGCTACACCTACGTCGTCGACCCGGACAACGTGATCCAGCACGTCTACGCGACGAACCTGAAGGTCGGGCGGGCGCCCAAGGACACGCTGCGCGTCCTCGACGCGCTCCATACGGACGAACCTGCCCCTGCAACCGCGAGATCGGCGGTGGCGTCCTGAAGGCCCTGAGGCGGAGGCGGACCATGTCCCTCTATGCCCTCCTCCAGAGCTTCCGTCCTACGCCAAGGACGTGAAGCTCAACCTCTCGTCTCTCGGCCGCGAGGAGACGCTGACGCCGCAGTAGCGTGACGGGCTTCTCGTCGCCTGCGGGCTCACGAGCCGCAACCCAGAGGTGGCCCGCGTCCTGGACGAGGAGGCCGCGCCACGGCTCTCCCCGGCGGCGCTCGCCGCCGCCGAGACCGCTGCGACCGTGATGGCGATGAACAACGTCTATTACCGCTTCACGCAGCTCGCCTCGAACCCGGCCTACGCCATGCTGCCGGTGAAGCTGCGGATGAGCAGCATCGGCAATCCGGATACCGACCGGGCGGATTTCGAGCTGTGGTCGCTAGCGGTCTCGGCGATGAACGGCTGCGGGCGCTAGCATCGACGCGCACGAGCGGGTGCTGCGCGAGGCCGGGCTGCGCGAGAAGCAGATCCTGGCCGCGGTGCGCGTCGCTGCGGTCGCCGCCTCCTGGCGGTCGCCCTGGAGAGCCTGCGCGCCGCGGCGTGAGCAGCGCGACTCCGGACGAGGCGAAAAGCCCCGCTCGGTTTGCGACAGATCAAGGACGAGGCGTCCGCTTGGTGCTCCCCTCGCTGCCCGGAGCCACTCGCGCCACCAGGGGAGGCGAGCCTCCACCTCGTCGGGGATCGCCCTGGCCAATCCGGGCCGGACGACCGCGGATCAATCCAAAATCTGACCGCCGCCGGCGCCGCCTCGGCGCTCCGGGTCGATGCTAGCGGGTAGGTCTGAACCATGAGTGCGCCATAATGGACTACGCGGACCTTTTTCCCTCCCGAATCGAGACGGGCCTGCCCCAGGTGGAGCACGTCGTCCCGGAGCGGCTTGGGCAGCAGCCCGCCCCGCCGAGCCCGACCCCGAGGCTGCCCGTCCAAGCGCGTCCCGCCTCAGCCTCGCGCGGCACCTCGGCCGAGGTGCAGCTCATCGGCATCTACGAGATCTCCAAGGCGCTGACCGCGGTGCGCCACCTCGAGGTCACCCTCACTAAGGTGATCGACATCCTCTCGTCGACTCTGAGCATGCACCACGGCATGATCGTCATCCTCGACCAGGAGGGCGGGCCGGAAATCGTCTCAAGCACCGGCTGGACGGCCCAGATCGCCCACCACCTCCGCGCGTGCCTGCCCCAGCGGGCCATCGACCAAATCGTCGACACCGCGGCCCCGCTCGTCGTGCAGGACGTCAGCGCCGACCCGCTCTTCCACGGCCATCTCGATCTGTTCGAGGATGCCGGCAAGGCCATCACGTCGTTCATCGGCGTGCCGATTAAGGCGGATTCACGGGTCCTCGGCACCCTCTCAATTGACCGGATCTGTGACGGCAGCGCGCGCTTCTGCTCCGACGAGGACACGCGCTTTCTCACCATGGTGGCGAACCTCATCGGCCAGACGGTGTGGCTCCACAACACGCTGGCGCAGGATCGCGACCGGCTCATCGCCAAAGCCCACCGGCTGGAGAAGGCCCTGGCGGAAACGAGCGCGATCTCCTCCTCAGTCGGCCTTGTCGGCGAGAGCCAGGAGCTGAAGCGGCTCGCCGCGAAGGCCGAGGTCGCGGCGCGCTCGAACACGACTGTCCTGTTGCGCGGCGAGAGCGGCACTGGCAAGGAGCTCTTCGCCCGCGCGATCCACGAACTCTCGCCCCGCAAGAGCAAGCCCTTCGTGCGGGTCAACTGCGCGGCGCTCGCCGACAGCGTGCTCGAATCCGAGTTGTTCGGGCACGAGAAGGGGGCCTTCACGGGCGCGATCGCGACGCGCCATGGCCGCTTCGAGGCCGCCAACGGCGGGACGCTGTTCCTCGACGAGATCGGCGAGGTGAGCGCCACCTTCCAGGCCAAGCTCCTGCGCGTCCTGCAGGAGGGGGAGTTCGAGCGCGTCGGCGGCAACCGCACCATCAAGGTCGACGTGCGCCTCGTCTTCGCGACGAACCGGAACCTGGAGGAGGCGGTCACCAAGGGCGACTTCCGCGCCGACCTCTACTACCGCATCAACGTGGTGTCGCTGATCCTGCCGCCGCTGCGCGAGCGGCGGGGCGACATCCCGGATCTCGCGAAGGCCTTCCTCACCCGCTACAACAGCGAGAACGGGTCGAAGCTCGCATTCTCGCAAGGCGCGATGGGGGTCCTGCTGAAGTGCTACTTCCCGGGCAACGTGCGCGAGCTTGAGAACTGCGTCAGGGGCACCGCGACGCTAGCGGCCTCCGAGGAGCTGATCATGTCGGACGACTTCGCATGCGTGAGCGGGCAATGCCTCTCGGCGGTGCTCTGGAAGAGGAGCACGCCGAAGCCCTGGGACGCCGCGGTGACGGCCGCCACACCCGTGCCGGTGAGCCCGGAGCGGCCGCCCACCCCGGCGGAGGCCGAGCCGCCCGCGTCCTGCCCCGGCGCCAAGACCCTCCCGGGCGTCCGGCCGCGCCCCACCAAGCAGCAGTTGCTCGAGGCCCTAGAGCGCACCGGCTATGTGCAGGCTAAGGCCGCCCGCCTCCTCGAGATCACGCCCCGCCAGCTCGGCTATGCGGTGCGCAAGTACGACATCCCCCTCAAAGAGTTCTGACCCCAACCGCGCGGCTCCGATCCCGAGAGCGCCGCGCGGGCCCCCGCGCGGCGCGCGTGCGTCTGCAGGACTCTCGCGCAGCCAACACCGGACCACGACGCACAATGTCGCGAACCCGACAGGACGAGCCAGCGATGTCCGACGCTACGGACAAAAGAATCTTCACTAGAAACAATACTTTAGCAGCTGGCACGCAATTTGCGGAGCCTTCGCCTGAATTGGCGCAGAGGTGAAGACATGTCCTCTCCAGTGTTCTCCCTCGATTCCCTGGTGGCGACACCGATCTCGCTCGACGCGATGCGGGCGAAATTGCACGAGGGCGGTTGCTCGTCGTCCTCCTGCGGCTCTTCCGCCAAGCCCGAAGAGATGCCCGAGGACGTCTGGGACAAGATCAAGGACCATCCCTGCTACTCGGAGGAGGCGCACCACTATTTCGCCCGCATGCACGTCGCGGTGGCGCCCGCCTGCAACATCCAGTGCAACTACTGCAACCGCAAATACGATTGCGCTAATGAGAGCCGTCCCGGTGTGGTGTCAGAGAAGCTCACGCCCGATCAGGCGCTGCGCAAGGTCGTGACGGTGGCCAACGAGGTGCCGCAGCTCTCGGTTCTCGGCATCGCCGGCCCCGGCGACAGCTGCTACGATTGGAAGAAAACCAAGGCCACCTTCGATGCTGTGGCGAAGGAGATCCACGACATCAAACTATGTCTCTCCACCAACGGGCTCGCCCTGCCCGACCACGTAGACGAGATCGCGCAGATGAACGTCGACCACGTCACCGTGACCATCAACATGGTTGATCCGGAGATCGGGGCGAAAATCTATCCGTGGATCTTCCATCAGCACAAGCGCTACACGGGCGTCGAGGCGGCCCGCATCCTGCACGAGCGGCAGATGCTGAGCCTGGAGATGCTGCGCGCCCGCGGCATTCTGGTGAAGGTGAACTCGGTCATGATCCCCGGGATCAACGACGACCACCTGCTCGAAGTGAACAAGTGGGTAAGGGAGCGGGGCGCGTTCCTGCACAACGTCATGCCGCTGATCTCAGCGCCGGAACACGGCACCCATTTCGGCTTGACCGGCCAACGTGGGCCGACCGCCATGGAGCTCAAGGCCCTGCAGGACAAGCTGGAGGGCGGTGCCAAGCTGATGCGCCACTGCCGCCAGTGCCGGGCCGACGCGGTCGGGCTCATCGGCGAGGATCGCGGCCAAGAATTCACCCGGGATCAGCTCCCCGGCCAGATCACCTACGATCCGAGCAAGCGCGCCGCCTACCGTGAGCTCGTGGCGAGCGAGCGCGGCGACCATCAGGTGAAGAAACAGGCGGCGGCCGCGGAGCTCAAGGCCCTCGGGAGCGAGGAGAAGCTCCTCGTCGCGGTCGCCACCAAGGGCGGCGGCCGGGTCAACGAGCATTTCGGCCACGTCAAGGAGTTCCAGGTCTACGAGGCGGGTCCGGGCGGCGTCACCTTCGTCGGCCACCGCAAGGTCGAGGCCTATTGCATGGGTGGCTTCGGCGAGGACGCGACGCTCGACAGTGTGATCGCGGCGCTGGACGGGGTCGAGGTCGTCCTCTGCGCCAAGATCGGCGATTGCCCGAAGGAGAGCCTGGAGGCGGCCGGCATCCGTGCCACCGACGTCTATGCCTTGGAATACGTCGAAGCGGCGATCGGCGCGGTCTACACCGCACGGTTCGGCCGCAGCGTCACCGGCGCCCGGCTGATGCTCTCGGCCTGACCGGGCCGCACCCGTCCCCTCGTCGCCGGGCGCGCCCGGCCCTTCCGCAGCAGGAGATCGACATGGCCCTCAAGATCATCGCCTCGCAGTGCACTATGTGCGGCGCCTGCGAATTCGAGTGCCCGAACAACGCCATTCGCGCGAAGGGCGACATCTACATCATCGATCCCAAGGAGTGCACGGAGTGCGAGGGCCAGTTCGACAAGCCGCAATGCGCGACCGTCTGCCCGGTGCCGAATACCTGCGTCAAGGCCGCGCCGGTGCATTGAGGACGACGGCCATGGCGGGCGGAGTCGAGGAGGTCCCGGAGGCGCTCGACTGGCAAGGCCGTTCGCTGCGCTGTCAGGACTGCCCCCACGAGGATCTCCAGGCCCAGGGGCGCTGCGATCTCGGCCGGGCCTGCATGCTCGACCGGCGAGGGAAGCGCATCGACCGCTTCTTCTCCCGCAACCCGGATCTCGCGGCGGCCTATCTCGAGCATCCGTATTTCGAAGTGCGCACGCTGGCGGCCAAGCACGCGAGCGTGATCTTGCTCGGGCGGCTCCGGGACGATCTGGAGTCGGAGGTGCGGGTGATGGTGGCCTTGCGCCTGCCGCTCGCTCGCGCGCGGGCCATGCGGAGCGACCTGGACCGGCGGGTGTGCATGGCGGTGGCGCAGCGGCTCTCGGGCGGCGGCCTCGTCCCTCTGCTCGGCGACCCGGACTATGCGGTGTGGCTCGCGGCGGCCCGGAGCGCGCCGCCGGCCTCGCTCCTCCTGCTTGCCCAGGAACCCGAGGCGGAGGTGCGGCGCGCGGCGGCGCGCTGGGCCTTGCCTGCGGCCCTGATGACCTTCGCGGCCGATCCCGACCCGCTGGTGCGGCTCGTGGCGGCCGAGCGGATGGCGCCCCGGGCCTCGCGCGCTAATCCGCGACCCTGACATGCGCGTGCGCCACGTGGTGGCCGAACGCATCGCGCCCGAGCACCTCGTGCCTCTCCTCGAGGACGAGGATCCTGCCATCCGCAAGACGGCGACGCGCCGCCTCTCCGAATGAGGAGGCCGGAATGGGACTTGGGCACGAGCAGGACATCGAGATCCGGCGGGAGCCCGACTTCCGGCCCGGCGAAAAGGTCCGCGCGACGAAGCACGTGAAGAACGACGGGACCTATCCGCACAAAAGGATTGGCGAGACCCTCGTACGCAAGGGTGACGTCGGCTACGTGCGCGACATCGGGGTTTTTCTCCAGCAGTTCTACATCTACGCGGTCGAGTGGATCGACCGCGGCACCATCGTGGGCATGCGCGGCAAGGAACTGGTCAGCCTCGACCGGCCATCGGCGCTTGCCGTCACCGAGGAGGCTCGCCCGTGAAGCTGATGATCCGCAAGTTGCCCCGCGGCGGCCTCTCGGCCTACGCGCCGAAGAAGGACCTGGAGGAGCCTATTGTCGCCATGGAGCGCGAGGCCCTCTGGGGCGGCTGGGTGCGGCTGAAGAACGGCTGGACCTTCGTGCTGCCGGCGTTGCCCGCAGACACCCGCCTGCCCATCACCGTCCATGCCCATAAGCTTGGCGAGGAAGATGAGTGAGCCGATGGACTCGTCGATCCTGAAGCCGCAGGCCCCGATGCGCTCGGTCGCTGCCCTCCTGCGCCAGGACCGGCTCGTGCCCTATCTGGGGCCGGGCCGGGCGCGGGCGGCACCGTATCGCTGAGCCCGGAGGCGCTGGCGGCGTCCCTCGGCCAGCGTCGGGCGGCGCCCGGCCGGATCCGCACCAATCTCTGGGCCGTGGCTCAGTTCATCGAGCAGCGGCGGCACCGCCGGACCTATCGCAAAATACAGCATAGGTGCTTCGGATGCCGGCCGGTACACTGGCGCAACGCTGCGGCGTCAGCGCGGTTTGATTGTGACCCGGCGCGGGATGACGTGCAAGAAGCCCACAGGCCGAGATCCCGGACCGGACGGACTATGTCCGCCGCAGGCCGGCCGCCGGCTCAGCCGAACTTGAACAGCACCCCGAAGCCGCCGCGCGGATAGTTCCACTCGATCTCGCCCGACGGCTCGCACAGCACCCGGCAGGTGGCGCACTCGAAGCAGCCGTCGGGCACCACCTCGATCTGCCCACGGTCGGTAAGACTGTAGCAGCCCGCCGGGCACAGCCGCGTCATGGCGAGGAGGTTGGGCGACGGTTCGGCATGGGGCATGATCCGGATATGGGGGCGCCTCACATCCACGAGGTAGCGGTTCTGATAAAGCTTCTCCTCGACGCGCGCGGTCATGATGGCCTCCAGTGATGCGGTGGGATGCGGCGGGGCGCCGGGTCAGCGCCACGCCTGGGCGACGCGGACGGCATCGCCGATGAGCCCCGGCCAGGAGCGCCTGCGCACGAAGCTGTGCAGCGTCGCACGCTCCTTCTCGCGCTTGGGCACGCCATTGATGCGCAGGAAGTTCTGCGCTGCCCTCGACATCAGCTCCGGGTAGGTCAGGAAGAAGGTCTTGGAGTGGGTGTGCAGCAGCGCCGGCATGTCCTTGTACTTCTTCATGTCCTCCATGACAAAGGAGTCCTCGACCATCTCCCGGTAGAGCGCGAGGTTGGCGGCAGTCGGGGGCAGGCACTGAGCCTTGAGCTGGATGATGGTTTCGGCCGCGAGGCGGCCGGTGGTCATGGCGAGGTTCGAGCCCTCGCGGTGGAGGGCGTTGTTGAACTGCGCCGCGTCGCCCACCACGAGCCAGCCGTCCCCGTAGAGTTGCGGGATCGCCTTGTAGCCGCCCTCCGGGATCAAGTGCGCGGTGTATTCCTTTACCTCGCTCCCGGCGAGGAGGGGGGCAATCGAGGGGTGCTTCTTGAAGGCGTCGAGGAGGCTGTAGGGCGTCTCCGCCCCGTCGCGGTAATCGGAGACGAGGCAGCCGAGGCCGACCGAGAGGCTCTCCTTGTTCGTGTACAGGAAGGCCATCCCGGTCATGCCCTTGGAGATCGTTCCGATCGCCTCGATGACAACGCCCTCGTCCTCCCGCAGGGTGAAACGGGTATCGATCGTCTCGGAGGGCAGGAAGTGCATCTCCTTGACGGCGAGCGCGACTTGCTCGGGCCGGGGGATTGGCCGCAGGCCGGCCCGCGAGCCGAGGAGCCCGTTGACACCTTCGGCCAGCACGACGACATCAGCGAGGACGACGTCCCCGGCCCGGTCCGTGCGCACGCCGACCACCCGGCCGTACAGGTCGCGGATGAGTTCGGTCGCGGTGGTCTCGCAGAGGAGGGTCACTCCCGCCTCCTGGACCCGGCGCGAGAACCAGCGGTCGAACTGGGTGCGGATGATTGTATAGCGGTTGGGCTTCTCTTCATTGAAGTTGTCCGAACGGTAGTGCATGCCGACATGCGAGGCGCCGTCCATGATCCAGAGCCGCTGCTCCAGCACATGACGCTCGAGCGGCGCGTCGTCCCGGAAATCGGGCACGAGCTGCTCCAGCATGTCGGCGTACAGGATGGCGCCTTGGACGTTCTTGGAGCCAGCGGTCTCACCGCGCTCCAGCTGCAGCACCTTGAGGCCGCGCTTGGCCAGAGTGAAGGCGCAGGCGTTGCCGGACATGCCGGCGCCGACGACGATCGCGTCGAAGGTCTCGAAAGACATGGGATCGGGCTCCTCAGCCGGCGAGGCGGTTTCAGGAATGCGGCGAGAGGCGCCGCCGGAAGGTCTCAGTCAGCGCCGGCAGCAGCTGGATGGCGTCGGCCACGACGCCCAGATGCGCGAAATCGAAGATCGGCGCGTTGGGGTCGGTGTTGATGGCGACGATGAGATCGGCGCCCTCGACCCCGACCCGGTGCTGGATCGCGCCCGAGATGCCGGCCGCGATGTAGAGCTTCGGCCGGATGGTCTTGCCGGTCTGCCCGATCTGCCGGTCGGAGTCGATCCATCCCTTCTGGACGAGCGGGCGGGAGCCGCCGAACTCGGCACCGAGCGAGAGGGCGAGGTTGCGCACGAGCTGGACGTTCCCGGCCGATTGCAGGCCGAGCCCGCCCGCCACCACGATGTCCGCGTAGGCGAGGTTCGCCATCGACGCCTCGCGGTCGGCCACGAAGGACAAGACCTTGGTGACGATGTCCTTCTCGTCCATGAGGAGGCGGCAGGGCGTGACCGGCCCCAACGGCCGCTCGACCCGCGCGGGCATCGGCATGACGCGCGGGCGCACGGTCGCCATCTGGGGCCGGCTGTTCAGGGTGTAGATCGTGCACAGCAGCGAGCCGCCGAAGGTCGGCCGCGTCGCTCCCAGTGACCCGTCCGCGTTGACGTCGAGTTCGGTGCAGTCGGCGGTCAGGCCCGTGAGCAGGGTCGTGGCGACCGAGCCCGCGAGGTCGCGCCCCAGGTTGGTGGCGCCGAGCAGCAGGATCTCGGGCTTGAAGGAGTTGACGATATTCTTGAGCGCCGTCGTGTAGGGCTCGTTGCGGTAATGGGCGAGGATCGGATCCTCACAGAGGTAGACTCGGTCGGCGCCGTAGCAGAAGGCCTCCGCCACCGCCTCGCTGGTGCCGCCGTCGGGGGCGCCGATCACCACGCCCGCGAGCAAGACGCCGAGCTTGTCCGCGAGGCGCCGCCCGGCGCCCATCAGCTCCCAGGAGACCGGGTGGACTTGGCCCCGCTCCACTTCCACGAAGACCCAGACGTGCTGGTAGGCCCGGAAGTGCTCCGGGGGTTCCTCATTCATTCCGGCGCGGCCGCCGGCTGCCGGTTTGCTCTTCTGCCCGATCTGCCGGTCGGAGTCGATCCATCCCTTCTGGACGAGCGGGCGGGAGCCGCCGAACTCGGCACCGAGCGAGAGGGCGAGGTTGCGCACGAGCTGGACGTTCCCGGCCGATTGCAGGCCGAGCCCGTCCGCCACCACGATGTCCGCGTAGGCGAGGTTCGCCATCGACGCCTCGCGGTCGGCCACGAAGGACAAGACCTTGGTGACGATGTCCTTCTCGTCCATGAGGAGGCGGCAGGGCGTGACCGGCCCCAACGGCCGCTCGACCCGCGCGGGCATCGGCATGACGCGCGGGCGCACGGTCGCCATCTGGAGCCGGCTGTTCAGGGTGTAGATCGTGCACAGCAGCGAGCCGCCGAAGGTCGGTCGCGTCACTACCAGTGACCCGTCCGCGTTGACGTCGAGTTCGGTGCTGTCGGCGGTCAGGCCCGTGAGCAGGGTCGTGGCGACCGAGCCCGCGAGGTCGGCGGTCAGGCCCGTGAGCAGGGTCGTGGCGACCGAGCCCGCGAGGTCGCGCCCCAGGTTGGTGGCGCCGAGCAGCAGGATCTCGGGCTTGAAGGAGTTGACGATATTCTTGAGCGCCGTCGTGTAGGGCTCGTTGCGGTAATGGGCGAGGATCGGATCCTCACAGAGGTAGACTCGGTCGGCGCCGTAGCAGAAGGCCTCCGCCACCGCCTCGCTGGTGCCGCCGTCGGGGGCGCCGATCACCACGCCCGCGAGCAAGACGCCGAGCTTGTCCGCGAGGCGCCGCCCGGCGCCCATCAGCTCCCAGGAGACCGGGTGGACTTGGCCCCGCTCCACTTCCACGAAGACCCAGACGTGCTGGTAGGCCCGGAAGTGCTCCGGGGGTTCCTCATTCATTCCGGCGCGGCCGCCGGCTGCCGGTTTGCTCTCTGGCTTGGCTTGGCTCATTGTGTCCTCTTGTCAGTCGCCGGCGACAAGGCGGCCGAGATCGGCTTCGAGGCCGGGGCTGCGGGCGAACAGAGCCTCGATCAGCCCCTCGGCAATTCCCGCGGCGTCCCGCTCGGTCGTTGAGACTAAAGCGGCCTTCTCGGCCCGGGGCGCGGGCGCAAAGATGCGCTTGACCACTGTCGGCGAGCCGCTCAGGCCGCAGCGCGTGATGTCGGCGATGCCGGCCTCCGCGGCGCTCCAGGTCGCGATCTCGGCCCGGGCGGCGCGCAGGGCCTCAGCCATGCTGCCGCGCCGCACCTCGTTGATGCTCTCCAGCACCGTCACGAGACAGGGCAGGCGGGTCTTGAGCACCTGCACGCCACCCTCGACGCGCCGCTCGGCCGTGATGGCGCGCGCGTCGGGGTCGACCTCGGCGATCCGCGCCACGTAGGTGAGCTGCGTCAGGTTCAGGCGCTTGGCAATGCCGGGGCCGACCTGCGCGGTATCCCCGTCTATGGTCTGCTTGCCGGTGAAGACGATGTCGGGCGGGCCCCAGGCTTGGCCGATCCGGCCGATCGCGGTCGAGAGGGCGAAGCTCGTCGCCAGCGTGTCGGAGCCCGCGAAGACGCGGTCGGTCAGCAGCACCGCCCGGTCCGCCCCGAATGCCAGCGCCTTGCGCAGCGCCTTCGCCGCCATCGGCGGCCCCATGGTGAGCACCGTGACCTCGCCCCCGTGCCGGTCGCGCAGCCGCAGGGCGGCTTCGAGCGCGAACAGGTCGTAGGGGTTGATGATCGTCGGCACGCCCTGCCGCATGATCGTGTTCGTCACCGGATGTACCCGGATCTGTCCAGAATCCGGCACTTGCTTGATACAGACTACGCTGTGCATGTCGCTCACCCCGACAACTGTTGCTCTCCGACCTGTCCAGGCATTCACCGTGCCAAGCTGAACGTTTGATTGAATCATTGACATTCAATAACTTAGAAGACGTGGGGATAGGCTTATGAGATCTGTGTCGGTTTGCCGACAAAGTTTGTCAGGACTGCGCCAAGGGCTGCACGAGCGCGGCGAGGGGCACGAAGGCGCCCTTCGGAGCCGGTGGGCGCGCAGGATCGTGCTCCTTCAGCACCTTGAAGACGCGCTCGGCGAGCGGGGTCGAGGTCGCGAAGTCCTGGTAGGCCCGCTCCAGGGTGTCGCGGGCGGCGCGCCGCACGGCGTTGTCGTCCAGGCCCTCGAACGAGGTGGTGGCGAGGTACTGGCCCATGCGCTTGAGGATGTGCAGGCGCGCGACACGCAGTACCTCCGGGGCGTAGGGCAGGTCGAGGACGGCGAAGAACTCCTCCGCGCTCGACAGCGCGGTGAGGCGATCGAGGCAGGACACGTCGCGAGAAGACATGGGGACCTCCGGGTTGGCGGGATCAGGCCGGATCAAACGGCTCGGTTGCCCGCGTCGCTGTCACCACCGCGAGGCCGGATTCCAGGCGCTCGATCCGCGCGGCGAGGGCTGCGAGGGTGGCGCCGAGCGGATCGGGCAGGCGGAGATGCTCCAGGTCGATGCATCCGTCGGGGCGGGACCGGCGCTCCCGCGTCACAGCCACAAGACGGCCGAGCACACCCACCACCATCATGCCGGGGGCACATCCGCAATCGCCACGGAATCCGCCCCGACCCGCGCTCTCGCGCCGACGGTGACCGGCCCGAGGATCTTGGCGCCCGCACCGACGAGGACGCCATCGCCCAGCGTCGGATGGCGCTTGCCGGGAGCCCAGGACGTCCCGCCGAGCGTCACGCCGTGGTAGAGCGTGACGTCGTCGCCGATCGCTACCGCCTCGCAGATCACCACCCCGGCCCCATGGTCGATGAAGAACCGACGCCGGATCCGGCCGCCCGGATGGATGTCCACGTTGACGATGAGGCGCGCCGGGTACTTGAGGCCGCACTTCCAGAGCCTGTGGGCGAGGCGGTGCAGGATCACCGCGTGGACGCCCTGGATGGTGGTGACGATCTCCAGCCTGTGGCGCGCGGCCAGGTCGCGCGAGCGCACATAGGCGATGTCCTCGCGGACCGACTGCCAGAGCGAGGGCGCCGCCGGTGGTCCGGCGGGACTCCAGAGCTCCTGGAGTTGCACCGCCCTGACTCGGCGCGCGGGATCCCATGATCATCGGTCAACTCCCAGCCAAGGCGTCGCGCAATAACGGGCGCGCGCTCATCAGGCACTCGTCATGGAGGTGGCACGGCAGGCTCGGCGGGATCGTGCCTTGGTTCGCACCGCCGCCGCCCGCACCCGCTTGAGGTGGCGCTCCTGCGCCACATTGAGCGTCCGCCCCTACGTGGCGAGCGCTCTCTTGATCGCTGCGACACCTGAATGCTTGCCGATCACGATCCGGCGGATGCGCCCGAGCATCTCCGGATCCAGCGCCTCGTAAGTCGCGCGGTCCCGCAGAAGTCCCGCGCCGTGGATGACTGACTCGTGGGTGAAGACGTCCTCGCCCACGATGGCCTTGCCCCGCGGCAGGGGAAGCCCGGCAGCCTCCCTCACCTTGACCACAAGTCGGCGTAGCGCCCGCGGATCGATTCCTGTCTGTGAGGAGCCGAACCGCGCGAGCGCCACCGCCACCTCCTCCAGGGCGGCGTTGCCGGCCCGTTCTCCGAGACCCGTCACGGTGACGCTGGCGTGGCGTGCGCCCGCCCCCAGGGCTGCGAGTGTGTTGGCGGTCGCGTGTCCGGGGTCGTCGTAGGCGTGGAACCTCAAGGTCGAGGTCGGTGGCCGCGGAGAGGCGCCGGACCAGCACGTCGGTGCCGAAGGGATCGAGCACGCCAAGCGTGTCGGCTAGCCGCAGGCGCTCGGAGCCCGAGGCCCTTGCGGCCTTTGCGACGTCGCAGAGGAAATCCGGGTCGGCCTGCGAGGTGTCGTCGGCACCCACCGCCACCGCGAAGCCGAGGCGGCGGGCGCGCCCCGCCACGGCCGCCAGGGTGTCCGGGACCCAGGACCGGTCGCGTCCGAGCTTCCCCCGAAGCTGGGGATCGGAGACGGGGATCGAGAAGTTGACCGCCGACGCGCCCGCCGCCATGGCGGCGAGGAGATCGTCCTCGCTTATGCGGCACCACGCGATCACGCACAGCGGCAGCCGCAGCGAGACGGTTGAGCGGATCGTCTCGATCTCGTCGTCGCCCACATCCGGTGTGCCGACCTCGATCTCTGGGACGTCCGCATGGGCGAGCGCCTCCGGGATCTCGATCTTCTCACGGTGCGTGAAGGCAATCCCCGGCGCTTGCTCGCCGTCTTGGAGGGTGGTGTCAATGAGGAAGACGTTCCGGGCCGGCGCCTCCCGGAAAGGAGGGGGCACGGAAGGCGCATGGGGATTGGTGTCAGACGAGGGATCTGGCATCGCGCGCTCTGGGGGGCTAGGCGGGAAGGGCAGGGCCCTGCGGGCGCCTCAGGCGTAGACCGGCTTGAAGGCGGCCGCGTCGGCCCCGGTCTCGCTCCAGAACGGGGAGAGGGCCCGCAGCTTGCCGATGATATCCGGCATGACGGCGAGGACGCGGTCGACTTCTCCGGCGGCAGCCCTCCGAGGGAACCCGCGATGTCCTGGTTGCTGATGGCGAGGGCCTGATCGAGGGGCTCGCCGATCACGATCCCGGTGATGGCCAATGAAGAAGCGATGGCCGAGCCGCAGCCGAAAGTCTGGAACTTCGCATCCGTGATCACGTCGGTGACGGGATCGACCTTCAGCATCAGCTTGAGCACGTCGCCGCAGGCGATCGCATCGACCTCGCCGACCGCGTTCGCTTCCGCGAGCACGCCCGCGTTCTTCGGACTGAACAAGTAGTCCTTGGCCTTCTCGGGATAGTCCCACATGGCGCGTTCTGGTCAACCGAAGGACTTGCCGCAGGCGCATTTCGACGCCGCGTTCGGGTTCTCAAACACGAAGCCAGAGTTATTGAGCGCCGTGACGAAGTCGATCCGCAGGCCGGAGACCAGCGACTGGGACCGGCCCTCGACGAATAGCCGGACGCCGTCCTGCTCGATCACGAGATCCCCGCGGCGCTGGGTGCTCTCCAGCAATATCATATACTTGAAACCGGCGCAGCCGCCCGCCTCGACCATGATCCGCAGGCCGGTCGGAGCGCCTGAAGCCTGCGAGAGAGCGTTCTTCACCGCGGAGACCGCGTTGTCAGTGAGCGAGATCATGTCGGAATCCTCTTTCCGAGTCAGGTTCCGACGTTGATGGGGCAAACGCCGTGCCACTGGCTATGATATTGTGATCGCTTAATAGTCCCTAGTAATACTTTGGCGCCTTCTTGAAAAACGGGTGTGAATCAATGGCCTAACTCTATCGCAAAATTTCCTTAAGCCATTGTCATTATTCAGGAATTTCGAAAGCCTGCCCAAGTAGTGCTAGATTGGCAGGTGTGTCGCAAAGTCGACAAAGCCGATGCAAAGCCGGAATGTTGAGAACGATGGGAAACCTTGCGGCCGCGGGACGGCCCCCGCCGCGGGTGCCGCGGCTGCAATCGCGGCGGACGGAATGAACGGTCCGGCCTGACGTCGGGCCGCCAGGCCGGACTGCTCGCTTGCGGGAGCAGGGGAGGGCACGGGGACGCGCTGCCTCAGAAGATCGGCTGGGTCGCCATCTCTCGGGGTGAGACGCCGCAGGCCGCGCCAGAGAAGCCCTTGGTGAGGTGCATCCCCCACCGAATCCGAGGGTCGCTAGTGCACAGACGCCGATGAAAGCACCACGCGCTCGTTCACTAACCGCCTGTGAACACAAGCGAAATCGTGATGCACGGTGTACGTTCTGATGGCGTCAGTGCACTAGGACTACCTCAAGCCGGTGCGCCAGATGCCCGCCCATGAGATCCTCCGTCCCTTGCGCGGGAGCAACTGCCCTTACGCGACCGCCAAATAAATGAGATGGGCGAGCGGTTCACGCCCACCCGGCCATCCACCTCCATTGACGCAAAGAGCATGTGTGAGACGCTCCGAGTACAGGGTTCACGCATGAAGTTGATTTGCGATGATCTGGAGCATGTAGGCTTCGTTCCAAGCAGCTTTCTTGCGCATGCCGCATAGGCTAGTTGTCTGGATGCGCAACCTCCTTGGCGGCCGCGACAACCTGGAGCGCTTTCGGGAGTGCGTCCGGGTCGGGCGGCTTGGTGACGGGCTTGGCCAGCTCGGGTTTCGCCTTCAGCTGCTCACGCAGCACCAGGTCCGGGGAGCGGCCCTTCAGGGCACGTTGACGGCGGCCGTTGTCGGCCGCGGTGAAGCCGGCCAGCACCGTCTCAAGATCCCGATGGCTATAGAGCATGATCCCCAACCCTTCGCGCTGTACCCGCCCGTTGAAGCGCTCCACCATTCCATTCGTACGCAGCGTGGAGGGCCGGGTCGTGCAATGCTCGATCTTGTGCTGCCGGCAGGGGTTCTCAAAGCCATCAGCGGTGAAGCAGGAGCCGCGGTCGGTCGGCACGTGCGTAACCCGAAACGGCAGCGCCGCAAGCGCCTCCTCCAGAAAGGCGACAGCTGAAGCCGCGGTCTCGTCATCTTTGACGGCCAGATGCACGAAGCGGGAGGCGCAGTCGATGGCGACATACAAGCAGCGTTTGCGCGTGATCCCGTCGCGATCCCGCAGCTTGGGCAGGTGTTTCACGTCCAGGTGCACGAAGCCGACCTCGTAGTCCTTGAAAGAGCTGTGGGGCTTGCGGGTGCGGTCGGCGGGGGTGGGGCGGTTGAGGCCTTCGGCCTTGAGGATGCAGTCGACTGCATCCCGGTTCAGGTGGGGCAGGAAATGGCTGACGATGAAGGTGAGCTCGTCGAGCGGGAAGCCAGTGGCGCGCTCCTCCTCGCTGGCTTTCCAGGGCAGTTTATGGGGCCGGGCAGAGCGGTCCTGGCAGTCGTGTGGCCCGCGTTTGCGCCATTTGCGGATGGTCTCGGCGGAGACGCCGTAGCGCTTGGCGAGCACGCCGGAGGGTTCGGGGGAGCGGGCGATCTCGGCACGCACGGCCGGGGTGGTGCGGGCATTGGGATGAATCGCGTGCGTCAGCGCGCCCTCCGGGAGGAGGAGCGCCATGTCGGCTCGAACCTCCAGGCCTGCACCTCAATCGCGCAACGTACCTGATCCCAACAACGTTCCGCCACCAGACAGCTAGTCTGCGTAATCGGGTCCTGGGCGATCAGGTTCAGGGCGATCTTGCGCAGAAGCGCGAGGTTGCGCACGGCAGGGGTAGGAACGTCTGCAGCCACGCCTGCTTGCTGCGTCCGTAGAGCCCGATGTCCTTGCTCTCGGCACAGGCGATCACCGCACATACCGCAATCACCAGGATGGCGATGAGCCGGTGGTCGCACCCGCTGGTCTCGCGTAGATCCTCAAGCCCCGGGAAGCAGACCGCCAAACCTTCGATCATGCTGCTCGTCCCCCGTTGCACCGAACGGGAAACGGCGAGCGCTGGCCTCAATCACAGCCCAGCCCGAGATCATGCCTGAACCCTGGCTCTGAGAAACTTCATGGGCGCCTGAGTCTTCAGGCGCCCTCATGCGAAGAAGCCATACGGGACGCCTCCTGGAAGAATATCTCCCTCATCCAGATGCTTGCCGGGTCAGCATTGTGAAGGGCAGGCCATTGGACGGCCTCGGTGAACGCGGGAAGTGGCAGCGGAAGCTCGACGACCTGCAGAGGCATCGATTTTGCGAAATACTTTGCCAGCCTTAAGGGTATAGTCCCTATACGGTCAGTGCCTAATAGCATAGAAGGGATCATGCTAAAGCTCTGTACAACGACGTCAATCCGCCTCTTGATTCCGTGCTCTAGCAAAAACCATTCCTCGATGGACGGCTTTCGCGTGCGCCCGAATTTGGCTACAACGTGCCCCATCGACATGTATCTCTCAAATGTAAGCTGCCGCGATAGCTGCTTGTTCGTGCAGCATCCCACGCAAACAAGTGTCTCGTCGAAAAGCGACGCTCTCGGGTGCGCATTCGACATGAACAACTCCGGAAAGATTAGAAAATCGGTTTCGCCGCGCCGAAGAAGCTCATCAGGATCATCAGCGAGGTCATGCAATTCGAAGCTGACGTCGGGGGCCTCCAAAGCGACACGCTCCAGTATATTTCTAAAAAACACGACTGTCATGAAATCTGAAAGGATGATCCTGAAGCAACGATCCGATTGAGCCGGTTTAAACTTCTCCCGGGAGATAATTGCGAGCTGTACGTGCAACAGAGCCTCCCGAACGGGGGCGGCGAGTTCTTCTGCACGCGATGTTGGAATAAGTTTGCGGCCCCTCATAATAAATAGCTCATCACGGAAATAGGCGCGCAAACGCGCGACGGCCGCGCTCATGGCGGGTTGGCTCAGGTTGATGCTGCATGCCGCGCGGGTGAGGTTTCGCTCTTTCATCAAAGCGTCGAGCGCGATGAGGAGATTGAGATCGAGGCCCTTGAAGCGCATGTGCCCACCTATCCATCGTTTGGATATGCTGCATCAAAACAATCGATTTTACAAATGTCGCGGGCATATAGCACATAACGTGATGCCGATCTAGTTAGGTACGTCATCATACCATGAGATTCCCTTCCGACCTTTGCCCCAGCTCCGGAACAGGAGAGCTGTCCGCGCGCTCGCAGGTGCGGTGGAGGCTGTGCTGGGAAAATGAGCTGGAACTCGCCGACCATGCCGAACTCGCCGAGTTCCTGCGAAAGGCCTACAACCCGAGTGGGACGTTTAATGCAAGGCCATTCGAAGGCGGTCGAAGTTGGGCCGGCGCGAGACCTGAGGTCCGTGCAATCGGTTACGACTCGCGCGGCGTAGCGGCTCATATAGCCGCACTGCGTCGCTTCATCAAGGTTGGGGCGGTCGATCTACTCGTCGCCGAACTAGGATTGTACGCGGTACGTCCGGACCTTGAGGGACTGCGAATCAGTCATTCAATGCTCGTGATGTATCCAGCCCTGAAGGAGCTCGGCGTTCCATTCGGCTTCGGCACGGTTCGGCACGCGCTGCAGAAACATCTTACAAGGCTGCTCGGTAAGGCCGGTCTAGCGACCATCGTGTCCGGGGTTCGCGTGCGGTCCACCCTCAGAGATATGCGTCTCGACATGCCGCCCACACGGGTCGAGGACCTACTGATCCTAGTTTTCCCGATTGGAAGGCCAATGAGCGATTGGCCGGCTGGTACGATAATTGATCGGAACGGGCCAGAGCTGTGAGACGCCTCAACTACTTATCAGAACTGCGCAGCGAGTGCGCTGACGGTAGAGGGCATCACAGCGTCTATTTGACCTTTGATGACGGTCCGAATCCACGTTGCACACCGGATATCCTTGATGTGCTGGCTGAACACCGGGTGCCGGCGACGTTCTGCGTCATTGGCGCGTACGCAGCAAATGAGCCTGAACTAATCCAAAGAATGATCGCAGAAGGGCACGAAGTCGCAAATCACACGATGACTCATCCGGACCTATCCAGAAGCGAATCCGGTGAAATACAAAGGGAAATACTATGGGCGAACAGGGTCATCAGGATGACATGTCCCCAAGCTTTGTTGCGGCACATGCGCGCGCCGTACGGCTCGTGGACAGAAGAAGTGCTTACTACTGCAGCGAGGGCTGGACTAGCGGCCCTGCACTGGTCAGTAGACCCGCGGGACTGGTCTCGGCCTGGGGTAGACGCGATTGTGGATGCAGTGCTGAGCTCTGTCCGTCCGGGTGCAATCGTGCTCTTGCACGACGGATGTCCTCCCAGCGAGTTGGCACCGTGCACTCACGCCGGTCTGCGAGACCAAACCGTCGTTGCGCTTGCCCGCCTGATTCCGGAATTGCATAGCCGCGGGTTTACAATTCGCTCGCTTCCTCAACATCACTGACCAGGCAGACAACCTATGGACGTGCTTGCCACAGCCAGCGCTACCGCTGTTTCATTGTATGCGCTACTCTCGACTTTTTATAAAGGCATGCAGGTGTTTTATGCTCTGCCGACAAACGTTTCATCATCGGAGTCGGACAATCTGATCGACTCGGACGTTCTGCCGAGCGTAGATGTCATCGTTCCCTGCTTTAACGAGGACCCGTGCACGCTCTCTGCGTGCCTGGCTTCAATTGCAAAGCAGGAATACGGCGGAAAACTGCGGGTCTATGTGGTTGATGACGGTTCGGGAAACCGCGATGCGGTAACGCCTGTACACGATTCCTACGCCCACGATCCGAGATTTAACTTCATTCTTCTCCGTAACAATATTGGAAAGCGCAAAGCACAGATCGCTGCGATACGCCGTTCATCAGGAGATTTGGTGCTCAACATCGACTCTGATACGATAGCCGCCTCCGACGTGGTCACGAAGCTTGCGTTGAAGATGCAGAATCCATCAGTCGGCGCGGCGATGGGTCAGTTGACAGCCAGTAATCGGAGCGATACTTGGTTGACACGGTTGATCGATATGGAATACTGGCTAGCTTGTAACGAGGAGCGCGCGGCGCAAGCTCGCTTCGGTGCCGTTATGTGCTGCTGCGGCCCTTGTGCTATGTACCGCAGGTCCGCGCTCCTTTTGTTGCTAGATCAGTACGAGACGCAAGTCTTTCGAGGTAAGCCAAGTGACTTCGGTGAGGATCGCCATCTCACGATTCTAATGCTGAAAGCAGGCTTTCGAACCGAGTACGTCCCGGACGCCATTGCGGCAACGGTCGTCCCGGATAGGCTCGGTTCGTATCTGCGCCAACAACTCCGCTGGGCACGGAGCACTTACCGAGACACGTTGCTCGCACTGCGCCTGCTGCCTGGCCTCGATCCCTTCCTCACCCTAGACGTAGTCGGACAGAATCTCGGATCTCTATTTCTCGCCCTTTCGTTAGTAACGGGGCTCGCGCAGCTCGCATTGACAGCTACAGTGCCGTGGTGGACAGGCTTAGTGATCGCATCCATGACCACAATTCGCTGCAGCGTGGCAGCGCTTCGTACTCGCCAGTTTCGATTTCTTGGATTTTCTCTTCACACGCCCATCAACGCTTTTCTGTTACTTCCCTTGAAAACCTATGCATTGTGTACATTGAGCAATAGCAGTTGGCTGTCGCGCGAGTCTGCCACTCTTGCACAAAACAGGGATGGAAAACAGATCGCCATCCGAAACCTGGTCATTGGATCGAATACTACAGAGCTTTCGGGGATTGTGGCGCTGCTTCGTAGGCTGGATCTCACGCGAGATTCCTTGATGTTCGGTAAGCCTCCGCTGAGGGCCGCGGCCACGGAGGCGAGCGTGCATTACGGCCGCCGAGATCGCCAAACAGCAGAGCGTCGAGGTGACGCGCAGGGCGATTGTTCAGACTCGCGCCCTCTCATCTGAGCATCCGCCCTCCCGCTTGTCCATAACGGGAACTATACGTGGATGTATTATGCGCGTATAAGGCATCATGCTGACAGATGCTCTGGCGATTGCTTATATCGAGAACGGACGGCGCATTGTTCGGGCCGGGCACAAGAAGCGGAGTCACAAGCTTCGGTATCCAATTCTAGACGATCTCGATGCAATTGTCGTCGCTTCGGGGGCGCACGATCTGGATGCGCCGCACGACGTTGATCAGTTCGTGATCGACGACTTGGATGGGGAGGTCGGGTCTCTGCTCGAGATCGTCACTGGCGTACCCGCTATCGCGCTCATAGAGCCGCAGTGTGCCGAACACCAGGCCGAGAGCCTTATCATTTCTGCCGGCGGCTCCGGCGTGATGCTTCACGGAAGGGTCTTCTTGGCTCCATGTCTACAGCAGCAATCGATCTTACCAGCGTAAGGAAGTCATACGGCGACAAGATCGTTATCGACGGGTTGTCGTTCACTGTTGCGCCGGGAGAGTGCTTCGGCTTACTGGGACCGAACGGTGCAGGCAAGAGCACGATCGCGCGTATGCTCCTCGGCATAGCACCGCTTGACGCGGGCAAGATCAAGGTGCTCGGCGAGCCAGTGCCGGCACGCATTCGCTTGGCACGCGCGCGCATCGGCGTGGTCCCTCAGTTCGACAACCTTGACCTTGAGTTCACCGTACGCGAGAGCCTGTTGGTGTTCGGGCGCTACTTCAGCATGAGCGCTCGCGATGTCGAAGCGGTCACGCCGTCACTCCTTGAGTTCGCCCGCCTCGAGGACAAGGCGAATGCACGCATCGCTGACTTGTCCGGCGGCATGAAGCGGCGCCTGACGCTGGCGCGTGCGCTGATCAATAACCCTCAGCTGCTGGTGATGGATGAGCCGACCACCGGCCTCGATCCGCACGCGCGCCACCTGATCTGGGAACGCCTGCGCTCGCTGTTGGCCCGCGGCAAAACGATCCTTTTGACGACCCACTTCATGGAAGAGGCTGAGCGGTTGTGCGACCGAGTGTGTGTGCTTGAGGAAGGACGCAAGATCGCCGAAGGCCGGCCTCACGCGCTGATCCAGGAGAAGATTGGCTGCCACGTGATCGAGATCTACGGCGGCAATCCGCATGAGCTGCGTACGCTGATCAGGCCGTACGCGCAGCACATCGAGGTGAGCGGCGAGACGCTTTTTTGCTATGCGCCAGATCCAGAGCAGGTGCGGGTGCAGCTGCTTGGGCGCACGGGGCTACGCCTTCTGCAGCGTCCCCCGAATCTTGAGGATGTTTTTTTGCGGCTGACCGGGCGCGAGATGGAGAAATGAATGATAGGCGAAGGTTATGCAGCGGCTCTGCCCTCCAACGCGTGGAACTGGCTCGCGGTATGGCGCCGCAACTGTCAGGCGTGGAAGAAAGTCGCGCTTGCATCGGTTCTCGGGAATCTCGCCGATCCCATGATCTATCTGTTTGGTCTCGGCTTTGGCATCGGGGTAATGTTAGGTCAAGTTGAAGGCACTCCATACATCGCGTTTCTAGCGGCTGGGATGGTCGCGACAAGCGCGATGACCTCCGCGACTTTCGAAACGATTTATGCGGCTTTCGCTCGCATGCACGCTCAGCGGACCTGGGAAGCAATCCTGTGCACGCAACTCACGCTCGGCGACATCGTTCTCGGTGAATTAGCGTGGGCAGCCACAAGGGCCTTTCTGGCCGGGACCGGAATTACGATTGTTGCGGCCATGCTGGGCTATGCAGCTTGGCCATCCTTCCTCTATGCGCTGCCGGCAATCGCCCTCACTGGTCTTGCGTTTGCAAGCCTAGCGATGGTCGTCACAGCGCTGGCGCCCAGTTACGACTATTTCGTTTTTTACCAGACTCTCTTCCTAACACCCATGCTGTTCTTGTGCGGTGCGGTGTTTCCGGCCGCTCAACTGCCAATCGCCTTTCAACACATAGCGACCGTCTTGCCACTAGCACATTCCGTCGATCTCGTTCGTGCAGCGATGCTTGGCCGTCCGGCTGACAGCGTCGGCCTGCATATCGGCATACTTTGCGTATACGCAGTATTGCCGTTTTTTTTGTCGACTGCGCTGCTTGGTCGGCGCCTCCTACGTTGATCCCACCACGTAAGAGTTAATTCAACCCCGAACCGTCGCGGCCAATCTTATCTGGAGGCAGACTCAATGAGCCGTCTAACACCCCCGCCTGAGCCATTTGTAATCCTAGCAATGCCGAGAACGGGCACGCACTATCTGGAAGAATTGCTGAACGAGCATCCGAACGTCTTGAGCAACGGTGAGCTGCTAAACCCGTATGATATGAATTGGCCCGATAAGGACCGCCTGCTCCGTAGCGATTGCGAGCTCCTTGAGCTTGCCTACCTGCGCTATCCTACGCGGAGCACCAAGGCTAAAGTGACGCACGTTGGCTGCAAGATCAACGAACCTCAGTTTCGCGACCGTCCTGGCTTATTTGGCGAGCTGGCCAATTGGCCGCGCCTCAAAGTCATCCTGGCACGTCGCAGAAACACATTGGAATCGCTTCGGTCGTTGGTGCAGGCAAGGCAGTCTGGCCAGTGGCTGAAGTTCAGTTCTGACAATGACGCAACTCCGCCGCCGCGTGTCAATTTATCAATCGCTGATTGCGAGGTCTACTTCAAGGCCGCCGATGGTTTTCATGACCGGGTCGCGCGCTCCTTTGCGTCGACTGACATGGTTGTGATCGAGTACGAGAGTCTTATTCTTGATCCCAACGCGTGTTTGGAATTGATTTGGAATTTTCTGGGAGTTCCAGCGCTTCAGCTTCCTGGTCGCGCGATCCTTCAGCGTCAGGAATCGCGATCGCTGGACCAAACCGTGCAGAATTTTCATGAGTTGCGACACCATTTCGCGGGTAGACCTTATGTACGATTCTTCAAAGTGGGTGATTTGTGATGGAACCACCGCCGATTTCACCCATGACGGACCTGTTCTGATTGATGCGGTCGTGAACCGAACTAAGACCGACACATGATCCCTGCCGACCACCTCGCTCTGCCGAGCACCATCATCCGTCCGAACCTCGCCACATCGCGTGCCGGCCTGATGCGGCAGCGGGCCTGCATCGTATGGCTGACCGGGCTGTCGGGGGCGGGCAAGTCCACCCTGGCCAATCTGGTCGAGACCCGCCTCGCGGCGGAGGACCGCCACGCCTACATCCTCGATGGCGACAACCTGCGCAGCGGCCTCAACCGAGATCTCGGCTTCTCGGATGCCGATCGCATCGAGAACATGCGCCGCACCGTCGAGGTGGCGCGGCTGATGGCGGATGCGGGGCTGATCGTGATCGTTTCGCTGATCTCGCCCTTCCGGCGCGAGCGTGCGCAGGCGCGGAAAGCGGCTGGGGCGGTGCCCTTCATCGAGGTTCACGTGGACGCGCCGCTGGCGGAGTGCGAGCGGCGGGATCCCAAGGGGCTGTACCGGCGGGCGCGCCGCGGGGAGATCGCCCATTTCACCGGGATCGACTCGCCCTACGAGGCGCCCGACGCGCCGGACCTGCGCCTGGATACGAGCGTGCTCACGCCCGAGCAGGCGGCCGAGCGCCTCATCGGCTACCTTCAGGAGCATGTCCTCGGACGATCATACTCGTCACTTAAGCCCTAGTTGTTTGGTAGCAACTTGAGCGTTATTCGATCAGATGGAAACATACCCAGCGCAGGCGATGAAGTTGGCGCACTCGGCTGATGTGACGGCATCCACCAGCCGGCCGATAGCAGCCCAGAGGCCCTCAAGATGGCATAGCACTCGATGCCGCGCTCCTTCAGCATTGCCACGATGGCCAGCAGCTCGACGGGCGAGCGGCCGAACCGGTCGAGCCGGAACACTGCCAGCGTGTCACCGGGCCGCGCGTGGTCGAGCAAGTGCCAACCAGGATACCCCGTGATGTTCCGCCTCCGCCTGCTCGCCGGGCCGCTCGCCGCGCTGATCCTGCTGCCGCCCGCCGCCCGGGCAAGCCAGACCGAGGTGCCGGTGCCCGCCGTGACGGTCGTGGTCGCGGCCGAGCGCGAGATCGTGGAGCGCACCGTCGTCACCGGCACCCTGGTGCCGCGCGACGAGATCATGGTCTCGCCCGAGATCGAGGGCTGCCGCATCACCGAACTCCTGGTGGAGGAGGGCGACCGGGTCGCCCGGGGCGCCGTGCTGGCACGGCTGTCGCGCGAGATGCTGGACACCCAACTCGCCCAGAACGCTGCCGCGATCGCCCGGGCGGAGGCCGCGGTCGATCAGGCGCGCAGCACCATCGTGCAGGCCGAGGCCGCGCAGGTGGAGGCCGCCCTCGCGCTCGAGCGCACCCGCACCCTGATGAAGTCCGGCAACGCCACCGAGGCGCTGCTCGAGCAGCGCGTCTCGGCCGCCCGCTCGGCGGACGGACGGCTGGCGGCGGCCCGCAACGGCCTGTCGATCGCGGAGGCCGAGCTGCTGCAGGCCAAGGCCCAGCGCAAGGAACTCGACCTCAAGCTCGCCCGCACCGAGATCCGCGCGCCGGAGGGCGGCATCGTCAGCCGCCGCGTGGCGCGCGTCGGGGCGACGGCGAGCGCCTCCGGCGAGCCGCTGTTCCGTCTGATCGCCCGCGGCGAGATCGAGCTCGAAGGCGAGGTGACCGAGACCGGCATCCCGCGGCTCAAGGCCGAGGCCCCGGCCCAGCTCGACCTCGACACGGCGGACGGGCCGGTCGTGGTGCCGGGCCGCGTGCGCGCGGTCTATCCGGAGATCGACCGCGCGACGCGCCTCGGCAAGGTCCGCATCCGCCTGCAGCCCGATCCGCGCCTGCGCATCGGCGCCTTCGCCCGCGGCAGCGTCGAGGTGGCGCGCCGCACCGGCGTCGCCGTGCCGGTCGCCTCGGTGGTCTACGGCAATGGCGGCGCCACCGTGCTGGTGGTGGCGGGCGACCGGGTCGAGGTGAGGGCGGTCCGCACCGGCCTCTCGGCCGCGGGCTTCATCGAGATCCGCGACGGGGTGAAGGCGGGCGATGCCGTGGTCGCCCGGGCGGGCAGCTTCCTGCGCGACGGAGACCGGGTCCGGCCGGTCTTTCCCGCCCAGCAGGCCAGCGCCGACGCCCTCCCGCGCCCCTGACGCCCCGATTCGCTGACGGCGATCCCGCCGAGGACCACCCCATGCGCCTCAACGTCTCCGCCTGGGCGATCCGCAAGCCGATCCCCTCGATCGTGCTGTTCCTGGTGCTGGGGCTCCTCGGGCTCGTCAGCTTCCGCAGCCTGCCGATCACCCGCTTCCCCAACATCGACGTGCCGATCGTCTCGGTGTCGATCAACCAGCCGGGCGCGGCGCCCTCCGAACTCCAGACCCAGGTGACCAAGTGGGTCGAGGATGCGGTGGCGGGCGTGAAGGGCGTCAAGCACATCACCTCGGCGATCACCGAGGGCAATTCCGCCACCACCATCGAATTCCGCCTGGAGGTCAACACCGACCGGGCGGTGAACGACGTCAAGGACGCGATCGCCAAGATCCGCATGAACCTGCCGCGGACGATCGAGGAGCCGATCATCAACCGCGTCGAGATCGCGGGCCTGCCGATCATGGTCTACGGCGCCTCGGCGCCCGCGATGACGCCCGAGGACCTGTCCTGGTTCGTGGATGACGTGGTGGCGCGCCAGATCCAGGGCCTGCGCGGCGTCGGCGGCGTCGGGCGGCTCGGGGGCGTCGCCCGCGAGGTGCGCGTCACGCTGAAGCCCGACCGGCTGCTGGCGCTCGGCATCACGGCCGCGGACGTCAACCGGCAGCTGCGCCTCACCAGCGCCGACATGGCGGGCGGGCGGGCGGAGCTCGGCGGCCAGGAGCAGTCGATCCGGACGCTCGCGGCCTCGGCGAGCCTCGACACACTCGCCGCGACCTCGATCGTGCTGCCGGGCGGGCGCAAGGTGCGCCTCGACGAGCTCGCGACCCTCTCGGACGGCGCCGAGGAGCCGCGCACCTTCGCGCGCCTCAACGGCGAGCCGGTCGTGGCCTTCGCCATCTCCCGCGCCAGCGGCGCCAGCGACGCCTCGGTGGCCGAGATCGTGGCCAAGAAGATCGACGAGCTGCGCACCGCCTATCCGAACGTGCGCTTCGACCTGATCGACACCTCGGTCACCAACACGATCGGCAACTATCACTCGGCGATGCACGGCCTGATGGAGGGCGCGGGCCTCGCGGTGCTGGTCGTGTTCCTGTTCCTGCGCGACTGGCGCGCGACGCTCATCGCCGCGGTCGCGCTGCCGCTCTCGGTCTTCCCGACCTTCTGGGCGATGAGCGCGATGGGCTTCTCGCTCAATGCCGTGAGCCTGCTCGCCATCACGCTCGTCACCGGCATCCTGGTCGACGACGCCATCGTCGAGATCGAGAACATCGTCCGGCACATCCGGCTCGGCAAGTCGCCCTACCGGGCCGCGCTCGAGGGCGCGGACGAGATCGGGCTTGCGGTCATCGCCATCACGGCGACGCTCGTCGCGATCTTCGCGCCGGTCTCCTTCATGGGCGGCATCGCCGGCCAGTACTTCAAGCAGTTCGGCCTCACCATCGCGGCCGCGGTGTTCATGTCGCTCCTGGTGGCGCGCCTCATCACCCCGATGATGGCGGCCTATTTCATGCGCGACCACGGCCACCACGAGGAGACGCCCGGCCCGGTGATGCGCACCTATACCCGCGTCGTCGCCTGGTCGGTGCGGCACAAATACGTGACGCTGGTGGTCGGCCTCGCGCTCTTTACGGGCTCCATCCTCTCCACCCGCCTCCTGCCGGCCGGCTTCCTGCCGAAGGAGGACGCGGCCCGCACGCTCCTCGTGCTGGAACTGCCGCCGGGGGCGCGGCTCGACGACACGATCGCGGTCTCGGACCGGATCGCCCGGGCGATCCGCTCCCTGCCCGAGGTGAGCTCCGTCTTCGTCGATGGCGGGCGCCAGTTGCCCGGCAAGAAGGAGATCCGGCTCGCGACGCTCACCATCAACCTCACGCCGAAGTCTGCGCGCACGCGCAAGCAGGCCGACGTGGAGGCAGCGATCATGGAACTGCTGCGCGACGAGCCGGACCTGCGCTACTGGTCCCTGCGCGAGGGCGGCCAGCGTGACTTCGCCCTCATCGTCGCCGGGCCCGACACCGCCGTGGTGACGGACGTGGCCGAGCGGATGCAGCGCGAGGTCGCGGCGATCCCGAACCTCGTCAACGTGATGTCGACGGCGCCCCTCGACCGCACCGAGGTCCGGATCCGGCCGAAGCCGGCGGTCGCCGCCGATCTCGGCGTCTCGACCGACACCATCGCCGAGACGGTGCGCGTCGGCACGATCGGCGACATCGGCGCGAATCTCGCGAAATTCAACGCCACCGACCGCCAGATCCCGATCCGCGTCCAGCTCCCCGTCGAGACTCGCGGCCAGGTCGAGACGCTGGAGAGCCTGAAGGTGCCGACGAAGAGCGGCGCCGCGGTGCCGCTCACCGCGGTTGCCGACATCAGCCTCGGCCGTGGCCCCACCGCCATCGACCGCTACGACCGGGCGGTGCGCGTCGCGCTCGAGGCCAATCTCCAGGGCTCGGATGCGCTCGCCGTGGCGATCGCCCAGGCGCTCGCCACGCCGACCGCCCGCAACCTGCCGCCGGGCGTCACCATCCGCCAGACGGGCGACGCCGAGATCATGGGCGAGGTCTTCGAGGGCTTCGCCATGGCGATGGGCGCCGGCCTGATGATGGTGCTCGGCGTCCTCATCCTGCTGTTCGGCTCCTTCCTGCAGCCGCTCACCATCCTGTTCTCGCTGCCGCTCTCGATCGGCGGCGCGATCCTCGGCCTGCTCATCTTCAACCGGCCGATCTCGATGCCGGTCGTCATCGGCATCCTGATGCTGATGGGTGTGGTGACGAAGAACGCCATCATGCTGGTCGACTTCGCGGTCGAGGAGATGGCCCGCGGCGTCGACCGCATCACGGCCATCGTGGATGCCGGCCGCAAGCGGGCGCGGCCGATCGTGATGACCACCATCGCCATGGCGGCCGGCATGGTGCCCTCCGCGATGGCGCTCGGCATCGGCGGCGAGTTCCGCTCGCCGATGGCGATCGCGGTGATCTCGGGGCTGATCGTCTCGACGCTGCTGTCGCTGCTGTTCGTGCCGGCGATCTTCGTGCTGATGGACGATCTCTCGCGGCTGTTCGGGCGTCTCTTCGGGCGCTTCGTGGGCGCCGTCGACGAGCCGAAGCCGCAGGCGTCGCAGCCCTACGCCGCGCCGCGCCGGATCGCGGCGGAGTAGGGACTGGAGTCCGTCAGGCGCTTCAATATGCGCGCGAGACCAGATGATGGTGTCCGGCATCAGCGCAAGCGCCTGGAGCCTGTGCCACGCCTCGGTTGCCACGGTGGAGCGCTACTTGCACGCCCACCACTCCGACACTTCCGCCTGGTATCTGGGAGTGTAGCCGCGAGATGAGATGTGGGCTATTGCGAGAGGTACCGCTCACATTCGAGGCGCACGCTCGCACTAGGGATCTTGAGGGCCCACTAGAGCGAAGTCTCTGCAGTTTGAGTCGGTGCAGGTAGTCGGCCCAGTCAGGATGTGATTAAATGATCTGCTCTCACAGGCGAGCCACTATGCCGTCTGACCTGCAGAATCATTTGCTGGGGGCGCTGCCCGCCGAGAGCTTCGACCGGATCCGGCCGATGTTCGAGGAGGTCGTCCTGGAGGCGGGCCAGCGGATCGTGACCGCCAACGAGCCGATCAGCCACGTCTACTTTCCCGAAAGCGGAATCGTCTCCGTCATCTTCAATGTGGGCGGTCGCGGCGTGCTCGACACGCTCGTCGTCGGGCGCGAGGGGATGGTGAGCACCGCGCCGGTGCTCGGCGTCGAACGCGCGCCCCACGACGTCCAGGTGCGCGTGGCCGGAAGCGCTCTGCGAATCGGGGCCGGTGGCTTGCACCGCCTCGTCATGCAGAGCAGCCTCCTGCACGAGATCCTGATGCGCTACGTGCAGGTCGTGCTGATCTGGAGCAGCCAGACCGCCCTCGTGTATCGCCGCAACAAGCTCGACGAGCGGCTCGCGCTGTGGCTGCTCTATGAGTCCGTTGGGAAATGGTTGTTTCATAGTGATAGACGCAAGAAGCCTCGTTGTTGAGGCGGAAAACATGGCAGACGCCGAGATATGAGGCAGCGTATTGTAATCCAGCTTGAGACGGCGCGATCCCGTGAGGGCGCCAATGTTTTGCTCAATCCGCCACCGTTTCGGAAGAAGCACAAAGCCCTTCGCAAAGTGCGGCCGTAGAACCACCTCCACGACACGGTTCATTCCAGCCTGAACGGCGTCGATGAAACGGCTCTTGCAGCCACCATCCACCACGATGGTCGTGATCCAGGGACACAGACGAACCAAGCGCTTGACCAGCGGGATGCCGCCATCCTGATCCTGAACGTTGGCTGGGGTCATCATCACCGCCAGCAGGCGTCCGTCGCTGTCGACCGCCAGCTGACGCTTGCGTCCCAGAACGTTCTTCCCGGCGTCGTACCCCCCGCTCGCCTTGCGAGGCGTCACACTTCACCGCCTGCGCATCGACAATCGCCAGGATTGGGCTGGCTTCTTTTCCAGACTTCTCCCGGTCCAGCACGACGAGATGGTGGTTGATCCGTTCCATATGGCCGCCATCAGTGAGCCGCCGCCAATCATCGTCGCAGATGCTGGCGGGCGGCAGATCCTTGGGCATCGCATCCCACGGGATCCCGTACCGCTGCACATAGCGGATTCCGTACATGATCTCCCGAAGGGGATAGGTCCGTGGCTGACCGAGCCCCTTCGCAAGGGGAAGAAGGGGCTCCAAGGCCTGCCACTCGTCATTCGTCATATCACGGGGATATCTCTGATCACGACGGTCATTGCCCGATCGATTTTCATCGCTCCAGACCACGGAAGGGCCGCTGATCCATTCAGGACGGGCAGACGTCCTCCAGCATCCCGGATTTTCTCTTGGCCACCCTTGCCCAGCGGACTCTCAGGCAACGCCATCCGACAGCGTCCGTCGGGTTTGTCGGGTCCGCGCCACAGGCTTGTTGAGCCGGTCCCGTTTGGCCCCAAGCTACACAGCTGAAAAGCAATCCCACCATGTAGGGCGAGGCGGCGGCCCGCCATCCTGCAAAGCGAGAAGTGCGCGCCGGAGACGGGCACCGCCGTGCAGGCCCTGGCCATGGCGCCAGGGGCGGCGGGCCGCGGATCGCGGCGGCCTGTGGCGTGACCGTCGCGAACGCCGCGGCCTCTACGCGGCGGGCGCGGACATCCTCGTGACCTCCGCGCCTTGAGGGGCCGCTCCGGCCGACGTGAAGGTCGTGATCGAGGCCGTGCAGGCCGAGCGACCTGCCGGGGGCTTCACCCGACACGGCGCGCTGCGTCGCAGCTGGCGCGGCCCTTGCTGGTGAGGTTTCGCCTCGGCCGTGCGGGCGCGGCCCTCGCCATACCCCATCGCGACGACAAGCTCGGCTGAGCCCTCTGTCCGCACGCGGAGCGAGGCGATGCGCACACAGCGACGTGTGAAGGCGCAAGTCCGTGCGGGTGAGGGATGTTCCGCGTCAGATCCGGATCCCGCCCCTCCCCTCGGCCGTTGCCGCAGCCGCACGCCAATGACCTCACGCGAAAGCCGAGGTCATCTCCCTCCTGCCCCGCCGCTGTCGGACATTGTCAGATTCCCGACAGCTGAGTGAAGTTTCCGCCAATCACCGGCGGTTCCACTAACGTACTGATCTCAATAGCAAAACTGCTCCAGAAGCATTTGGCACCTCGCTTGCGCAGAGGTCCGGCAGCGGCGGAGGTCGCCGACGGCGGTGACATCGGGAGCGATGCCGCCATCAACCAAGCGGGGTTTGACCATGACTGGTCTGCGCCAAATCGAGTTTCGCGGCCGTTGCGTTGATCACCAGATGAACGCGCCTTCAGCAATTGCGCGACATTCTGATAAGATCAAGCCAATGGCTGACAACCTCGCGGCAATCGGAGTTTTCACGCTCCCGACATGCTCGAGAGTTGAGTTCTACAGTGAGGAGAACGCACTCGTAAACATCCCGAGCGAGGTATTCGCCGGCTTTGACTTCAGGCCCATTGAAGGTGCGGCCGCCATTATGCAGCGAATCGCTGAGATTGCATCCGGCGTTCGTTCCCGGATCCTCGGCGAGAGGAACATCATCCAGCAGCTCGAGGGCGCTTACAAACGTCTTGACCCAAACCTTCCGATCGCCCGGATCGCACGGCAGGGGATTGATTTTGGTCTGACCGCACGCAAGATATATCAGTTCAACGCACCGCCCATCTACGATCAGTTCGTCCGATACATCATGGCTGATCGATGTCAGAATGGCGAGCTTCCCGACCACCTTTACCTGCTTGGATCAAGCAACCTGAGTTACGACCTGATCGAGAGCGGTGTGGAAGAGCATTTCCGTTCCACGACAATCGTGACGCGGGACCCGAAGAGCGCTCGCAAACGTCTCCACCGCGAGACTGACAAAAAAGTCGAGGTCATACACCAGAAAGAATTTGGGCACGCACGCGAACCACAGTCGCTCGTCGTGATCGCAACCTCCAATCTCACCGATCAAGACAAAGCCGATCTTCAGAATGCGCTTCTGCGGCTGGAGCCGCGCACGGTAGTGGACCTGACGGCAAATCCAGTGATGGCGGCAGCCCTAGCCGGGAAGCTCAACTACGTGAACATGTACGGCGAAGAGTTCCGCCGGTTAATCGACCAGAACAATGAGCAGCTGGCTCCAAAGGTGCCGCTCGTGCGTTCCGATATCGAGGCGGCACTCCGGACAGCGCAACTCGATCTTTCCGCGAAGGCACCGTAACCCCAAAGCGGCACACCCCCTGTCGGGCGCCAACCCGCGGCTCGCGGCCTTCGTCGGCCGCTCCACGGAACAGGCCCGCCGTCTCGGTCCCCTCGCGGCCGCGGCGGGCGCACCCTCGACCACATCTGCCACACAAGGACAGTAAAGCATGGCCCGTGCAGACTGGGGTGGCATCTTCCCCGTTCTCGTCACCCCCTTCGGAGCCGATGGCTCCATCAACGAGATCCGGTACAAGGCGCTCATCGACGACGCGATCGCCAATGGCGCGCAGGGCGTGGTGGCCGCCGGCAGCACCGGCGAGTTCTATGCCCTCACCAAAGCCGAACGCGCGCGCCTGTTCAAGCTGGCCGTTGACCACGCGGCGCGCCGCGTGCCCGTGCTGGCCGGTGTCGCCGACCTCCGGGTAGAGGATGTCCTGGAAGCGTGCCAGTCCGCGGTCGCGGCGGGCTGCGCGGGCGGCCTGATCCTGCCGCCGATCTACGCCATGCCGAGCCCGCGTGAGGTCGTGGCCTTCTTCGCGCACATCTCGCGCAACACCCCGCTGCCGCTGATGCTCTACAACAGCCCGCGCCGGGCGAAAATCGAGCTCACCCCGGCGCTGGTGGAGCAGCTCTCCGCGCTGCGGACCGTGGTTGCCATCAAGGACAGCTCCGGCGACATCACCCAGGTGAGCGAGCTCGTGCAGCGCGTGGGTGACAACCTCCGCGTCTTCGTCGGCTACGAGACCATGATCGTTCCCGCCCGGGCCGTGGGCGCCCATGGGGTCATCGCCATGGCGCACCAGATCGCCGGCCCCTTGATCCGCGCCTACTGGGACAAGGCGCTCAGCGGGGACAAGGCCCTGGAGGACCTCGGTCGCGATGTCTGCGCCTTGTATCGCTGCTTCCAGTCCGGGTCCTATTACGCGGCCATCAAGGAGACCATGAGCCAGCTTGGGCGCGACGCCGGCGGCCCGCGCCTGCCGCTGCTGCCGCTGGCAGACGAACAAAAGGCCGCCATCGCCAAGATCATTGCCGATGCCGGCCTCGCCCGGTGGGCCAAGGCCTAATTCGTCAGAGTTGTTCTCTGATCTCATCATTCAGGCGATGCACGCTCATCCGTCTCGAACGGACTTTCGCCGTACTGGCGTTTGAACGTCCCTGTGCAAGGAACCAGAATGTACACGAAGCTGGCTCTCCTCATCGACGGCGAATGGATCGAAGGAACTGAAGCAGGGAGCGAGATCGTTCTCAACCCTGCTACGGAACAGCCTCTTGGCGCGCTCGCTCACGCCGGTACGGCAGAACTTGACCGCGCACTGATGGCGGCGAGCCGGGCCTTCGAGGGCTGGAAACGCACCTCGCCTTCGAGCGGGGCCAGATCCTGCGTCGCGCTGCTGACCTCATGCGCGAGCGGCTCGACCACATCGCGACCGTGCTAACGCTCCCGGCTTATCGCCGGCGGTGAACGCCTCAAGGGGACAGGCCTGATGTACAGGCCGACCATCTTGGCGGACATGCCCAACCACGCGAAGGCCATGACGCACGAACCGTTTGGCCCGCTTGCGCTGGTGCAACCTGTTGATGAGATCGACCAAGCGCTGGCACGGGCGAATGCGCTGTCCTATGGGCTGGCCGGATATGCCTTCACCGGCTCCGCCGCGACCGTCAATCGTATCGCGGAGGAGCTTGCGGTCGGGACCATCGGCATCAATCAGATGGTCGTCACGATCCCGGAAACGCCCTTCGGCGGCATTGGCGACAGCGGCTGGGGCCGCGAAGGTGGCATCGAGGGACTTGAGGCCTATACGGTCAAGAAATACGTCGGCCACCTTCAGATATAGCGGCCCGAAGTGAAACGGGCCGGGAAAGGAAATATCAGCTGATGGGCTCGGACAAGATGAAGCTTTCCGGATGGCTGCCAAGGAAATTGTCACCCTCCGGGCCGCGTTACCTGGCTCTGGTGAACGCCCTGGAGCAGGATATCACCGAAGGCCGGTTGACTGACGGTTCCCGCCTGCCCTCGCACCGGAAGTTGGCGCAGCAACTTGGCCTATCCGTTGGCACCGTGAGCAAGGCCTATCAGGAGGCCGAGCAGCGCGGCATCGTCAGCGGCCATGTGGGGCAAGGCACCTTTGTGCGCCGGCCCGCCCCGGGCCGCGACGAGGCGTCCGCTGCGCGCGAGCCCGTGAACCTGGCGTTGAACGTGCCGGCTGATGGGCGCGACATCGAACTGCTGGGCGAGTTCGGCCAGCGTCTTCTCGCCCCTCAGGGCGGCCAGAGCCACCTTCGCCTTGAATGCCGGGCTGTGGGTCCGGCGAGGTCGTCTGCTCATCGTCTCTCCTGTTATGCAGCCAGTCTGGCCGCCGTCAGGCATAAACTCCACTCATCGCACCTGTCCGATTTCCCGAGCCACCTCTCCTCAGGGCGGACCACTCACAGCGGGGCGGATCACACGCCACTCAATTTCCGGCTCCGTGCTATGTTCGGCCGCCATGGCCACCCCGGCTCATACATTCCCCGCAAGTCAGATAATCGAAATGCCCAAAGATTTTCGGGCGCGTAGATATCGAAGGGAATGGGAGGGTGCACGTAGCTGCCGCCTTGGTTGCTGATCGTTGACTGCGCCATCGCCTCGACCAGCGTCTCGGCCAGCAATTTCTTCGGATGCGACAGGACAACATTGATCAAACCCTCGATGAGCCCTCTCATGGTATCAGGTATCAGTTCCCGTCCGATAACCACGAGGTTTCGGGATGCGGCGCTCGGGAGTTCACGCAAGGCTCGGATGACGCCGGTGATGCTGCCACCGGCGACGTAAATGCCAACCAGATCCGGCGTCTGCCGCAACAAATCCCGGGTGCATTCATAGGCGTAGCGCTCGTCGTCGAGGGTCACCGTGGAATCGAGTAACTGAAACTCTGGTGCACGTTCGCGGAAGTACGAACGGAAGCGCATTTCGCTGGCACGTTGGAAGCAAAGGCTCCCCACACAGATGCCGATCTTTCCCGGTGTCCTGCACATGTTGGAGAGGAACCAAGCCGCGGTGCCGCCGACCTGCCAGTTGTCCAGCCCTACGTAGCCGGCACTGTTCGCCGCCGTGAGCTCGGAAATGAGCGCGAATACAGGCACGCCTTCCTCGTGCAGAGTGTCGATCGCCTGCGTCACCTTGGGGTGATCTGCGGCGACGACCGCCACGGCATTGCATTCCCGCCCAAGCTGGAGGAGGCATTCCGCGGCGACCTCCTCCTCCTGGTAGTCCCGGAACCTCACCACCGCCTGGCCCCTGATGGTCGTCGAGGCATCCGTTGCCTCCTGCAGGACCTGCCCGAGTGTCTCGTAAAACTCGTTTTGCCGCTGCTGGAGGAGGAAGCCGAGGGTGCGGGCAGGCCGATCCTGTCCGAGGCGGTGACGGATCGTCCCAGCGAGATGAAAGCCGACGGCCTCCGCGGCACGTTGCACCCGTTCGGCGGTTGCCTCCCGCACGGAATGGCGGCCGCTCAGGACACGATCGACCGTTGACACGCTGACATTGGCGGCCTTGGCCACATCGGCGATGGTAGGGCGGGGCATCTAACTCTCCTGTTGGCAGATTCTTTCATTCATCCGCAGCATAGATATGCTAGTTTCTGGGACAAAGAATGTCAAACCCGCTTGAGAGATTTCTTTCATATGGCGTCAACGATCCTTGCAAAACCTCGACGCTCCTTGCAAAGGTTTTTTTCATAGGGTAGCAACCTCGACCGGAGGTGCCGGTGTCGAGGAACTGCGCAGATCGCGAAAAGATGGACCGCGCAGACACGGGTGCGCCATCGGCTGATGATGGGCGAAACGTGGTTAAACAAATGAACGTACGAAATGGTACGGCCGAACACAACCATAACAATCAATACAAGAATATGGGAGCTCATTCAAGAATAGAGGACAATATCGCCTTCAATCGGATCGCTCCAGCCAGTTCTTTCAAAGTTAATGAGCTTTATATCAAGTACGGCGCCGGTGTAACGCCTGTCCGCGACGTGTTGATCAAACTGACGCACGAATATTTGATCGAAAACTTTACCCAACGTGGCTATTCTGCCAAGTTAACCGCGAAGGTGGCATCGAGGGACTTGAGGCCTATACGGTCAAGAAATACGTCGGCCACCTTCAGATATAGCGGCCCGAAGTGAAACGGGCCGGGAAAGGAAATATCAGCTGATGGGCTCGGACAAGATGAAGCTTTCCGGATGGCTGCCAAGGAAATTGTCACCCTCCGGGCCGCGTTACCTGGCTCTGGTGAACGCCCTGGAGCAGGATATCACCGAAGGCCGGTTGACTGACGGTTCCCGCCTGCCCTCGCACCGGAAGTTGGCGCAGCAACTTGGCCTATCCGTTGGCACCGTGAGCAAGGCCTATCAGGAGGCCGAGCAGCGCGGCATCGTCAGCGGCCATGTGGGGCAAGGCACCTTTGTGCGCCGGCCCGCCCCGGGCCGCGACGAGGCGTCCGCTGCGCGCGAGCCCGTGAACCTGGCGTTGAACGTGCCGGCTGATGGGCGCGAGACCGAGATCTTATCAGAGCTGCTGGCCGAGGTGTCGCAGGGGCGCGAGCTCGCGCCCCTCCTGAACTACCATCCCCACGGCGGTATCCGGCAGCATCGCGAGATCATTGCCGCCTCCGTCTCCGGCGGCTCGTTCATCGTGGACCCGATGCGGCTGTTCCTGTGCAACGGCGCCCAGCACGCCATCGACATCGCGCTGCGCCTGGTGGCGCGGCCCGGCGATGCCGTCCTCGTGGATTCCCTCACCTATTCCGGCTTCAAGGCGATCGGCGCGGCCAACCATCTCACGCTGGTCCCTGTGGCCATGGACGGCGAGGGCGCTCATCCTGACGCGCTGGCGGCCGCCTGCCGGGCCTCCGGCGCGAAGGTGTTCTATTGCATGCCGACCCTGCAGAGCCCCACGGCTCGCACCATGAGCCTAGCGCGCCGGCGGCGCATCGCCGAACTGGCTGAGGAACTCGACCTGAAGGTGATCGAGGACGATGTCTATGGCTTCTTCCTACCGGAGCGGCCGGTGCTGCTCACGAAGCTCATTCCCGACCGCAGCTTCTACATCACGTCCTATTCCAAATGCGTCGCGCCGGGGTTCCGCCTCGGCACGCTGACGGTGCCATCGGCCTTTACCGAGCAGGCCGAACTTCTCCTGCGCGCCTCGTCCGTGGTTCCTATGTTCAGCGAGACGGCGGTGCGGCTCATCGAGAGCGGCAAGCTGGACGAGCTGGTGCGCGAGCGCCGGCAGCAGGCGCTTGATCGCTATCGGGTGTTTTCCGGCATCTTTCCCGCAGCAGAGAGGCTGGAGTTCCCTCCCTTTTATGGCTGGCTGCCATTGCCGCCCGAATGGTCGGCGGTCGGCTTCGCTGCGGCCGCGGGCCGGGACAACATACGCGTCACGTACCCCATCGAGTCCATGGTGGACGACACCGATCCTGGCGCGGTCCGCATCTGCCTGGGCGGGCCGAAGGACCTTACCGAGCTCTCAAACGCATTGTACACCCTCAACGAGGTCATCGCCCGCCCGCCCCCGAACGCGTTCTCAGTCGCCTAATGTAGTCCTCCGTCAGCGGGCCGGCGCTGCCCATGCCCCAGCCGGTCTCGTCATGGAGCCGCGCGTAGATCCCGAGCACGTCGCGCATCACACTGACCTGCCGGGCGCCGCAGGCGGAGCAGCGCAGACGCAGCGCAATGTCGGGGAACGGCAGCTCAGCCAGGAAGCGGTCGGTGCTGAGGATCGCCTGGTGACCGCAGGGACCTCGCCATAGACAGCAGCCGTCCCGTCGCCTTCTGCGCGCAGCTCGCCGATGGTCGGCGGGATCTCTCAGCCGTGTTCGTAGTCGCGGCGGGCGCTGCAACCGCATGGTATCACTTCACCCACATCAGCAGAACGGCTGCGGTGAGGAAGAGGACGACCAGGAGCCCGACGATCACCGCCACCAAGCGGTGCCGGCGGCTTCTGTGCTCGCCATTGCTCATCACACGTCCGCCCTCGCCAATAGGATCGCGGTCCGGAACGCATCCTGGCGGGCAGCATCGGTCGCGTCCTCCCAGCCCATGGTTAAGAACGCAATTGGGTCATTCGCGACGGCCGCGGCCACGTCCAGCGTCACACCTTCCGCGATCGTACGCGGACCGGGCCTGGGTTCCTCCAGGTAGGCGGCGAGGTGCCGATCCCGTCCGGACTGGCCGCCTGGCTGGAGACCCTGGGCCAAGTCCATGCCGCGGCGCCGCCGCCAAAGACTTACCAAAGGTGGTCCGCGCGAGCGACCCGCCCCGCCGGTGAGGTCTAGAACGACGAAGCCCGCCACAGCGGGGGCCGGGCGGGCTTGGGTAATCAGATCGATGGCCGGTCAGCGGGGATGCTGCTCGCGGCGGGAGCCGCGGTGCATCCCGCAGCTGCTCGCCTCCTCCCACTCCTCGATCCGCTCCGTGAGGCGGGCCAGCACGCTGATCAGCTGGCTGTCATGCCGGGCCGCGTCCGAGGCCGTGTCGGCCCGGATGGCGGCCGCCAGATCCTTCACCGCATCCGTCAGGTCGGCCACGGCGATCGTATCGAACACCGCCGGGCCGGCCGTGGCGACGTCCCGCGCGGTTTCGGCCTGGAGCGCTTCGGCCTTCTTCGCCTCCAGCCGGTAATCGAGCAGGGTCTTGATGAAGCCGTTCAGCGGGACCAGCGCGCCCGCCATCGCGGCCGTGATGCCGACGACGATCGCCGGCCAGCTGTCAAAGGAGACGCCCGGGTCGGCCACCTGCCCGTCTCCTCCTGCGCAAGCCGAAGGTGTCCTCGGCCGCCATGTCCGAGGCGGCCCGCCCCGACGAATGAAGCTCGGCCAGGGCGAGGACGCCGTAGACCGCGATGCCGATGGAGAGCGGCGGGTAGGCTGCGGCAAAGCCGGCCGCGGTCGCGAGCCAGAACGCAAAGCCGGACATGCACCCGAGGGTGCGGATCAGCGAGGTCTCCCGGCCGCGGCGGCCATTGATCCAAAGGGCGAGGAGGCGCGCCCCGCCCACCGAGACGGAGATCGTCCCGGCCGTGCGCTCGGTCACGCAGGACGCGATCACGCGCCATTGCGGGCCGACGAAGGTGGGCTCGGGGAGGAGCAGCACTCCCCCGAGCGTGACCATGATCAGGGACAGCCAGACCTCGGCCCAGCGGGTCTGGCCGTACCGGACGGCTCTGCGGATGCGCTCGTTGATGGCCGGATCGGGATCGTACTGGATCATGGCGGTTCCGTGCCAAGGCGCAAGGTAAGCCAGCCAGCAGTGCCGTGGGGGGATCCGCATGGCCGCCTCCGGGCTGGCTCTATGCGAGGCCGAGTGCCGGACGACCGAGAGAAGCATGGCGGCCTCCTCACGGCGCCGGCTGCACCTTGGCGCTCGGGATGGCGTTCGCGGTCGCCGGATCAGCGAGGATCGTCCTGACCTCGGGCACCTTGGCGGCTGCGGAGACCAGGGCGGCGTTGCGGCGCGCGTACAGCCCCCACAGGGTCACGACGATGGTGAGGATCGCACCGGTGAGCGCGGTGGCGGTATCGGCGTCGATCCAGCCACGGCCCACGGCAATGCCGCCGGCGACCTGGAGCAGGGTGCGCAGGAGTGAGGTAAGCTGCTCGCTGTTCATGGGGGGCTCCTGGAAGTGCGCGGCTGGCCCGGCCGGTGCGGGATAGGTCAGGCGACGCGGAAAAGGCGGCGCAGAGCGCTCGGCAGCCGCGATGCCCAGGAGGCGGACGGCGCCGGCGTGCTGGCCCCGATCACCGGTGTCTGAGCCTCAACGGCGGGCGTCACGACGTCGGGGGCCGGCAGCGGCCGCATGGTGATGGGAGGCGTCGGGATCGCGATCGTCACCGCCCCCGGCTTATGCCCGGCGGCCACCAGCGCCGCTTTGAACTGGCCGTGGATCGTCGCGATAGCCGGCCCGTTGCTGTCCGGGTTGACCATCGCGCGAGCATGGGTCGGGTTCTCCCGCCCGGGCCCGAAGTAGTCGGACAGCTTGCGCCCCGTGTACCAGCCCTCGGACAGGCCGACGAACAGCATGACGGCCGCGATGTCCGGGTTCAGCATCAGCTCGGGCGTGGCGACGAGGTCCTGATCCGGCGTGAGATAGCCGAGTGCCCGCAGCCGCTTGGTGGCGCGGATCGCGTTGTCCTTACCGGTGGCCTGGACCAGCCCCATGCCGCGGAACAGCCAGCCGTCGTTCGGGCCGGTGTTGCCGAGCCGCCCGCCGTAGACCTTGTTCGCGAGCCCCTGCGGGTTTCTCACGTAGGGCACCGCGCTCGCGACGGTCGGGAACCGGCTCGGCCAGACCGCCCGGATCCGCTCCGCCGTCGTGTAATTGAGGTTCTCGGCGCGCGGGATCATCGCACCGCCGGTCTCGTCGAAGGCGGTGGCCAAGCAGTAGGCGAGCGGCGCGGCGCCCATGTCGGGCGGTGCCATGTCGAGCATGGCGTCCATCCCGTCCACCTGGGACTGCGTGAGCGAGCCGCCGAAGGGCTGCGTGCGGACAGCCGAAAAGAACGCCTGCCTGTCGAGGCTTGCGGCCATGGGGAATCTCCGATTGTCAGGGGAGCGGAAGGGCTGGGGGCGGGAGGATCAGGCGGCGCGCGGCGCTCTCGCCGTGATCCTGAGCCCCGGATCAAGGAACCGGCGGCGCGGGGCTTAGGCGAGTGGAATGCCGCGCTTCTTCAGGGCCGCGAGCACGCCCTGGTGGTCGGTGGCGGCGTAGACCTCCTGCGCGCAGGCCACGCGCGCCAGCTCGATCTGCTCGGCCGTGCTGGCCGCGGCGTCGACCTGCCGGGCCAGCTGCGCAACCGTGAGGCCGCGGATTCGGGCCTCCTCCTCCAGCATGGTCGAGCGCACGCCCGCGGAGAGGAAGGCGCGGGCCTGGGCGGCCTTGTTGGTGTCCATGGCGCGCTGCACCGCCGCGCGCTCCGTCTGGCCGATCTCGGCGTAGAAGCGCATCAGGGCGGCGTAGGCCAGGTCCTGGAACTGCGCCAGGCTCGGGCCGAGGATCAGGCTCATGGGGCAGACGGCTCCGTGACGGTGAGGGTGAAGGCGCGCCGCCGATACGGGAACGGCTCGATCGAGAGGCGATAGCTGCCCGGCACCACGAAGCCGATCACGAGGTCGCCGCCCGGGTGCGGGGTCTGGCCGGGGCCGAGCGGGCCCTCCTCGACCACGATGCTGCAGGCCGGCACGCCGGGCAGCGTCGCCTGCTCGAACGGCTTGAGGGTAGTCTTGTCGAACTCGCCCGCCAGCTCCGGGCGCCGCTTCAGGGCCGGCGTGCCGCTGCTCAGGTCCACGTAGGTGTCGGTCATGTCCTGGCCGACCTCCACGAAGTTCGTGCCGGCCTCGCGCAGCAGGTCGGCGTAGCCGGGTTGGCTCTGGCCCACCATCTGGGTGATGCGGCCCGCGTCGTTGTAGATGAAGAACACCTCAGTCTCCTCTGCCCAGCACCCAGAACTTGAGGGTGCCGGCCGTGATCATCCCTGTGCCGGAGGTGCCGCCGCCCTGGACAGACCAGTCGATGGCAAAGCGCCCGTCGCCGAGCGGGGTCAGGGTGTACTGGCAGACCCAGTAGGCCTGGGCGACGCCTTGCGTGTTGGTGATGACGAGCGCCCCCATCGGGAAGATGGTCCCGTCGTTGTTGATGTAGGTCCCGCAGATCCACGGGAAGGTGTAGTATTTGCGCGCGGTCTCGACCCGGGGGCGCCACGCCTGCGTCATGTCTCCCGGCGAGCCCAGGATGAACTCCTCGGCCACGGCCGGCGGGTACTGGGCCGAGAAGATCAGAGACGGATCCAGCGGGTCGCCCGGCGCGCCACCGCCGTGGTTCCAGATCTTCAGCGGATCGCCGTTGACATTGAACTGAGCGTTGAAGGCCATGGGGTCTCACGAGAAGGTCTGGCGGCGATAGACGAGGTACATGATCTTGTCCGGCAGCTCGGTGTAGGTGCCGCCAGCGCCGAAGCACGAGATCACGAACTGGTTCGTCGCGATCCGGAGCTTCATGGTGTGGCGCGGGACCACTGAGTTGAAGGCACTTCCGCTCGACTGGAGGGCCACCGGCGGCCACTGGACCGTGCCGTTCGGGCGCACCGCGATCGGGATCACGTCCGGGGTGACGCCGTAGGGCCCGATGCCGACCGTGGCCTGCTTCGCCCCTGACGAGGTCGGGTGAGCCCCGAGGGTGACGATGCCGTGCTCCAGGAGCTGACCCGACCGGACGAACAGGTCCAGCAGGATCCCGTCCCAGGACGGGGTGAAGACATCAAAGCCGGGGCGCATCACCCGGAAGGCCCCAGGTCCGATATGAGTTCGCCAGGTCATGAGCTATGCCTTGATCGGCAAGGTGAGGACCACGTACCGGAAATAACCCGGCACGGCGTTGGGATCCAAGTCCGGCCGCAGCTTCGCGATCCTGAATTGGGCTCGGTTCAGGTACTGGAATTGGAAGCGCGGGAAGCCGTAGTTGCCTCCATACACGGCCTCTTCTTGGGCGAGCTGTCCGGCGGAGGGGTCGTAGCGGTCGAAGTAGTACCAGGGGTAGTAGCCGATGTCCGGGATGGTGACGACCTGATCGAGATTGCTCGTCCCCGCCTGGAGGATGTTCGCCATCCGGCCCGCAGCGGAGGAGAACATCCACTGCGAGTGGTTGGTCGGGTCGCAGGCCAGTGCGTCGTAGCCGGGCTTCGAGACGAACAGCCCCTGATGCCCGGTCGGGTGCTGCCCGATGAGGGTGCGCCAAACCACGGTCAGCCCCAGATGAGGATGCGCTTGTTGGTGAGGTCGACCTGCATCTGCCCATCGCCGCTCTGAAGCAGGCCGGCGGTCATCGTGCCGACGTTGGCGGTGATGGCGGAGAGCTGCGTCACCGAGAGCTTGTCGGCGGCGATCGAGCTGACCCAGATGCCGCCGCCGTTCACGCCGTCCGGGCCGAGGATGTAGGTGTTGTCGTTCCCCCACATCGCGATGCCCCAGTCGCCACCGCGCGGGGTAAAGCCGTTCGTCTGGCCAATCAGCACCCGCAGGTTGCCGCCGCCGTCGCGCACGAACATGCGCGGGGCGCCGCCGTTGGCCTGGAGGACGAACTGCGTGTTCCCGACGAAGATGTCCCCCGCCGTGATGGTGCCGGCCCCGATCTTGTCCGCAGTGACCTGCCCGGCGCCGATCTTCTCCGCAGTGATCTGTCCGGCCGCGATGTGGCTGGCCTGGATGGCGTTGGCCGCGATCTGGTTGGCGGTGATCGTGCCGGTGTTGATCCGGGATCCGTCGATGATCGTGCCGCCGCCGAAGTTGTTGATCCCAGCGTACCCATCATACGACGCCAGCAGCACCGCGTTCTTGTCGCTGAAGATGTCGGGCCAGTTGTCCCTGGCGGCATACAGTTGGCCCGGCGTGGTTTTGTTCCACCAGACATAGGTGTAGCCGCCGCCCGTGTTGAAGCTGCCGGCTGCGACCTGATCGGCCCGGTTGGCACCCGTGTCATCGATCCACAGGACGTAGCCTGCGGTCCACGAGAGGACGCGCGTGGTCTTGTCGACCGAGAAATCGAGGCTCACCGTGCGGACGCCGCGCAGGCCGACGACCAGGGAGTTGACCAGGATCGAGTTGGCCTGAATGGCGCCGCCGTTGATCTTGGTGGTGTCCGAACCCATCCACGAGGTGAGCGCCTGCCCACCGCCGATCGCGATCTTGTCCGCATAGATCGAGTTCGCCGCCACGTGCCAGCCGGTGAGGGTGTTGGCGGCGATCCGGCCGCCGGTAATGGCGTTCGCGGCGATCCGGTCGGCCGTGATCGTCCCGGCGGTGATCCGGTTGGCATGGATGGTGCCGGTGGCGATGGTATCGCCCCAGATCACGGTCGAGGAGCCCGGCGCCCAGTCCGAGTATTGGGTCTGGTTGGCCTTCGCCTGGGCGAAGTAAATGCCACTCCAGAAGTTGTAGGGTCCGTTGCCGCCGTTGAAGGCCATGCGCAACGAGACGGTCGCCGTCGCGGCGTCACCCGGCGCGGTGCCCATGCCGGTGCAGCGTGCCCAGGCGTTCAGGTTGCCGCTCGACTGCTGGTTCTCAACGACGGTCGTCGTCGTAGCCCCGAGATAGATGCCGCCCGCGTCGAACCACGACACCACCATGTAGGCCTGCGAGCGGTGGGCGCTCACATAGCCGGACACCTCATACCGCTTGCCCCCGACAACCGGGAACTTGGTCTCCCACGCACCGTCCTGGCGCGGGTAGGCCAGATACGCATCCAGGATCTGGCCCGCCGGCGGCGTGCCGGCGCACGACATCTGGAGCGAGCCCATGCCGGTCGGCTGCCAGCCGGGGCCCGATTGGTTGAGCCCGACATACGGGGCGCTGACCGTGACGCTCGATCCCCAGCCGGTAACGCCCGGCGGCATCGCATTGGCCGCGCCCGCCTTGAAGTCCGAGTTGTAGAGCAGGTTGGTCGAGTTGAGCCCGACGCCGATCTTGTCGGCCGTGATCGCGCCCGCCGCGAGCTGATCGACGCCGATGGCGCCGGCCTGGATTTCGCCCGCCGTGATCGAGTTGGCGACGAGCTTGTCCGCCGAGATCGTGCGGCCGGCGATGTTCCAGCCGAGGATGGTCTGGCCGGCGATCTGGTTTGCCGTGATGGTGTTGCCGGCGATCTCCCAGGCCGTGATGGTCTGGCCGGCAATATTGGCCGCGGTGATGGTGCGGACCTGGATCTTGTCTCCGGTGATGGTCGACCCGGCGATGCGGTCGCCCGTGATGGTCGAGCCGGCGATCTCGGTTGCCGTGATCGCGCCGACCGCGATCTGCCCGGCGGTGATCGACCGTGCGACGAGTCGGTCCGCCGCGAGCGTGTGCGTCATGACGGTGCCGCCGTCGATCAGCGTGACCCCGGGTGGGGTGTAGGGCGAACACTCCGTCTGATCGGCGCGGGCGCCCGCATACATCATGCCGGCGAGCATCACGATCGGGTTGTCACCCGTGATGTTGACGCCCCGATACATGACTCGGAACTGGGTTGCGTTGCTCGGAGCCTGGGCGATGAACCCGAGGCGGGGGTAGTCCTTCAGGGCGCCGCCGGCCACGCCCTGGTTGGGGGCACCGACCACGCCGCCCGCGTAGGCGACATGATTGCCGGCCGCGTCGAGGAACTGGACATACATCTGGGGCGCGCAGCGGTGCCCCGTCGCGTAGACGCTGAACTCGTAGAAGGATCCGCCCACGCAGGGGTAGAAGGCCCAGAGGCCGGTGGCGGTGGCGCGGCCGTGCAACAGCTCGAAGTAGCCGCCTGCCGGGACGGCCGCCGCCGCGACGTCGCAGGTGAGCCGGAGGCCCGTCGCGCCGGCCGGCACCCAAAGGGTTTCCTGCCAGATCAGGGGCATGTTCGCACCCCAGCTCGTGCCGGAGATGCTCCAGCCCCGGGTGCTCTGCGCCAGCTCCGTGTTGTAGGCGACGTTGTAGCTGGAGACCGCGAGCTTCGACGTGGTGACGGAGCCGGCCGCGAGTTCGCGCGCGGTCAGGCTGCCCGCCTGGATGTTGCCGCCCGTGATGGTGTTGCCGGCGATCCGATCCCCGGTGATCGTGGATCCGGCAATCTCGGTCGCCGTGATGGTGCCGGTGGCGATCTGGCCTGCGGTGATCGACTTCGCGATGATCTTGTCGGCGGCAACCGAGCCGGTGCGGATCGAGGCGCCGTTGATGGTGGTGAGACCGGCCGGCGAGAACGGCGAGACCTCCGTCTGCCCTGCCACTGCGACCGCCAGCATCACACCGCTGATGAAGCAGTAGGGCGGTGCAGGGTCTGACGGATACCATGTGATCCCATAGCGGACGTAAGGCCGGCAGTAGACTGCACCGGCTGGGGCGATGACGATCAGCTTCGAGCGGCCAAACTGCTCCCAATCCGCCTGGGAGTTGTAGATGCTGCCGCCCCAGTTGACGATCTGACTGCCCCAGGTCTCGCCGATATAGGCTTGGTTGGCGTCATACCAGACCAACCCGACATAGGCGGTGCAGCGGTGGGCACTGAGGTAGGCCGAGACCTCGTAGGTCGTGCCGGCGCGCACCGAGAAGGGATAGAGAGTGCCGTCCGTCTCGACCCGGCTCAACCAGACCTGCCCGATCGAGCCCTGGTTGGTCGGAACCGCGGTGGCGGCGATCTTCATGGCCCGCAGGCCGGCCGGGCAGTAGAGGTAGTCGACCCCGCTGGGGAGCATGGTGGCGCCGGCAAGGCCGGAGCTGTCGCTGCTCCAGGCGGCCGGATTGCCCAGCGTGTTCAGGTTGCCCATGTCGCCGTTGATGGCGAGGTTCAGGCTGGCGACCGCGAGCTTCGAGGTGGTCACCGAGCCCGCCGCCAGCTCGGTGGCGGTGAGCGTCCCGGTCGCGATTTGCGAGGCCGTGATGGTGCGGCCGGCGATCTTGTCGGCCGTGATGGTCGAGCCGGCGATCTCCGTGGCCGTGATTGTTCCCGTGGCGATCTGCCCTGCGGTGATGGTGCGGGCAACAAGCCGGTCGCCGTAGATCGAGCCCGTGCGGATGTTGGGGCCGTCGATCATGGTCACGCCCGCGTCGGCATACGGGCTCGGCTCGGTTTGGCCCGCGACCGCCTGGGCGAACAGCAGCCCGCCGGCCATGCAGTAGGGCTGGATGCCGAAGCCGGTCCACCGGACCCGAAGGTCACAGAAGGCAGCGTTGGCCGGCGCGGTGGCGATCACCCAGGAGCGGGCGAACTTGTCCCAGTCCGCCAGGGAGGAGCCGGAGGCGAGCTGCGTCGCGACGATGCTGTTGCCGGTGGCTTCCGTGATGTAGGTACCGGCGGCGTCCCACCAGATGATCGACACGTAAGCCGAGCAGCGGTGGGCCGAGATGTAGGCCGAGACCTCGTAGAGCGCGCCGCCCGTAACTCGGATGCGCTGCCCGGCCCCGCTCGCATCCGGGTTGGAGTAGATGAATTCGGCGTAGGTCCCCGTGGTCGGGGCCGTATCGTAGCGGGCCGAGAGCACCCGCATGCCGGCCGGCGCGTAGTCGGTGCGGATGCCCTCCACGATCGGGTTGACGCCCGTGTTACCCGGGCCAGCGACCCAGCCGGAGGAACCCTGCTGGAGGCCGCCGTTGGTCGCGAGGTTCAGGCTCGCCACGGCGAGCTTCGAGGCCGTGACTGCCCAGGCGGCGAGCTTCGCGGTCGAGACCGCACCCGCGTTGAGCTGGGGCGTGTCGATCGCGTTGTCCGCGATCTGCGTCCGGCCGATCTGCCCGGTGATCTGGGCAGCCGTCAGTGAGGTGATCTGGGCCGCGGTGAGCTGCCCCGTGATCTGCGCGGCGGTCAGCGAGGCGATCTGGCTCGCGACCACCTGTCCGACCAGCTTGGAGGCGCTGATGCCTGCAAGCTGGGCGTCGGAGAGTTGCCCTGCGACCTTGGCGGCCGAGAGCTGGGCGATCTGCGCATCCGAAATCGTGCCGGTGAGCTGGGAGGTGGCGAGCGAGGCGATCTGCGAGGCGACCACCTGCCCGACCAGCTTCGAGGCGCTGATGGCGGCGATCTGGGCGTCCGACAGGGTGCCGGAGATCTGGGTGGCTGCCAGCGAGACGATCTGCGAGGCCGTGAGCTGCCCGCTGATCTGGGCCGCCGTGATGCTTTCGATCTGCGCGGCGACGATCTGGCCGACCACCGAGGCCGCATTGATGCTCGCGATCTGCTCCTTCGTGAGCTGGCCGGCGACCGCCGCCGCATTGACGCTGGCGATCTGGGCCGCGGTCAGGCCCGGTCCGACATCGACCGCCGCAACCGCCGCCGTCCAGGCGCCGTTCACGAGCCGGTAGAGCTTGCCGTCCGCGGCGTTGTAGGCGAGCTTCGGGCCGGTCCAGGTCGCCGGATCCGGCAGGCTGGTGACCACGGCCGGCGCCACGATGGATGAGGCGATCTTGGTGGCGTCGATGGTCTCGTTCTGGAGCGCCGCCGCCGGGAGAGCCGCCGTGGTCGCCGTCTTCGGGCCGACGAAGTCGCCGGCCGCGCCCGAGCTGTTGACCGGCCGCACCCAGTATTTGCGGGTCTGTACGATCTCCAGGGTGGTGTCGCTGAAGAAGTTGAGCGGGACCGGCACCTTGGCGAACAGGGTGGCGTCCGCCCCGTCGTCGCGCGTCCCGATCCACACCTCGATCGCGGCAAGGTCCGGGTCGCTCGGATTGGTCCACGACAGGCTTGCCGTCCGGTAGGCGGCGTCCACGGTGAAGTTGGTGATGGCGCCGGGCGGGGTGGCGTTCTTGGCCGCGGTGATCGAAACCATGCTCGACCAGCCCGAGGCTGCCACCCCGCTGTCGTTCACGGTGCGGACGCGGGCCGTGTAGAGGACGCCCGGCTTGAGGTTCCGCCACGTGTACTTCGGCTGGCCCTTGTCGGCGCGGTCGCGAACCCACGAGGGGTTGGTGATCCCATCTCCCTCGGTCAGCTCGAACTCGTAGATCCCGAGGTTATCGCTCGTGACCGCATTCCAGGTCGCGTCGATGCGCGAGGTCGCCACCCCGGTCGCCGAGACCTCCAGCGCGGTCGCCAGGGCGAGCCCGGTCGGGATGTCGGGCGCGGTCGTGTCGAACAGCAGGTTGGTCGTGCGGATCTCGACCTGGGGCGAGATGTTCAGCTCGGCCGGGTTCTTGCCGAAGCTGTCGTAGAAGGCGACCCGGACGTAGTAGGTCGTCTCCGCCTCGGCCGGCAGCAGCGCGAAGCCCGTGGGGGCCAAATCGGCCGCCGGGGATGTGGTCAGTGGGTTGAAGTTGTTCGTCTTGGACAGCCAGACCAGCACGCCCGCCAGATCGGGGTCGGCCGGCGGGTTCATCCAGATGCCGATCGACTCCGTCGTCCAGTCCAGCGTCGGGACGACCATGCCGGGCGGCGGGTTGGACACGACCAGAACCGCAGGCTGGCTCTCGCGGCCGATCGCGTCGCGCGCGGCGACCGACACGCGGAAGCGCCGCCGCGGCCCGCCCTCGTTGAGGTTCTCCTCGTAGTCGTAGGTCGCCTGCGCGGCGGTGATGATCTCGGTGTGGAGGAGCGCGGTGGTGTCCGCGTCGAAGACCCGGAAGGCGTAGCCGACCTCGTAGGGCCTCACGTCCGCCGGCCAGGTCAGGCCCCACTCCAGGGTGCAGCTCCGCCCCGTGAAGACGCTGCCGCCGCCCTTGACCTGCAGGCCGGTGACGCTCGGCCCCTGGAGGCCTTCCCAGCCCTGGACCGTGTAGGTGGTCTGGGCGGCATCCGAGAGGCGCCCGTTCAACCCCTCGGCCTGGACGATGAAGGTCCACTCGCCCGTGGCCGCGTCGTCAAAGTCCGCCGAGGTGGTGCTGCGCTTCGGTAGGGTCACCAGCGAGCCGTTCGGCTTCACCGCAGTGACGTAGTAGGCAACCGAGTTGAAGGGCTGGCCGGCCGTCCAGCTGAGGAGCAGGCTCTGCCGCGGCAGGTTGTTCTCGAAGTAGGTGCTTTCCCTCACCGTGAGGTTCGTCGGGGCGAGAACGACGTTCGGGAACTCGCCGATGGTCAGCGGCTCGAAGGCCGCCCCGTCGTCCACCGCCGCGTAGATCGAGGGCTCGTGCTGGAGCGCCTGGACCTCGTAGATGTGCGGCTCGACCTCCTTGATCCCGACGATCCGGAACAGCTGCGGCACCACCTCGCCGGCGATCTGCCACACCGCCGCGGCGTCCGGCACGGCCGGCAGCGCGGGCGAGACGCTGACCTCGGTGAGGTCGACGCCGGCCAGGGTCGTGATCTGCCGCTCCGCCACGCTGCCGTCCGGCAGGGTGACGGAGATCTCGTAGCTCACCCCGCTCTTCAGGGTGACCCGGCGGTCGAGGAGGAGGCTCGAGGCCGTCGAGCCGGCCTTGAGGCGGCCGCCGGCGTCGATGGTGCTGATCTGCGGGTCGGCGATGGCGATGATGTCGCCGGGCCGCCGCACGGCATGGTCGAGGCCGGCCCGGTAGGTCGCGGTCTGCGTGGCGTAGTTCTCGACCAGGAGGCGCCACAGGCCCTCGCGGTGGGCTTGGCCCCGGCTGGTGCAGCCGAGCAGGTCGATCTTGGTCGGGTTGTAGCCGTAGCGGGCAATGCCCTCGCCGTGCTCGACCACCTCGATCTGCGGCTTGAACAGATTGTCCGGGTCGGTCCAGCTGACCAGCGCCACGGTGTGGCGGGCCTTGCGCCCCGAGGAGCTGTAGGTGATCAGCCCCTCGATGACGTTGGCCGGCGTGACCAGCTGGCGGACGTCGTCGGGCCGGTCCTGGGTGGCCGTGACCGCGCCCGAGGACCAGTAGGCCATGCCGCGCCAGATCGCGCTGATCTGCTGCAGCAGGTCGAAGGCGTCCTGCTGGGCGCTGATCTGGGCGTTGAAGCGGAAGCGCGGCTCCTGCCCGCCGCGGCCGTCCGAGACCGGCACGTCGCAGTAGCGGCCGATCTCGTACAGCGTCCACTTGTCGATGCTCTCGACGCTGATGAACTCGCCCAGGCCGTAGCGGTCGTTCCACAGCACGTCGAAGAACACCCAGGCCGGGTTGTCCGACCACTCCTCCTTGAACGTGCCGTCCCAGATGCCGGAGTAAGTGCGCGCGATCGGGTCGTAGTTCGACGGCACCTTGATGAGCAGGCCGTCCACCAGATAGGTCCGGGCCGGCACCGAGGAGCCGAAGTTGCTCGCGTCGGCGGTCAGGCCGACCAGGGCCGAATGCGGATAGCTGAACTTGGCGTCCTGGATCGCGGTGACCGAGTAGAAGACGAGATCGCTCTGGCTCGTCCACTGGTCCTGGCTGGTGTTGAAGCCGTCCGTGTCGTCGGTCAGGCGGGTGACCCGCACCTGCCAGGGCGGGCTCGACCCGGCCGGATTGCGCGGCAGGGCGACCTCATAGGACACGAAGTAGGGCGAGGTGTTCTTGCCGGTGATGGTGAGGTCGCCGAGCTGGTTCACCCACGGCCCGCCGCTGTAGCGGGCCTCGATGCGGAAGCTGACGCTGTTCTGGCGGACCGAGCCGTCGTTCTTGGCCAGGAACAGCGCCGGCAGCTCGATGATGACGCGGGCCCGGTCGGCCTCGCCGTCGCTGATCGCGGCGGTGACCGGCGTCGCCTTGTTGACCTTGACCCCGACCTCCCGCGGCGTCTCCACCTCGGGATAGCCGGGCATGTAGGACTGATCCGGCGTGCCGGTGCGGAAGTCGGCACTCAGGCCCTTGAAGTTGAAGGTGCCGTCCGCGTTCTGGACCGGGACGTCGTTGAAGTAGACGCCCTTCAGGCCGTCGACGACGCCCGTGATCTCGCCCTCGCCGAGCAGGTCCACGAGGCGGACCGTGGCGTTCGAGAACAGGGTGTCGGGCGCGGTCGAGCCCGAGCCGTCGGTCTTGCCGCGGCCGGAGGAGGACTTCCTGCCCCGGATCGGAGCGTCCTGGCGCACGCTGTCCTCCGGCGCGGGGGCCGGATCGAAATCGATGCGGTCCATGATGTCCTTACGCGGTCGGCAGGCCGGTGCTGTTGGCCGTGGTCACGCCAGCAGAGATCGTGATCGGGTTCACCATGGCGCGCCCGTAAATGAGCGGCACGGGGATGCCCTGTTCCGAGACGTTGTCGGCGCCCTGGAACATGTAGGACTTCTTCTGCTTCTCGGTCTTCTTCTTGGGGGACAGCAGGGAGGACACGCCCTGGAGGGCAACCATGGCGCCCATGCTGATCAGCCACGCCGGGCCGCCCATCCACCAGGTGGCGACCGCAATCAGCGTGCCGACGATGATCTTGCCGATCGACATGCCGGACTTGCGGGCGCGGATCACCGGCACGATGTGCAGGTCGCCCTCGGGCAGCCCGAAGCTGATCAGATCCTTGTCCAGCTGCCAGCCGGTGCGCCGGCTCCGGCCGAGGGTGACCCGGAACCGGCCTTCCTCGATCGCCTGCCGGAATCCCGGCAGTTGCGCGCCGAGCGCGCGGCAGGCCTCCGCCAGCGAGCGCACGTCGAGGCGGAAGGAGGAGCCGAACTGCTCGGCCAGGGAGCCGTAGAGGCGCACGGTCCGCATCATGCCGGAGGCCTCCAGTCGTCGGGCAGATCCGTGTGGCGCACCAGGAAGTCGAGCTTGCTCCGCCAGACCGAGGCGGGGTCGCGACCGGACAGCTGGTGCGCGAGGTGGTGCAGGATGAGGCCGCCCCCGATGTAGATCCCGCCGTGGTTCAGCACGGGGGAGCGGACGCGGCACAGGAAGCAGTCGCCCGGCAGCGGGCCCTCGGGGCCGCGCTCGACGCGCCGGAAGCCCGCCCGCTCGAAGCCGTCGCGGTAGAGATCGAGTTGGGGCTGGCCGTCCCGCGGCTGCCACCAGTCCGGGTTGCGCACGAAGTCGGGGATCTCGATCCCGGCCACCTCGCGGTGCCAGTCGCGCCCCAGGCTGTAGCAATCGTTGACCCCGTGCCGGAACGGGCGGCCGAGCAGCGGCGGGCGCGGCACCTGATCCCCGAACCAGAACGGGTCGGCGCAGCCGGTCGAGAGGCAGAGCGAGATGCCCCACGGCACCGCCGTGGCCATCTGCGCCTCCATGTCGGCGCCCGAGGGACAGTCCGGCGGCGGGGTGACCTTGCCGGTCGCCGGATCCTCGACCGAGCAGTGCGAATGCAGGACCGCGAGGTAGCGGTGCCCGCTCACCGCCTCCACCTCGGCCGGGTCGGTCTCGAACTCCGTCAACGGCTCGCCGGCGATGTTCCGGAGCGGGGCGTAGGAGCCGTCCTCGCGGATCAGGCCGCCGGCCTCGCGCGGCCACTCGGCATGAGCGTGGCGCTTGTGCGCGTCCACCGCGGCGCTCCAGCGGGTGGTGAGGCCGTCGTCAAACGCGAACGCGAGCGACACCGGGAAAGCCTCCGAAGGGCAGTGGCGCGTCGGCGCCGAAGCGGACCTTGCAGCAGGTGGTGACGTGCCGGCTGGGCTCGTCCTTGTCGGGTGTGGTGGGATTGCCGAACCGGTCGTAGGCCTGAGGACCCGTGTAGGGGCACGTCACGTGGGAATAGTCCCAGTCCCCCTTCTCAGCGTCCCAGCGCCGGTACCGCCACAGGCAGATGTCGCGGACGATCAGCCGGGCGGGCAGCTCGCGGCCCTCCTGGTCCATGTCGGCCGCGAGGGTCCAGACGATCTGGTGCTTCGAGTGCTCGACCTTCTGCTCGAAGCGGTAGATGTCCTGGGCGTAGGCCGCCTCGGCGTCGGGTGTCTCACCGTCATCGAGGAACTGCGCGTAGGTGCGCGTGCGGATGAGCCGGGCGCCGATCAGGTCCTGGTAGAGCAGCGTCGCCGACGACATCAACCGGGTGGCGTTCGAGACGCTGATCTTCGGCTGGGGCATCTGCCCGTGGCCGGTCATCTCGAAGCCCTCGGCCTTCACGTCGAGCGGCGTGTAGGTCACGCCCCGGAACGTCAGCGGGCCGCGCGCCCGGTCCGCCTCGGACGTGAACGCGAACTGCTGGTTCACCCGGATCGGCGACAGGTCGATGATGAACAGCGCGACGAGATCGCCCGGCGTGAGGCTCTGGCCCGCGCGGATGAGAGCGGTATTCGGAGAGGTCACGGGTCGAAGTTCTCCTTGAACGTCGCCGTCAGCGTGCTCTGGAGCCGATCCGAATAGTCGGTGGTCCAGGTGTCGCAGATGAACTGCCGGGGCGCCGGCTCGTACGGGACCTGGAACAGGAAGGGCAGGTAGCCCTTGCGGCTGACCAGGAAGGCCTCCAGCGCTTCGATCTTGTCAGCTGCGAGCGGGACGGAGCGATAGTTGAAGTCCCGCGTCAGCGGATTGATGCCGTCGCCCGTGCGCTGGCTGTAGCGGTCGCCGAAGGTGGCGGTGAGCACCGCCATCCTGGAGATCCGCGACGAGCCCGTCGTGACCGGCCCGTAGGGGCCGATCCCGAGCGTGGGGAAGCTCGGGTAGGCCAAGGCCTACTCCTTACGCCGTCCCGAGCGGCATGGGGGTGGGCGACTGCATGGGGACCGTCACCATCAGCACGGTGTAGGGCTCCAGCGGGTAGAGCGCCTCGCGGCCGTACTCCTTCTCCAGCGCATCAAACAGCGCCGCCTCCGGCGCGAAGTAGCCCGGCGTCGCCGCGGCCGCGGGGGCGGCGAACACGTTCTGCCCGATGAACCGCTGGCAGAGGGTGAAGAAGCGGCCGACTTCGGTGGAGACGATCACGCCCTGGACGGAGGTGCCGTTCGCGCCCTGGATCTGGACGGGACCTCGCATCGCGAAGGCATCGAAGCCGCGGCGGAAGACCGCCACGGGCGTGCCGCGCTGGACCGCGGTCGCGTTGAGGTCGAGCTGTAGGGTCTGATCTGCCATCGATCTGCTCCTGGCCTGTCAGGCTTTCAGTGCTGCCCCAGCGGGGCCATGAAGCGGCGGGCGCTGTCGCTCAGCTGCTCGACCCGCTCGGGCGAAAGGGTGACGCTGCGCAGGGCGCCCTTCTCGACCTGGACCGGGCTGTTGGTGAGCTGGATCCAGAACATCAGGGCGATCTCGATCACGTCGCCGGTGTTGATGCCGGCGCCCGGCTTGAAGACGCAGGGCGGGTTGTTCTCGACCGTGGGCATCGGCACGTCGCCGGAGGCCTGCGCGGTCGCCTGGGGCGCTGACGGGGGCGCGGGCGGAGGGATCTGGGCGTCCTCGGCCTTGCGGTCGATCGGGGGCTTCTTCACGGGCTGCTCCTAGGGTGTGCTGCCGGCCCATTCCCGAGGCCGCGACGGGACGGGGCCGTTAGGCGCCGAAGCTGAGGGCGCCGATCAGGCGGTCCTGGCCGGTGCAGAAGGGATCGATGGGGGTCTCGACGCGCAGCTTACTGATGCTGATCGAGCCGGCCGGGATCTCGGCGGCGCCGATGTGCTCGGCGCGAATTCTGTCGGCGGTGATCGAGCCGCAGCCGATCCGGGTTCCGTCGATGACGACGTCCGAGAGGCCGCTGGCGTACTCGCCGACCATCAGGTTCTCGTGGACGGCCTGCTTGGCGGCGGCCAGGGCGGCGGGTGCGGCCACGGGTGCGAGCCCGAGCATCGCCAGCAGCGAGCGGCGGTTCATGTGCTACTCCCGAGAAAACGATGGACGGGTGAATGACGAAGTCGGAGAACCGCGGGCCTCAGATCCCGAAGCCGACGCCGGTGACGAACTGGCCGCCGGAGGTGCAGCGGGCGCTCTTCGAGCTGGTAGCCTTCGCCGTGAACCAGGGCTCGCAGAGCCTCATGTTCAGCTTGCGGGACCTCACGGCCGAGGGCCGGCCGCTGGGTAACTTCGAGATCACGATCACCCGAGCGGATTAGCGACGACGCGAGCCTCAATCCGGCCCAGAGCGCGAATAGAGTTCTCGACTGCTTTCGCGAGCAGGATCGGGCTCCCGTCCTCAAGGGCTGCTTCGAGGTAGGCGGTCACGGTGGAGATGGAGTCCAGGTACTCCACCGGATCCCATGGCTTGGTATTGATCGCGTCGGCCATGTCGCCCCTCACGATGCCCGCCGCGCGCCAGCGGCGTGCAGCGTCCCGCCCGGCCGCATCTCGCGCTGCGCCATTGCCATCCACATCCGCTCATATTCGGCCCGCATCGCCTTGGCGTTCGCGTCGGCGTTGCGCTGGTCGGCCTCCGGGTCGCCCGTCGACTGCGTGTTGATGGTGGCGTTGAAGACCGGTCCCTGCTGGGCCGCGTTGGCGTTTGCGGCTTGCTGCATGGCCGCCGAAACCGCGGCGCCGGCCGGCGCCACATAGCCGCCAGCGGCATAGCCCCGGAGGTTCGCCCGGAGGGTGTCCAGGGCCGACACTCCAATCCGCGACGTGGTCGCCGCGTCGAGCACGTATTCGCCGCGGTGGACAATGCCGGCCGGCTCGAAGCGGCCGCCCGCGCCGGTGTAGCCGCCATCCGCAAAGCCGAAGAACTTGCTGGCCGCAGCCATGATGCTGCCCAGCCCGCCCAATGAGCCGCCCCCCGGAAGGTCGGGCCCGTAGCCGCCCTGCGCCATCGTCGGCAGGGCGCGCGAGCCGCCGCCGATGCCATCGAACAGACCGCTGACCAGGGCGTCGATGCCCTTGTTCATCAGCTTGTCGATGATGCGGTCGAAGACGTTCTTGAGCGCCTCGGCCGCGGAGACACCGCGGCGGAGATCCGAGGCGAGGCCGGAGAAGGCGTCCTTGGCGATGTCCTTCGCTTCCTTCAGGGTGTCGACCATCCGCATCCCCTCGGCCTCCGGACTGTCCATGCCGAGGCCGGTGCCGCGCAGGCGGGAGGCGATCCGCTGCTCGCTGTCGGTGCGTCCGAGCTGCTCGGTCTCGAACCTCACCTCGCGCATCAGGGCGCTGTTCTGGACCTGGGCGTTGCGCTTGGCCCAGGCGTCGGCGCTCTCCAGCAGGGCCTGCGCCTCCCCACGGGCGCCCTCCGAGACCTTGCCCAGGCCGTCGTTGATGAGCTTCTGGGCGTTCTGGTACTCCAGTCCGAGCCGGGTGCCCTTCTCGACCGCCTCGTTGAGGAGCTCCTGCGCCTTCTCGCGCCGGGCCGCCTCATAGGTGGTCTCGTCCGTCGTCCTCACCTGGGCCCCGAGGATGTCCGCCTGCCGCCGCGTCGCGACGTTGCCCTGCGTGTTCCGGTTGATGACCCGGTCGGCCCAGTCGAGGAACTGCCCGACCGTCCGGCCAGCGATGATGCCCGGGTTGGCGTTGATCGCCTTCTGGGAGAAGTAGGCGGACGCCGCCTCGTTCGGATCGGCGTTCAACAGCCGGGTGGCACGGTCGGCGCCGGCGAACCACGCGACGTACTGGTTCCGGTTGGTGGTCGGCAGGTTGGCCTTCTCCAGCGCCCGGCGGTTCTCCTCGGCGAGGACGCGGATCAGCGTGATGCTGTCCTCACGGTCGGTGCGCCGGCCGAGGATCTCGTCGCGGCTCATGTTGGCCGCGCGGTCGGGGAAGGCCTTCCGGAACAGCCGCTCCCAGGTCTCCTCGATGAACTGGCCGAGGCCCGTCGCGGTCGAGCGCGGGTTCCTCGCGAAGCGGTCGCCACCACTCTCGTGGTTGATCATCGCCTGGATGAAGTCGCCCTGGACCGCGGTCGCCTTGGCCCGCTCCTCGGCCTCCTTCTGGATGCGCTCGATGTTGAGCCGGGACACCTCGACCTCGGCGTCACGGGACGCGATCACCTTCAGGCGGGCGTCGCGCTCCGCCCGGATCATGGCGAGGTCGCGCGGGTCGGCGAGGGCCTCGCGCGCGGCGAACTCCGCCTCGACGTCCGTGCGCTTCGGCAGCTTCTCGAGGCCCTGGGCGCGCAGCGCCGCCGCGAGCCGTTGGGTCTCCTCGGCCTTCGCCCGGTCGACCGAGTTGAGCCCGACGTTGGCGTTCGCGTTCTGAGCCGCGCGCACCATCTGCGCGGACGCGACCGAGCCCCACTTCTCCACGTCCTCGCGCATGGTGCGCGCAAGGCTGGAGAGGCGCTCGAAGGCCGCCTGGACCTGCCCCAGCTGGGTTCCGTCCAGCATGAATTTGGCGGGGTCGGAGATCGCCTTGCGCAGCTTCTCGGCGGCGTTCTCGGTGTCCCGCAGCTCGCGCTGGGAGGTGTCCAGCTGCCGGACGAGGTCCATGACCTCCAGACCGCGCTGCGAGGCCGCGGACCGCTCGCGCACGGCAGCCTGGGCCCGCTGCTCCTGCTTGAGCAGGTCGATCCGCTTCCGGATGTCCGCGGCTTCGGCATCGAGGCGGCCGGATGCGCCCGGGAGATTGCCCAGGAGGCCGCCGCGCGCCGAGCGGTTGGACTGCAGCTGCTCCTCGAGGAGCTTGATCTGGCGGTCGATGCCGGGGCCGCCGAACGCATCGGCCATGCGCTCGCCGATCTTGTCCCAGACGTCGCCGAAGATCCGCCCGAAGGCGGAGGTCTTGTCGCCGAGCGAGGAGGTGAGGTTGGCCGCCTTGGTCAGACTGGCCGCGTAGGCGTCGAGGAGCACCCGCTGCGCGCCGAGCCGGTCACCCTGGGCCACGAGGGTCTGGATGTTCTCGCGGGTGCGGGCGTTCAGGAACCCGAGCTTCTCGTTCAGGGTCTCCGCGCCGCGCGCGGGATCCGCGAAGGCCTGGGCCAGCTCCTTGTAGGCGTCGGGCAGCTCCTGACCGGTCGTGGCGGCGAAGTCCTTGGCCGTCTTGCCGAGCCCGACCAGCATGTCGGCGCCGATCTTGCCCGTGGAGGCGAAGGTGGCCGCCATGGTGCGGGCCTCGCGCCGCGAGACCTCGCTCGCCGCGGCGATCGCCTCGCCGGCCGCAGTGACCTGCCCGGCCGACACCCCCGATGCCCGCCCCATGCCGGCGAGCAGGCGGTCCGTCTCCCGCATGCTGGAGCCGTAGGACAAGGCCGCAGCGGTGGCGGTGACGGCGGCCACGCCCATCGCGCCGAGGGCGCCCCCGAGGAGCCCGACGCTGCGGAGCGCCCCCATGGCGCTGGAGCCGATGCCCGTGATCGCGCCCTTCAGACCGCCCTGCGACCCCGCCATGATCTGGTAGATCTGCGGGCCCTGCTGGGCCAGGGTCTGCATCGGCGAGATGCCGGACGCCAGCGACGAGAAGACGTCGTTGGCCTGATAGCCGAGGTTCTGCAGCTCGTAGGCGGAGAGCTTCGCGGCCTTGCCCGAGGCGTCCGTGTTCGAAATGAAGCGCCGGATCGCCTGCTCCTGCGCCACGTAGACGGCATTCGTCTGGGCGACCGCGCGCTTGTGTTGGTCCTCGGTGATGATCCGGGCCTTGAGCGCCGCGTCTGCCTTGGCCAGCTGATCGTCGCGCTTCTGCTGGGCCGCCGTCAGGGGGTCGAGGGAAGCGGCGATCGCGCGGTTCTGGGCGTCGTTCGTGATCGTGCCGGCGGCGTAGCTGAGCGAGCCCATGCGCCGGCTGGCTTGCCGGACGAGGTTGTCGGCGTTTACGGAGGCGAGCTGCGCCTGCCCCTGCGTGCTGAGGGTGGCCCACTGGCGCTGCGCGCGCGCCGCGCGGTCCATCGCCTCGCTGTACTTCAGGATTTTTTGGGTCGCGAGCTCCCAGATCTGGTTGGCGCGCTCCTGCGTGGTCGTCCCGCTCGAGACAGCGAGCGCCAGGGTGCGCGAGATCCGGGAGAGCTGGTCATGGGCCCGGTAGAGCGGATCGAAGGACCGCTCGAGGCGATCCATGGCGCCCGCCATCGTGCCGATGGAGCCACTGGTGCTCTCGATCTTGCGCTGCGCATCCGCGAAGCCCTGCGTGCGGGCCTGGATGGTCAGCTGGCGGATGCTCTCGATGGACGCCATCGGGGATCCTGGACAAGGGGAAGGGGCCGGCGGGGGTGTCACCCCGCGCCGGGAGAGGGCGGCGGCGTGGGAGCCGACGCGCGGAGGTGCTCGAGCCACCTCCGATCAAGGGCGACGACCAAGCGTTTGAGGCGCTCGAATTGGTCGTTGCAGTGGATGCCGTGCCGGTCGGCCCAGGCGGCAATCGTGGACCAGGGGATCTGACCGACGGCGCCGAAGCCCAGCGGCCTCTCCCCCGTCAGGTCCCAGAAGCAGTCCCAGGCCGTCGCGGCCAGCTCCGGCAAGTCCGGGCGGGCGAGGAGAGCCGCGGGTGGCGGCTTCCCCTCGGCGAGGTTCTCCTCGGCGAGGTCGAGGAGGAATTCGAGCTTTTCGCCCCACTCAAATTGCCACTCGAGGGCGGCGACTACTTTCCCTCGGCGTCCTTCTGGTCCTGCTCGCTCTCGTTCGCGACCAGATTGGCCGCCCAGATCACGGCGTCATACAGGCGGACGTAGTCCGGGTCCGTGAGGAGCTGCTTGGCGAGCTCCTTCGAGAAGGGGACCTTCACCGTCTCCTCCTCGTCCTCGAACAGGTTGTCCCAGTCGAGCAGGACGGCCTCCGCGAGGCACTCGCCGGTGATCCGGTCGCGCTCCCGCGGGTCGATCCCGCGGATGCGCTTCTCGCGCGGCACGGCGTCGACCAGCCGGTCCATCAGGGTCCGGTAATCCACGTTACCGAGCCCGCGGACCCGGAGGCGGAGGTTGCCCGCCTGCGGGATGTCATCGACCCAGCGCCCCTGCTCCAGGAGCGCCGAGTTCGTCTTGAAAGACTTGAGCTTCACGCTGGGGTTCCCTTGGCGGCCGGGGGATACGCGGTGCTACATCTGCCGGCTCTTCAGATGCTGGGGCCGCCTTCGCGGAGATCACCTCCTTGGCGTGCCCCTTGCCGACGATCAGGTCGGCAAACTCGTTGGAGACCTCGACCTGCTGCCCGGCGACGTAGCGCACCGGGGCTTGACCGGTCGGCCAGCCCTCGAAGCTCTCCAGGATCTTGACCGTCTTCATCGGCCGCCTCCTCACGCCACGCCACGCGTGATCTGGATGGAGGCGCCGATGCCGCTGTCGAAGCGGGCGCGGAACGGAATGGTGACCATCGCGTCATCCGTGTTGCCGCCCGGCTGGCGTTCACCATTCAGGAACAGGGCGTTCGGCATCGAGAAGGTGTACTTCTCATTGGCGACCGTCCCGACCGTGAAGGAGATCGCGCCACCCTCGTGGTTGAGGACGCGCTGGTAGAGCGTGTTGGTCTCGAAGTAGACCTGCAGCGAGCCGGTCACGTCGGCGCGGCCGAGGCCGATGCTGTCGGTGTACAGCGAGCCGACCAGCGGGCGGGTGCGGCCGTTGTTGGCGACCGCGAGGCTCAGCTGGCGCACCTTGGAGGTCGCCCCGCCGACAGTCAGCCCCGCGACGCTGCCACTTGCCGACTGGATCGCCTTGGTGTTCGCGGCCGTGTAGGTCGCGCCCGCGATGATCGCCGTGTCGAGCGCCTCGCTCCGGCCCAGCAGGTCGAAGGAGCCGGTGATCAGGGCGCGCGAGTTGATCGCCAGGGTGAAGGTGTTGATCACGCACCCGCTGAAGCGGCTGAAGCTGAAGCTGCCCCCGCCGAGGTCGAGCCGCTCCTCGAAGGTCAGCGAGCGCTGAACCGTCCCGTTCTTCAGGACATTCCCGGCCCAGGTGCCGCACAGCGCGGCCTCCAGGATGTCGTCCAGCGAGCCGTAGCTGAGCTCGAAGTTGTAGCCGCCGGTGACGTCCTGGCCGACCTGCTGCTCGTCCGAGACGTTGCGGTCGGCGCGGATCTCGTCCGAGACCGCGGTCGCCTTGTCGGTCCGCGGCCCGCCGCCGGTCGAGCGCAGCAGCTTGAAGGTAGGCGTGGCCGGCACCACTCCGTAGGCGGTCTCAAGGACGTAGGCGATCTGACGCCCACTGCCTGCTGCAATGGTCATGTGTCGCTCCAAAGTGGTGGGCGGAAAGTCAGCCGACGGAATCGGCCTCATACGGCACGGAGATCGACAGCGCGTAGTAGTTGCCGAGGTCGTTCCGATCGTCGTGGGCGGGGGACGTCGGGCCGTAGCAGCGGAAGTGGCCGACGGTCAGGCCCCGGAAGAGAGCGGCGAGCTCGTCCATCCAGGCCGAGCCTTCATCAACCCCCAGGCCGCGTTCGAGGTGCAGGACGAGGCGGAAGGTGCCGGTCTCGCGGTACACGGTGCTGCCCGGTGAGCCGACGGTGATGGGCTCGGAGCTGGCCAGGGGGTAGGAGACCGCGAGGTAGCGCGAGCCGTCCTTGGGCGTGGTGCCCTTGGTGTTCGGGTACACGACGGGGCAGCGGGTCCAGGTCTCGTCCAGGCGCGCCTTCACGGCCGCCATGACGGTGCTCAGGGCCATGTCAGCCGCCTCGGCCCGGATCGATGGAGATGGCGGGCTGCCGGGTCAGCCACTCCTCGTGGAGCTTCGGGGTGCCGCCGCGGACCTCGCGTGCCAGCTGCGCGGCGCTCGCGGACTGCGCCCACGCGCCGATCGCGCCAGCCGGGAAGCTCCGGTAGGTGAAGCCCACGTAGGCCACGTTGCCGAAGCGCCGCTTTGCCAACGCCGCCACGCCCTCGTACACGCCGTCGGGCGCCTGCCGGGACCAGCCGCGCTCGATCCTCCTGGCGTACGGCTGAGTGTTCAGCACGACGTACGCTTCGGCCGGCGGGATCTTGTTGATGTCGAAGGGCTGGTCGTCGGCGAACCACTGGTGGCTGGCCTGATACCGCCCACTCAAGACCGGCGAGTGCACCTGCAGCATGCCGTCCACCCACTCGATCACGTCCGTGAGCAGGTGGAACTCGTAGATGATCCGCGACGTCGGCCGGACCGTGCTCAGATCCTCGCGCTTGCCGCCGTCCACGTAGAGGTCGTGCTCCGGCACATAGCCGAGCGCGCGCTCGTTCTGGAACTGCGCCCGCTGGAACTCCTCGTTGGCAAACTCGCGCAAGTGCTGGGCCTGCACCTCGGGCGACAGCCCCTCATCAATGAGGAGCTGCAGGTCCCGCTGGATCGGCGCGATGCGGTCGCGCGCCATCAGCCTCTCACCAGCAGGTCGTAGCGGACCACGGTGTCCCCGAGCTCGACCGGGTTGGCGTATTCGACGTTCCGCGCCCGGCCGCTCACCACCATGGTGTCGAGCCGCTCCGGGACTTGGTCGGCCGGGAAGCCGGCGGCCGTGAGCTCAGTCGGCAAGAGCACCACCTTGGAGTCGCCCTGCTCGATCCCGTTGCCGATCTCGCGCGGGGTGTAGCCGCGAACGAAGGCGCGCATCGTGTAGGGCACCCCGTTGTGCTTGAGCGTCACGGTCTGGCCATTCGCCGCGATCTGACGGTCCAGCATGGCGATCGCCTGCTCTGGGCTCACGCGATCACCCCGCGCACGTAGGGCCAGAGCAGGGCCTCAGCCTCCGGATGGGCCAACTTCCCCTCCGCCGATGGCGTGCCGTAGGTGAAGCTGCCGACGCCGACGACGTTCTCGCCCTTGAGATTCGGGTCGCGGCCGCGCGACGCCACCATGGCGCCGACCATCAGGATCGCCGCGCGCTCGACCTCTGCCGGCAGATCTGAGCCAGCCTCGCCCGGCAGGATCCAGCCCGTGGTGTATTCCACTGCAGTGGTCGTGCCCTGCCAAAGCGCGGGGCGCCCGCCGCTCATCCGGTAGAGAGTCGCGCCCTCGCGCACCCAGTCGGTCTCACCGCCGAGCGGCACGCCGTCGGACGAGATGCTGAGGATCTGGATCGGATCCCGGGAGAGGATGATCTCGCTCGGAGGGCGGAACGAGAGAGAGAACGTCTCCCGCACCGTCTCCCGGCCGAACGAGCGGCCGCAATGTCGCACGATCGAGCCGGAGGCCTGCGCGATCAGGCGGGTCAGCTGCGCGTTCGAGATGGTGGCGGGCACGCTGACGTCCAGGCGCACGTTCTCGGGCGTGGTGAGCGCCGAAGCGGTCGCCGGAACGATGACGGTCACGCTCATCCGCGGCTCACCACTTGCTCCCGTCAGGGCCCATCTGGGTCAGGTCGCGCCCGCGAGGGCCTTCCTTGCCCTGGGGCCCGGGAGCGCCGTCCTTGCCATCGCGCCCATCGCGCCCGCGCTTGACCGCGAGGCGCCAGCCCTCGCCGCTATCCGGCTTCGAACTCGTCTCGGCCTGGGCGATCCAGAACGAGCCCGCCCAGGTGACGCCGTCGCCCGGCTGGTAGGTCGTGCCCGCCTTGTAGACCCCGCGGTCGATCACCGTCGGGACGCGGTGGCGGAACTCCTTCACCTCCTCGCCGCGGCGGTAGCGCCGCACAAGGGTGCGGCCGTCCTCGGCGAGCTCCTCCTCCATGTGCTCGAAGCCGAGGCCGTCGGCGCCGCGCTCACCGGTTTCGCCCTTCTCGCCCCGTTCGCCGGGCATCCCGCGCTCTCCGGCAGCACCAGGAGCGCCGTCCTTTCCGTCACGGCCCGGGTCGCCCTTCTCACCGCGCTCGCCGCGCTCACCAGGAGCACCCGGCTCACCGCGCTCGCCACGCTCACCGGGCGGCCCCTGTTCTCCATCCTCACCCCGCGGACCCTGCTCCCCGCGCTCGCCACGCTCGCCAGGCTCCCCCTTCTCGCCGGAGGGGCCCCGCTCTCCGGGTTCTCCGTGCTCGCCTTGCGGACCCTGCTCACCCGGAGCGCCGGGCTCGCCGGCCGGTCCCTGCTCGCCGGCGGGGCCCTGTTCGCCCCGCTCCCCCGGAGGCCCCTGCTCGCCAGGCTCACCGCGCTCGCCCGGAGGCCCCTGCTCGCCGGGCTCTCCACGCTCGCCGGGCGGTCCCTGTTCGCCGCGCTCACCGGGCGGACCCTGCTCACCCGGAGCGCCGGGCTCGCCCTGCAGGCCGCGCTCACCTTGTGGCCCACGCTCGCCCGGCGGACCTTGTTCACCCTTCTCGCCGCGCTCTCCAGGCGGTCCCTGTTCACCCTGCGAACCGGGCTCACCGCGTTCGCCCGGCGGGCCCTGGTCACCACGCTCTCCGCGCTCGCCGGGAGGACCCTGCTCGCCGCGCTCCCCACGCTCTCCAGGTGGTCCCTGCTCTCCAGGTGGCCCTTGTTCTCCAGGGGTGCCGTCCTGGCCAGCAGGCCCCCGCTCACCGGGCAGGCCCTGCTCGCCGCGTTCCCCGGGCTCGCCCTTCTCGCCACGCTCGCCGGGCGCACCATCCTTGCCGTCGCTGCCGTCCCGGCCATCCTTGCCGTCCCGGCCGACCACGCTGCCAAGCTGCTTGGTCTCGCCGTTCGACAGCGTGACCACGAGATTGCCGGAGCGATCGATCAGAGCATCGGCGAGGCCGACGCCGTCCTTGCCGTCCACGCCGTCGCGACCGTCCCGGCCGGGCGCCCCGTCCTTCGGGACCGGGAGCTGGCTGACGGCTGTCGTGACCGCCTCCTCGACGGCGGTCCGCAGAGCCTCCGGGTCGACGTCCTGGCCGTCCCGACCGTCGCGCCCTGGCGCGCCATCCTTCGGCGTCGGAATGGCTGCGACCGCGCTGGCGACCTCCTCGGCAACAGCGGAACGCAGCAGGTCCGGATCGAAGTCCTGACCGTCGCGGCCGTCCTTGCCGTCCCGCCCTGGCTCTCCTGTCTCGCCACGCTCGCCAGGGGCGCCGTCGCGGCCATCGCGGCCGGGCGCACCATCCTTGCCGTCGCGGCCGATCACAAGGCCGAGGTCCCGCGTCTCGCCGTTCGACAGGGTGAGGACGAGCGTGCCGCTCCGATCGATCCGGGCGCCCGCAACACCGACGCCGTCCTTCGGAACGGGGATGTGGCTGACGGCCTTCGTGACAGCCTGCTCGACAGCAGTCGCGAGCGTCTCAGGATCGAAGTCCTTGCCGTTGCGGCCGTCTTTGCCGTCTCGGCCCGGTTCTCCCTTCTCGCCGCGCTCTCCGGGGCGCCCAGACTCACCATGCTCGCCCTTTTCGCCACGCTCACCCGGAGCGCCATCGCGGCCGTCGGCACCGTCCTTGCCGTCCCGGCCGACCACCAAGCCAAGATCACGGGTCTCGCCATTCGTCAGCGTGACGACGAGCTTGCCAGTCCGGTCGATGAGGGCGTCAGCAACACCGACGCCATCCGCGCCGTCCCGGCCCGGCGCTCCGTCCTTCGGAACGGGGATCTGCCCGACCGCCTGCGTGACGGCTCGCTCGACAGCGGCCGCGAGCACCTCGGGATCGAAGTCTTTTCCGTCCCTCCCATCTCGCCCGGGCGCCCCGTCCTTCGGCTGCGGGATGGCTGCGACCGCCTTGGAGACCTCCTCGGCAACCGCGGAACGCAGTAGGTCCGGGTCGACGTCCTGGCCGTCACGGCCGTTCGCGCCGTCCTTGCCGTCTCGACCCGGCTCGCCGCGTTCGCCACGAGCGCCATCACGTCCAGGCTCGCCATCCTTGCCGTCCCGGCCGACCACGCTGCCGAGATCGCGGGTCTCGCCGTTCGACAGGGTGAGGACGAGATGGCCGCTGCGGTCGATGAGGGCGCCCGCGACCCCGACGCCGTCCCGGCCGGGCGCCCCGTCCTTCGGAACGGGGATTTGGCTGACGGCCTTCGTGACCGCCTCCTCGACCGCGGCCGTCATAACGGCCGGGTCGAAATCCTTGCCATCCTTCCCGTCCGTGCCGTCGCGCCCAGGCGCGCCGTCCTGCGGCCGCGGAATCGCGTCAACCGCCCTGGTCACCTCTTCGACCACCGCAGACCGAAGGAGGTCCGGATCGAAGTCGCGGCCGTCCCGACCGTCGCTCCCATCCTTGCCATCGCGGCCCGGCTCACCCGGAGCGCCCGGCGCGCCGTCGACACCGTCGCGACCATCCTGGCCCGGGCGTCCGTCGGCCCCGTCCTTGCCGTCCCGGCCATCCAGGCCTCGCACGCGACCGACGAGGAGGTTCTCGCCGGTCGTCATTGTCAGGACCAGGATGCCGTCCTCGGTGAGGATCGCCTTCGCGATGCCGCGGCCCGGCATCCCGGGCTCACCCCGCTCGCCGCGTTCCGGCTGCCGCTTCTCCAGCGCCTCAATGCGGGCGAGCAGCGGCGAGATGTGCTTGGAGAGATAGCTCTCGACCGACCGGAAGACGGTCTCGGCCAGGAGTTCGGGATCACGCATTCACAATCGCCTCTGCCAGCTTGAGCCGCAGCGCTGAGGCGAAGCGACTGACCTCCTCTGCCGCGTCTGGCGGCGGCGCGGGCTCTGGGGGCGGAGATGCGGGGGCGGAGGGATTGAACGGGTCGGCCTGGGCGTCGCGCTTGGCCAGCGCCGCGAGGCTGAAATTCTGCTGCTGCAGGTAGACCGCGTTGCCGCCGGTCACCGGCGGCAGCCCGAGCTTCGCCCGGCCCTCGTCCGGCTTCAGCAGGCCGCCCTTCACGCCCTCGGCGTAGGTCCGGATCTGGGTCGCGGTATCCATGCGCAGGAGGGTGTCGAGCTCGAACTCGGTCCCATACGGCGCCGGCAGAGCAAGCCCCTCATCGAGGCACAGCTCGATGCTCTCGATGTGGATCTGCAGGCACTGCGCATAGTATTGCGCGTCCAAGGCCTCGATGTTGGTGTAGGCGGGCGGCGCGCCGACCCCGATCTTGTAGGCCGGCACCCCGAACACCGAGCAGACCGTCTCGGCGCTCCACTTCAGCTGCTCGATCAGCTGGGCATCGCTGGCCTTCACGGCCATGGGCTCGTAGCGCAGGCCGTCGCCCAGCACCGCCACCCGGCCGACGTTCGGGCCCGTGAAGTTCTGCTCCCAATGCGCCTTCAGGCGCTTGGCGTTCTCCTCCGAGACCGGGCCGGGCGCCACCAGGATCCCGCTCGGCTGCGAGCCGTTGCCGAAGAAGTGCGCGCTGTTGGTCTGGATCCGGATCCCCTGCACCGCGGCGAGACCGCAGGCGTAGATGGGGGAGGTGCCGACCAGCGGGTGATGGAGCGTGTTCCAGCGGTCGTGGATGATCTCGCTGGCCGGCACGAGCAGGGCGGCATCCAGGTCGCTGACCCCGGCCAGATCGTCGCGGGAGAGCTGGTAGAAGACCTCGCCGTCGGGGGCGACCAGCGGCTTCACGCGGGTGGGGTCGAGCACGGAGAGGGCGACCACCACGCGACGGCTGTCGCGCTCCTTGAGCACGTAGGTGTTGCCGTGGATCAGCTTCGACTCGACCCAGCTCGTGATGAACTGGATCCGGTTCTGGAAGCGGTTCGGCTTGCGCAGGACCGGCGAGAAGGACGGGCTGCTGGTCTCGGTCCAGATCCCGTCCGCATCCTGCGACACGAGCCGCAGGCGCATCTTGGCGATATCCGAGGCGATGAGGGACACGCAGCGGAACACGGCGCTGTAGGTCAGCACCGTGTCGAGCCTCACCTCGACACTCTTCTGCCACGCCCCCGTGAAGGCCTCCCGGACAATGCCCCACCAGCCGCCGCGGGTGTCGACCGGAGAGGCAGTCGGGGCCGCCTTCTCGCGGGTGATCGTCAGCCCGAAGATGCGCACGCTCAGCCCTCGGGGCGCAGATCACGACGCGAGTAGGTCTGGTTCGCGGATGCCGCGGACGCGATTGCCGTCTCCAGGCGCGGGATGCCCCAGCGCAGGTCGGGATCCTCGCCCGTCACCGCCCGGTACTGGCTCCGCAAGGCTTCAAGCCGCTCGGTTCTCTCCTGCTCCGCGTTCTTCGGCTCGGCCGGCCGCGGCGCTTCGGCCTCCTGCCGCTCCGGTTCCGAGAGCTCAGGCTCAGCGATGGCCGGTTTCTCAACGGTCGCCGGTTCGGGTTCCTTGGCCTTGCCGATGGCCGCGAGCGTTCGCGCATCGCGGCGCGACGCCCGGAAGGACTCGCCCGGCTGGAGGGCGCGGCCGCCATAGCGCATCGCCGTCGTGGCGATCAGATCAACCTTCATCTCCGCCTCCGACTTGGGGCGGCCCGCCAGGACGGGCCGCGCTGTGCTGGTGTTGCTTAGGCGGAGCCGTAGTTGGCCGCGTCGATGTACTGCACGGCGCCATCCCGGCGCTTGCTCCAGTTGATGAACCGCTCGGCCTTGAGACCCACCAGGTTGTTCTGCCAGAGCGACACCAGCACGGTGCTGGCGCTCGGCGGGTTGTCGGGCGCGCTGTCCATCTGCAGGGAGGCCTCACGGCTGGCATCGAGCACCACCTCGCCGTCGTCGGCCAGCAGGATCTCGCTCGCCTTGGCCAGGATCAGGCGCGAGCCCGCGCCGGTCACGGGGGTGCCCGAACCGGGGTTGGCCGGGATGTTCTCGGACAGGATCACCGGCAGGCCGAAGAAGGTGCCGCCGCTGTTGCCGTTCACCACCAGGCCCGGGAATTCCGGCTGGCCGAGCGGGTTCAGCATCAGCGCCAGGCCGAGCGCCTGCATCTCGGTCATCATCCAGACGGCCCCGGCCAGCGACATGTTGGCGCTGATGAACCTGCCCATCACGGCGCGCACGTCGGCCCGCACCGCATCCGCATCGGTGCCGCTGGCGGTCACTGGCGTGACGCCATGGGTCACGGAGGCCGGCGACACGTCGGCCACCGCCGTCACGCTCGGATCGACGAACTGCTGGTCGAGGAACTGCGCGGTCTGGTCGATCATGTCCTGGCGGACGATCGCCTCGGCCGAGGGGTTGGAGGAGCGCACCAGCTCGTCCGACATCACCACGATGCCGGCCGTCTTGGCCATGCCGAGCGTGATCTGGTCGAACGAGAGCTTGCCGACCGGCTTCGGCGCCCCCTGGCCGACCCAGCCGATGGTCGAGCCGCCGGTCTGGCGCGGCACCTTGATGTTGAACGGCACCCGGCGCAGGCCCGGGATGCGGCCGAGGATGGTGGCCGGGCGGAGCAGCTCCGCGAACTCGGAGGCCATGGTCTGGTACTCGACCAGCGGCTTGGCCCAGGCGGTGTCCGTGGTCGTGCCGGCCGCCACCGCCGCCTTGAGCACGGTCTCCACCTCGGGCGTGCTGTCGTGCCAGCCCTTGGCGATCTGCTCGGCCTGCATCAGGTTGCCCTTGGCCCGCATCAGCGCCATGGCGTAGCGGGTGAAGGCGGTGCCTTTCGGCAGGGTGGGGCCCTTCACCTCGATGCGCGCGCCGCCGCGGATCTTCGACCCGGTCTCGGTGTCGCGGACCCCCTCGACCGGGGCCGCCGCGGCGCGGTTGGTCTTCTCCAGCGCCTCGAGCCGCTTCAGGTGCGCGTCGATCGCCTTCACCTCGCTCTCGAGGGTGTCGTACTCCTCGGTCTGCGCGGCATCGAGGGTGACGCCCTGCTCGGCCGCGTCGTTCATCAGCTCGGTCATCCGCGCGGACTTGGCCTGGCGCGTCGCCTCGAACGCGGCAACCTGTTCGGCAATGGTCTTCGGCATGATGCGTGCCCCTTTCGGCAAGCTCTGGTGTGGTTGGGATCCCGAAGCGCCGGGGGGTGAGGGCCGATCATCCGCCCGCGGCTCCTTGCCGGACGCGGCGAGCAGCGGGCGATCGATCGACTTGATCAGGGAAATCTTGGCGTCCGCATTGGCCGGGACGGTCACAAGACTGAGCTCCAGCACCTCGGTCTTGAGATAGCGGATGCCGCCGTCCTGCATGATCTCGTAGCCGTCCGGCAGGGTGCGAAAGCCGATCGAGACGGCACGCACCAGGCCGGCCTTGATCTCGCCCCAGGCGGTCTCGACTCGGTCCTTGAGCGGGCCGGGTTCCGCGATCTTGGGCAGGGTGGCTTCGAAGGTGATGCCGTCCTTGGTCGGCTTGTCGAAGCGCACCGTGCCGACGGGCCGATCCGCATCGTGCTGGTGCAGCAGCGGCATCGGATTGGTGAACCTGACCCCGAGCGGCTCGACGACGTCGCCGACCCGATCCGGCGAGGGCGTGGTCGCCACACCCCGGATGACGCGCTGCTCGTCCTCGACCGCTTTCACGGTCAGGATGGAATAAGCTCGGTTCATTCTCGATCTCGGGATGCGCCTAGGCGAAATACATGGCGTATTCCGGCTCGCGGTGAGCCTCGGGGGTGCGCGCCATCAGCACCACCGCGTTGAACAGCGCCATGGCCAGGTCGATCTTGGCGTCGCCGGCATTCTGCTTGGTGGCCCGGATCGCGGTCGCGGTCGGCTCGATCTTGAGATTGGCCACGCACCACGCCGCCAGGGCAGAGCCGGCATGCCGGAGCGTGCCGTTGGCGAGCTTGCGCTCGGCGGTCTTGATGCCGGTCATCAGCCCGTAGCCCTGCGGCACCCCGATCAGCAGGCCGGCCTCCTGCGTCACCCCGATCTCCGCGAAGGCCTCGATCAGCTCGCCGAGCCCGGCCGGATCGACCCCGACCCCGCCCAGCAGGCCCCGCTCCTTCACCGCCGCGACCAGGCCGACGATCGCCGAGATGTCGGCCAGCTCGTCGCCCACGATGGTGAGCTCGCCCGCCGCCTGGAAATCCCGCAGCCGCGAGGCGATCGCCGGCCGGCGCTCCAGCACGCCCGCGTGGCACCAGCCGTGGCTCCAGGCCAGCCAGTCGCGGCTCGCCCGCTCGCGGCCGAGCACGCACAAGCCGAACAGGTCGTCCAGGCCGCCCCCGTCGATGCCGACCACCACCACCTCGCAGCGCTCGAGCAGGGCCTGCAGACCCGCCCGCGGATCCTCGACAGGGGAGGCCAGAGCAGGATCGGCGCGGCGGGCCCAGAACTCGGCGCCCGGCCAGCGGTCCGCCCGCAGCCCCAGGCCGATCTCCACGTTGAGGTGCTTGGCCGCAAACCCCGCCAGCGAGGCCGGCCCGGCGGTCCGCGCCTCCTCCAGCTTCTCGCTGAGCCACTCCGGGTCGACCGACAGGCCCAGGTTCGGGTTGGTGAGGCGAAAGCTCGCCGGAGCGAGGTGCTCGCCGCGCTCCACCATCGCCCGGGGATGCTCGTAGAGCACGCCCAGGCTGCGCGGATCCGTGATCCGCCCGTCCCGCACGGCGCGGAAGTAGGCCAGCTTCTGCTTGAACACGCCCGCGGGCGGCTCGTCCGCATGCGTCGAGACGTAGATCACGAAGCCCTCGGGCCGCGAGACCAGGCCGCCGGTCGCCTCGCGCAGCATGTTCTCGGCCTGCGGCCGCTTGCCAAACAGCCACAGCTCGTCGACCAGCACGCTGGTCGCCTTCTTGCCCGACACGCTCTCGGTGTCGGCCGCGACCACCTTCAGCGCCGCGCCGGTGTGGCGGTGGGTGATGGTGCGGTAGTGGTCCTGCACGTGCAGCAGGGCGCGCAGCTCGTCATCGGCCTTGACCATGTCGCGCGCCGGCTGGAAGGCGTTGTTGGCCACCTCGATGGTCGGAGCCAGGATCAGGAACTCGGCCGAGCGCCGCCAGTTGCGGATCAGGGCGGTGAGCATGAGGCCGGCCGCCAGCGTCGACTTGCCGTTCTTCTTGGCGATGCAGAGGAAGAACTCGCGGATCAGCCGCCGCCCGCTGGCGTGATCGTAGGCGCCGAAGATCACCTCGGCGAACTCGGTGACCCAGGGCCGGCAGACCTCGCCGAGGGTGGGGCTGCCGAGCGCATCCACGATCCGCAGCGCGCGAAACACCTCCATGGCCGCGGCCGCCTCGGCCGGGAAGAGCGGCCCGCAGGGCAGCAGCGAGCGCCCGGCCCGGATGCGCTCCTCCCAATCCGGGCAGGCGGTGCTCCATTCCCTCACGGGGTGCTGCCCTTCGTCATGAGTTGCTCACCACCAGCTTGGGCGGGGCGGGTGCGGCGAAGCGGCCGCCGCCCTGCGCCAGCTTGGCTGCCGTATCGGCCTGCTGCGCCTTCTTGCCGTCGGGCAGCGCAGCCTCGGCCAGGGTCTTGGCCGCGAGCGCCAGGGCCTTCAGCGTGCCCGCCCGCGCCGGCAGGCTGACCGCCTTCAGCAGCGCCTCGCGCCGCCGGCCGCCGTCATCGTCCGCGGTCTCCCCGATGATCGCCGCCTCGATCTCGCCGAGATGGGCGGTGGTGGCCTCGAGCTCGTCGAGCATGCGCAGCACGAGGCCGCGGCCGCGCCCGAGAATGGCCTCCGGCCTGGCCATCTCCGGCGGCACCGGGCTCACCCGCCCCGGGGCCGGCGCCGCGGGTGCGCCCATCGGGGCCGGCCTGCGCACATCGGCCTGCGCACGCCGCGTCCACTGGTGGCGCTTCGCGCGTGCCCGGATGCCGCTCTCGGCGACCCGGTGCCAGCGCGCCAAGTCCCTGATCGGCGTCGCGGTTTCGCGGTACTCGCGTTCGATCTCGGCCCAGTCGATCGGCCGTCGCTTGCCTGCCATCGCACCCGTGCGCGGATGTGCGCACCCTGGTTTTGCTCGGAGGGAATTTTTTGTCCGGATGAGACCCTGTGCGGTTCACCGCCCCTGGCCCGCCAGACTCTCGACCACCCCCCGGGGGGTCAGCCACGGCCCGGCTCGGCCACCGCGCTCCGCTCCGCCATCCGCCGCGCCCGCTCGGCCGCGGTCTTTCGGCTGTGACAGGATCCGCATAGGCACCTGCCGTTGCTCGGATCCGTGAGCGCACCGCCGTCCTGGCGCTCGATCACGTGATCGGCGAAGAGGCGGACGCCGCCGCGGCCGCCCTGAGCGCCGCAATCCTCACAGCGCCAGCCGGCCCGCTGCAGGACGGCCAGGCGCCAGGCCCGGTGCTCCGGGGTCTGCAGCTCGGCATCCGCGGCCTTGGGGGCGGGTCGGGCGGTGCGTGGATCGAGCGTTGCGAGGCGGGGCTTGAGGGTGGAGAGGCGGGGCATGGATCACCGGTCTCCCCTCAGCATCCTGCCAACGAGCCCGGTCCGACCGATCAGGAGGATGCGGCCCAGGCCGATACCGCCGATGCAGCCGCTCATCCTTGCCGCTCCCGGCAGGGGGCTGGGAGACGCTGCTCATGAGGCCAGGGCCGCGGCGTCGGGATCGGAAGCAGATCGCTCTCGTCCTTCGGAGCGATGCTGTCCAAGCCGGCCATGTCGTAGACGGTCGCAGGACGCCAGCGGGTTTCGATGTGCTCGTCGTAGAGCGGCCCGCCGGACGGCGCGGCCATCGCGTAGCCGTGGCGACGCCCTTCGCACACTTCGACCACCAGGCGGCCGAAGACGGTCTGTCTGACGCGCGCCCGGCCGAGCAGCCGCCACGCCGAGGCGATGGATGGACCGACGATCATGCGCACCCGTCACGGCCTCTCGCGGTAGGGGCCCTGGCCACGGATCTCGCAGGGCGGGGACACGGGCTGGCCTGCAGACACTTCGCGACAGAGCCATCCGGATCGGGCTTGGTGATGATGCGGCCGGTGGGGGCCCAGCACACGCAGAAGGTCTCCGGCGCGGGCGTGCGGTCCTGCTTCTTCTCCATCTGGACACGCGAAAAAGCCCCGTCACGATCGCTCGCGCGGGGCTGGCAACCAATGCATCCGCACGGCGTGGTTGCAAAAATGCAACAACGACCGTGCGCAGATGCAAGGTCTCATGTGGCAGCCAGCCTGTCAACATCGACGCTGAGGACATGCTTCTTGCCGAACGCCTTCAGCAGCACGGCAATGCGCCGGCCCTCCGGCGCCCGCATCACCTCGCCGATCAGGCCCTGCCAGAGCTCGTCGCGGATCCGCACCTTGTCGCCCACCGCAAGCTGCGGTCGCGGGCGGTCGTACGCGGCCATCTCGTCAGCTGCGATCAGCATCTTCATCATCCACGGCGGCAGCTCGGTCGGAGCCTCGCCCGTCGTAACGAGCGCGCGGACGCCAGGCACCCGCAGGATGTCCCGCCAGGATTGCTCCGGCCGCTTGCCAACGAAGGCGTAGCCAGGGAACACCGGACGCCGCACGAGCCGCTTGCCGCTGGAGGCCTGTCGCACGACAGCCGTGCGGCTCGGCACCAGGGTGACGAAGCCGGCCTGCTGCAGCCACTCGCAGGCCCGATACTCGCCGTGACCGGCCACGGACGCGGCGTAGTAGGTCAGAGACGGGTCGTAAGCGGGGGCGGTGCCCACGGTGCTCTCCACAGTGCTCAACGTGGGGGAGATGAGGCGGCCGGGCGCATTCCGGCCGCCCCGGCACGTCAGGCGGCGGCCTTCGCCTCAGCTCTCCGGCCGAGGCCGAACTGTTTCGCGAGTTCCGAGCGCCGCTCGGCGTAGCTCTCAGCCACCATCGGGTAGGTCGGGGGGAGACCCCACTTCTCACGATACTGTTCGGGCGTCAGACCCCGCGTCGCGAGATGGCGCTTTAGCGACTTGTAGGGCCGGCCGTCCTCCAGGCTGATGATCGCGTCCGGGGTGACGGTCTTGCGGATCGGCACCGGCGGGACGAGGGCGGGCGCCTCGTGCTCGGCCGGCCGGCCCAGGGCGGCGAGCGCGCCGTGCACCGACGCGATGAGCACGGGCAGCTCCGCGGTCGGGACGGCATTGTGGGCGACGTAGGCGCCGACGATGCGGGCGGTGAGGCCGGCGAGATCCTGAGCCGGTGGGGTGGTCGTGCTGTCGTTCACCGTGCTATCTCCTAAGTCGTTGATCTCATTACGTTTCCCGTCTTTCCCGGATTTTTCCCGCGCTCGACACCTCCTAAGTTATTGATCTGATTGCCTTTCCCGTTTTCCCGTTTTTTCCAGGAGTAGAGGAGATACTAAGGGGGTGATTTTCGTGCGGGTTCACGGGTCTCCATGGCTCTCTCACGCGTGCGCGCACGCGCGTCGTGTCTTCTCCGGCGGTGGAAAAAACGGGAAAACGGGAAACCCTTGTGGATCAATCACTTGACCCAATCCGTTTCCGGGAAAATCGCGGGAAAACCGGGAAAACCGCCTATCCGGGGGTCGCGTCATGAGGCGAATCTCCCCTGTCCCGGATAATCGACGATATTGGTGAAGACTTCGCGACCGAAGTCGGGGCGCTTGAGCGCGTAGGCCTGCACCTTGCCGAGCCCTCTGACGTACCGCAGATAGGGGCGGCCATCCTTCTCCTCCTTGAACAGCAACGCGTTCCGGCGCAGCACGCCGGCCGTCGCCTCTTCCGTCATGACGTTGCCCGCGGCTGCGCGGAGCTTCTCCCGCAGCACGTAGACCGCGTCCTCGTCGAACCAGCCCTCCGCCTCCCGCGGCCCCCCTCCGCTCGCGCCGACCTCCCGCAGGGTGACGTTCCAGCGTTGCACGACCCAGGCGCGCAGGTTGGCGACGACCTGCTCCTCGGGATCCAGGGCCCGCGCATCGCTCGAGTGCATGAATTGGTTCCACGCCCAGGCCACCGCCGCCGCGACCGGCGTCTCGGCCGGCAGGAGGCGGTAGCTCACCGCCAGTTCGCCAGCGCGGCGCAGAAGGGCGAAGGGAATCGCGGCCCGCATCTGCGTGCTGTCGGCTGCGGTCCCGGCGATCCGCTTCACATCGGCCATGATCCGCTCGCGGAGAGCGACGGGATCTCGGTGCGCGCCATCGGCGACGAGCGCGCGCACGAAGGCCGGACCCGCATGGCCGAAGTTGCGCTCGATGGCGGCGATGCGATCCAGCGTCGGCCGGTCGACGGACCGGTTGACGGAGGTGACGTCGACGTCCGCGAAGCGCGCCGCCATGCCGGCGACCCACTCCGCGCGCTCGTCGGTCTTGACCTTCTCCTCCAGCGAGCATTCCGCCGACAGGATCGCAAAGGTGGACCAAGTGTAGCTCTCGCGCAGCGTGGCGTCCGCGGTCATGCGTCGGCGCCCGACGCCACCCGCGAAGGTGTAGATCATCCGCGCGACCTCGGCGCCGGTGACATGCGCGAGCTCATCGAGGGACAGGACGGTGCCGCTCGAGCGCGCGGCCAGCGCCTCCATGGCGTTCACCGTCGACTTCGCGGACTGCGCGAGGCCGGGCTTGCGGATGTCCGGCGTCGACCAGGCCGAGACCGCGATCTTCTGCGCCGTGCTCTTCCCGCTCGACGACAAGCCGGAGAGGTTCAGGCCGCAGGTGTCGAGCCCGGTCAGCGAGACGAGCGGCCCAGCGAACGCCGCGCAGGCCCCGAGCGTCCAGTGCTCGCAGGCTTCGACATTGATGGCGGCCTCGACCGCATCCGTCCAGCCGGGCAAGCTGCCCGAAGCCGCGACCGACGGCGGCATCCTGGTCGAGACGGACAGCTCGTAGGCGGAGCCCTCGGGAGTGCCGATCACCTCGCCGCCGGGGCAGACGAAGAAGGGATCGGCGAGGTCGGGCAGTTCGTGCCAGCCCGGCTGCGACACGACCAGGATCTCGGCCTTCGGGTCGGCCGCCTTGAGCGCCCGCACCGCGATGTGCTCGCCGTCGTCCTCGGTGCGCAGCCCGGCCGCGAACAGGAGGGCGCGGATTTCACCGGCACCCTGCCGGGCGAGGTCGCCGCGCTCGATGTCGATGTAGCGGGGCCGCCCGCTCATGTCCTCGACCGCGATGCGCAGCCCGTAGGCATCCTCGCGGTCGAGGTAGCGGATCCGCGCCGTCATCCCGAAAGGGGTCGCGACCGGCACGGCTACGGTGGCGGCGGCGGCGTCGCGCCGCTTCGCGGGCACCTCCTTGTGCACCATGACGCGGCCGCGGTGCCGCTCGTAGAACAGCGGCGGCGAGGCGAGACGCGGCAGCGGATAGAGCGCCGCGATGCGGTCGATCTCCGCGTCGCCGCAGCTCTCGTCCGCGGCTGCGTCGGCTTGATCGGCTCCGGACCCGCCCGCGCGGCGCTGGCGTCGCCGCTCGTCGCGGGCGGCACGCGCCCACACCTCGGACAGGTCGCGCGGGCGTCGCAGTCCGGCCCGCAACCCCGAGTCGATCGTATCGAGGACGGATTTCAGCCCATCGTCTCCGACCAGGCCGCAGGCCTCCGCGGCGCTCCGCAGCGCCTCCCGCACCTCGCTCTCGACCAGCGCGCCCGCGGCGACGAGGCCGCCGAGCTTGAGCGCGGCCGCATTGAGCGCGTTGTTGCGGCCGCCGCTCGGCGCCGCTGCGACCGCCGCGATCTCCTTGTCGAGTGCGGCGCGGCCGTAGCGCACCACCGCCTCGTCCCCCTCCGCCAGCGATCGGGCCGGGTCGCTGCCGTCCGCCGGTCGCGGAGCCCAGGGACCGCGCGAGGCGGCCTCGGTCTGCGCGTCGCGAGCGGCTCGGGCCTCCTCCTTGCGCATCAGGCGCAGCAACGCCTCGGTCGGCGGGCTCAGCCCGTCCTCGGGTCCGGGGCACCACGTGTAGGCTCGGCCGTCCTCGCGCACCGAAGGCGGCACGATCACATAGCCGCCTTCGCCGCGCACATCGATCGCGGCGCCCTTGGCCTTGCGCCCATCGGCCCGCGTCGCGCCCTCAGTAGGCGGGATGAAGAGGGCCGGGCAGATGTTCGCGCCGTTCGCGATCGGCGCATCGGGATCGGCGCGGAACCACAGGTGCAGCCCGCCCGAGCCGGTCTCGGCGATGGCGGTCTCCGGAATCCCGCCGACGTGCTCGCGCAGGCGCTCCAGGTAGGCGGCACCCGTGATCACGGCCGGGTCGCCGAGGTCGAGGTCGAGCACGTTGCCGGTGCGCGCGCCGGTCGGGATCCCGATCATGGCGCGCGGGTGCTTCGTCCACCACGCCCGGATCTGGTCTTCGTCGGTAGTGGCGAGATGGAGGCCTCCGTCCTTCGCGCCGGGCGCGCTCTCCTTGCGGGTGAGCGGCTGCTTCGTCGTCGGCGAGCACGGGAACACGGGCCAGCCGCGGGTGGCATAGTCGAGCGCCGCGAGCAGCAGGGGATTGTCGGTCGGCGCCGTCATGACAGCACCACCGTCACGCGCTCGGCGGCCCGGGTCAGGCCGGTGTAGAGGTGCCGCGCCCGGTTCTCACGGAACGCGCCGCTCTCATCGATGAGCAGCACGTCGTCCCACTGCGAGCCCTGCGCCTTGTGCACGGTGAGTGCGTAGCCGTAGGTGAACTCGTCGCTCTTCCGCCGCTCGGCCGGCGGGATGGTCTCCTCGCAGCCCTCGAAGAACTCGCGCCGCACGTAGACGTCGGCGCGCTGACCCTCCACGTCGCAGGACGCGATGCGCAGGTCGACCCCATCCTCGTCGAAGCCCTCGACCTCGGCGATATCCCACAGGCCGCCGTTGAGCAGACCCTTGTCTTTGTTGTTCTTCAGGCAGACGAGGCGATCACCGGCCTCTGGGTAATTCGGGTCGCGCCCGAGCCGGCGCCGGGCCCGCGCATTGAGGGTGCGGCGGGTCCGATTCAGCCCGACCAGGATCTGATCGGAGCCGGCCTCGACCTCCTCCGTGAATCGCCCGAGGTCGATGACGCGGCTGTTGCCGTACTGGCCCCGGGCCAGCCGGCTGCCCTCCCGCACCTTCGTCGACAGGTGGATGATCGGATTGTCTGCCGCCTGCCGGTGGATCTCGGTCAGCATGACGTCGGGCTGCTCGGCGATGAAGAACCCTTCGCCGCGCACCGGCGGCAGCTGCGCCGGATCGCCGAGCACCAGGATCGGCGTGCCGAACGCCAGGAGATCCCGGGCGAGCTTCTCGTTCACCATCGAGCACTCGTCGACGATGACGAGCGCGGCAGCCGCGACGGCGGAAAACGGGTCGAGGCCGTAGCGGATCTTCACGCCGACGACGTTGCCCTGCGCGTCGCGCTCCTCGATCTCGAAGGCGCGGTAGATCAGGCTGTGGATCGTGGACGCGCCCTCGCAGCCCTTCGAGCGCAGGACGAGGGCGGCTTTGCCGGTGAAGGCCGCGAACAGCACCGTGCCGCGCACCTCCGCCGCGGCCGCGCGCGCCAGCGTGGTCTTGCCGGTGCCGGCAAACCCGAACAGCCGGAAGATCTGCTGGCCGCGCCTGCGCCGCCACGCCGCGATCTCGCGCAGGGCGCGATCCTGTTGCCCGGACCAGGTCACGCGGCGGCTCCGTCGACACGCGCGTCGAGGGCGCGCAGCACCGCCGCGCTGAAGGCATCGCTGACCGCCTTCGAATCGAACTCGACCACCGCCGCGTACTGGATCTTGCCGTCCTTGCGCACGAGCTCCTGGTCGCGCCCGATCTGCGCCTTCGAGGGCAGCCCGACCCAGCGCTTGCCGTGGCTCTCGTGCACGGTGCAGTCGCGGATGGTGAGCCGCATCGCCGGGATCCGGACCGTCACGAACCCCTTCAGGGTGTTGCGGTCCATCGCCTTGAAGGAGACGACCTCGACCGCGAGCTTCGCGCCCTCGCTCATGCGGCAGCCCCCGAGGTTGTCTGAGCCTGGGCCGCCTCGAGCTGCGCGATTTTCTCGCGGATGACCTCGCGCAGCCGCTGTTCCCCGCCCGGCATCAGCGCGGCGAGGCGGGCGAGATCGCCGATCAGGTCGGCAGCGTCCTGAAGCGCCTCGGGGATGTCGATCCAGCGCCAGGGATCGACCTTGTAGGCGTCGTTGTCCCCGAAGCGGGCCATGTACGACCAGTAGCCGAGCGGCTTCGTCCGGATCGCGTAGGTCATGCAATCGACGATCCGGCCGATCGGCACGGGGCGGGTCGGGTGCTTCGGGTCGTAGGGCTCGGCCATGGCGCTACTCCGCGGCCATGAGGAGCGGCGCCGCGACTTCGGCTCCGAACCGTGCGGCATCATCGGGGCGAGTCAGGGTGCGCCGACAGCCAGGCGGGATGTGCAGGATCGGCTGCGGCTCGACGAAGGTGCTCCAGCAGAACCACGCGTAGGCGGTGGCGGTCGTGCCGTTCGGCTCCCACCGGCCGCGATGCATCGGAAGACGCTCGACGTAGGGGGCGAACAACGTGGGCGGCCGGCGCCTGAACAGGCGCTTGTAGCGGTCCGCGCCCTCGTTCCAGGCTGTCCGGCACAGGCAGGCGACGATGGGCGCGAGGTCGAGCGCGCGCAGCACGAAGTCGGCCGCCACGTTGAACGGCGGGTTGAACACGATCGCCTCGACGTCCCGCGGCGGCAGTGTCGCAGCATCAAGGAAGTCCGCGACCACGTACCCGCAGCCGTAGTCGAACACGTCTGAGGTGTGCACGTTGGGAATTGACTCGCGCAGCACCTCGGCCATGTGTCCCGCGCCGCAGCACGGGTCCCACACGCTCGCGATCGGCCGCAGCGACAGGCGTGGCAGGACGTGGCGCACGAAGGCGCGCGTGCCCCACGGCGCCGTCGGGAAGAAGTCGAGGCTGTCCGGCGGCTCGCGCCGCGACGCCATGACGGCCGCGCCGCCCGCGGGGGCGATCACCGACATCCGAGAATCCCCTTGATCCGCTCGAAGGCGCGCGGCGGATCGCCGGGCACGCCGTCGTTGAAGGGCTCGAGCCCATTCCGCTCCCGCATCAGGGCGATGCGCCGCCCGATCAGGCTGAGGAGATCGTGGCGGGCGTCGCCGTCCATCTCCTGGATCCACGCCGCGGCCTCGACGCGGGCGATCAGGGCCGGCCCGTCGGCAAGCTCCATGCGGCGCATGAAGCGGTCGAGGTCGCGGATCTCCTCGCCGTGAGGACCGGCGAGCAGCGCCTCAAGCTTCTGCCGCTTCCAGGCCCGGTACTGCTTGGAGAGCTGCTCGTCCGCGCGCAGCTTCTTCTCGCCCTTCAACCCGAGCCGCATCTGCGCCGTCGCCTTGACGCGGGCAGGGCTGCGGCGGCTCTCGGAATGGGACTGGAGCGCCGCCACGGTCAGAACTCCGTCGCCGGCTCGGGCGCAGGCCCACGGTGCGGCCCGAACCCAGCCTCGTGCATCGCCTGCACCGCGCCCTCGACGTCCCGCACCACGGCGACCGGGAAGCCGCGCTCACGCAGGTTCGGGATCAGGCGCCGCTGCACTGCGCTGAGCGAGCCGCCGGCCGCCTTGACCTCGAGCAGCAGGACCCGGCCGTCGCGGCCGTAGGCGATCAGATCGGGATGCCCGGGCTCGACGCCCTCCGCCCGCAGCTCCACCGCCTCGCGCTTGCCGCGCCGGCCGCCGTTCGGCACTGCAGCCACGATGGCATCGAAGCTGCCGCGCAGGCGCGCCACGATGGCGGCCTGGATGTGGTGCTCGGGGCGGGCGCGGGTCATCGCTGGCCTCCCGCGCGGCCATCGGTCGGCGCCGGCCGGCCCGTCTCCGGCGGCGTGAAGTCGGGGGGCCTGAAATAGACGAAGCTAGTCATCGCCGGTCACGCTCCGCGTGCTTCCGAAGCAAGACGGCGAAGCGTACGCGCCGCCTTCCACGCCTCATCTGCCGTAGACCGGAGCTGCTCCAGATCTTCGCCGCTTGAAGCAGGAGATGCTTGGGCAACCAGGCGCTCAAGGCGTTGAGCCAACGCCGCAGCTTTCTGAACTTCGGTCCGAAGCTCGCCGGCGCGGCGGGCATGCGCGGCCCGGATGGCGTCCATCTCGGCGGCGTCGATCCGGCGAGCCTCGCGCCGCCAGATATCCTCGGCACGGCCATAGCTCATCGGCTCCTGAAGAACGGCAGAGACCGCGCGCGCGGCGCGCGTGATGGCAGCTTTCACGGTGTCGCCGACCGGCCGCGGTTCGGCGAGTTCTCGCAGAAGCTGTGAGGCGTGATCGACCGTCGTCATGCGACCGCCCTCGGAATACTTTTCCGAGCCCTCGGTATGTTTTCCCGGCACGTCGGAAGGCTCCTGTGGTTCAACTCAGTTGAACCAGGGAGGCCAACGTTATGCAGGAGGTGGACAGGGATACGCAGCACAACGAGCGCGCGACCGACGATGCTTGCCGGCGAGCGGTCACGCGAAACCAGAAAAAGGGGAGCGCCCGCGCGGTCAGCGATGCGAGAGACCTTGATGGCGCGGGCGCACATGCCGCCGAACGCGGCACGTCGGAATTGCGGCCCCAAAAAGCCCCCCTCTCCGCCCAGGGAGAGGGGGCCAGTCCGGGAGGAAACGCCCACGATGGGCAGTGCTCCAGCCGGGAACGCCAACGCCGGCCAGGGCCTCGGAGCGCGGGCCGGGCAGCCGGCGCGAACAGAATTGCTGACCTGAGCGACGCGAAGAGGGTTGCGCCCGGTCCGGCACGGACAGGGGCCGGTCATTGCCGGACCGGGCGCGCCGCCGGCTGGGCCAGGCTTGCTGGACCGGCGGGTCTCGGGGGCGGGCGCGCCGCCGGCTGGGCCAGGCTTGCTGGACCGGCGGGTCTCGGGGGCGGACGCGGAGCGCATGACGCCTCACGCCTCGCCGCGACTGGACGAGTGAAGACGCCGGGCTGGAGCGGGGCTGGTGCCACCGCTGAGAGTGTCGCCGGCCTTCTCGAACACGGGTCGGTCGCCGTCGGCGCTGAGGCCGCGGACGAGGCGCAGGCCGGTCGGGCCGCTCCTTGCCGCCGCGGTGACGTCACTCGGCCGCTGACCGAGCCAGCGTTCCAGCGCCAGGTCCTGTTCGGGCGTGAGCAGCACCGTCGCGGCTGGGCCGGCTTCGGGGATGGCGAGCAGGGATCGGTTGCCGATCCTCGCGACCCGCAGCGGACCAATCATCTGAGGAGCGGGCCGGATCATGCGGCGGCTCCCTTGCGGAGGGCATGAGATGACGCAAGCATGCCGTGGTGAGGGGCCGGGTAGCGGCCCGGCCCCTCGCGCAACCGCCCATGCCGCTGGAGGCATCCATGAGCGACCGCAACGTGGATCCGGAGATGGCGCGCGGATCGCTGATCGCGATCCGCAGCATTCTCACGGTGATCCTGACCGACATCGGCCGCGAGCAGGGCGAGACGGCCCTGAGGCGCCTGCACATCGCTGCGGACGAGCGTGTGGAAGCTGCGATTCATCGGATGTCCTCCGAGGATCGCGACAGGCAGGACGCCGAGGTGATCAAGCAGGTGTCATCGGACGCCGAAGGCTTCCTCGACGATACATTCGGCCCGGCATTCGACTCCTTGCTGTAGCGGCGAGGACCCAGGTGGCGAATTCGGCTGGCCTCCAGGCAAGTGCCCGGGCGTCCGCCCGCCGCGATGATGGCGGCGATCTCCGAGGCCCGCGCCGAGCGACGAGCGTCCACCTCCGCGCGCCGCGCTGCTTCACGCGCCTCGATCCGCGCATCGATGCGCCGATCCAACCAGGAGACGAGGAAGCGGATCACGGCGCCGCCTCCGCCACCGAGGCAGCGGAGGGAGCGGCCAGCGCGGCCTCTACCTGTGCCGCTGACTTCGGCGGGCGCCGGATGTCATCGGGCCACGGGAGATTATCCGGCCAATGATCAGAGAAGAATTGCATCGCGCGCTCGTAGCGCCCGAGATACAGATCGCGGCCGCTTGCGATAACGTCGAGCTTGTTAGTGTCCTGGAAGAGGCGCCAGCTTACGGTTGTCCGCTTCAGCCCTGTCGCGGAGCCGTAGAGGCCTGCCAAGCGAAGGATGTCTTCTCTGCCATTCATACCGAGGCGTCCGATCCAACGCACTCAGCATCGGTACTAATACCGCGGATGTCAACGGCCTTATTACCGCTCGCAAACGGCCGTGTTGGCGGTCATTCTACCGCCATGGAATTACGAGAGATTTTGGAGCGGATAGAGCGCCGGCTGGAGGCCACCGGCCTGTCGGAGCGTGCCGCTTCGGAGAAGGCCGGAAAGCCCGACGCAATCCGCAATCTGCGCCGTGCTCTAGAGAAGGATGGCCGCCAAGGGGTCAGCACGGCGACACTGAATGCGCTCGCGCCGGTCCTGGGTACGACATCTGTCTGGCTCTTTGCCGGAGCAGGCCCTGAGGAGCCAGCCAAGGCGCCTAGCTCTGGATCAACCTCTATCTCTTCTGCAGCAGGCGGAGAAGAGATCGTCCAAGCGACACAGCCGGCGGTTCGCGTTTTATATGGCGGCTTTGTCGAGGCGGGATCTTACCGCGAGATTTCAGAATTCATAGATGTCCCGCCCGAAGACATCTTTCTTCCACCCGATAGCGAATACCCACGGGTGCAGCAGGTTGCCTTCGACGTACGCGGGGACTCAATGAATGCTCTCACGCCGCGACCAATTCTGCGCGGCGATCGCGTTGTGGCTCTAGACTTTGAAGGGTTGCATGGTCGTGTTGCACTCCACACCGGAATGGTCGTGATTGTCCAGCAAAGCCGAGAAGGCGGGCACTTGGTAGAGCGCTCAGTGAAGCAACTGGAGGTCTATGAGGACCGGTACGAGTTTCACCCGCGCTCGACAGTGTCGCGCTATAAGCCGATCGTGGTTCCCCACAGCATGGAGGCTGACGATGGACGCGAAGTTCGGATACTGGCTTGGGCTCGGAGCGTGTTGAACAAGCTTTAACAGGCCAGCCGAGTGGGCGGACTTTCGAAATAGGCTACTAGCTGAGAAGATTTGCCGGAGCATCTATGGCATTCAAACGGGATATTCTCTGCCATTTTTCTCACTCGCCTGTCAATTGTAGCAGCATCTCTGCGCTGCATTCCAAGTGATACAATCGGGTATGTCTCGTCCATACATGACAAACAACGCACCCTGAGCTTATACCGCAATTCAGATAGGCCGCCTGACGCATCATTGCGCCCGCACATTCCAAGTTCCTCTGCGTCATATGCCCCTAGTTCGTTCTCTTTTGAGCTGCGTGTCAAGCGTCCCGGCCGCGGTGGAATGGCATTTTTTCCGCCGTGCGGGGTTGCACCCGCTTTCGCGGGTTTTATACCGCAAGCCTCTTGACGCGGTAAAATAACCGCAGTTAGTTTCCGTCCATCGCCTCTCGCGATGGAGCCCCGCAGTGCTCACCCGCCCCCAACCCGACCTCGTTGCGCTGCTCGGCCGCCGCGAGCCGCCCCGCACCTACCTCGCCCACTTCGTCGATGCCTCGGGCCGGAAGTGGATCGAGGAAACCACCGTCGACAATGGCCTCACCGCGATTGCAGCGTTCCTTGCTGCCGACGAGCGCCAGGGCTCGACGCTCCGGGAGGTCTACGAGCTCGACATCACCGACCCGCTCGTGCCGGTCGCCCGCAACGTCACCGCGATGGTGCTCGGCAAGGTCGTCGACCTGATCGACCACGATGACGAGCGCGACGCGCTGCCTGCGAGCGTGGAGGACGCGGCCCGGCGCCATGGCGTCGTGGGTCCGGCCGAGAAGGCGCCCGCCGACGTGCTGCCCTTCACCCGCCTGACGCCCGCGTGCGTCGGCGTCGCGACCCGCTGGTGAGGAGGGGCGGATGCGCCTCGCTCTCCGCCTCGCCGCGCTCGACCGCGGCTGCCGCACCGCCGCCCAGATCACCGCCCGGGCCGGGCTTCTCGTCGTGATCGCCGCGGGCTGCGCGGCCATCGGGAGGTGGCTGTGATCAGCACCGGCGACCTCGTCCTCATCGCGGCTGTCGTGCCGATCATCGTCGGCGCCCTGATCGGCCTCGCCGAATCCCGCCGCCTCACCAGTGAGGGCGCTGAGGCGACACCGGGGTGGTGCCTGCTCGGGCACCTGCAGGCGCTCTGGCGGAGGAGCCGGCCGTGAGCCCCTCCGAGCCCCAACAGCTCTTCGTGGACCTGCTCCACGCTCTCGGCTGCCCGGCGCCCTGGCGCGTCGTAGAGTGCTCCGGCCGGATGATCGTCGACGCCGAGGGCAAGCCCTGCGCTTCGGCGATGCCGGTCGCCTCGGTGGCCATCGTGCACGAGCGGGCCGAGCTGATCTGCTCGGCGGTCAACGCGATGGCCGGTGTCCTGCCGGCGGGCGCCATGGCGCCGCTCGACCCGGCCCACCTCGACGCGCTGTCGGCCGAGACGGCGCACTTCCTCCGGCGCGTCGGCGCTGCGGTGGGGGAGTGAGCGCCATGGCTCAGACCGCCGTCATCACCCCTGCCGATCCCTTCGCCTGGCACGCCGCGGCCCTGCGCAACGAGGCCTGGCCCCTGGAGCCGGGCAGGGCCCCCTGCGGCTTCTTCCGCCTTCAGCGGCGCGACGGCTCATTCGAGCCGGTCGCGGTGTGGCCCGAGGAGGACGGCGTCCTCTGGGCCAAGATCGGCGAAAAGGCCCCGCAGTGCCTTGCCGGCCATGCCGAAGAGGAGTTCTGCGAGCGCGTCATCGCGCGCTGCTGGCGCTCACCGATTCCCGAGCCGCTCTACTGGGCAGTGTGCGAGGGCGCGCCCTGGCCAGACCTGCCGCCGACGGCGCCGGCCGATTACGCCAACCTGCCGGGCGACGCCTTCGAGGCGCTGCGCATCGAGATCGAGAGCGAGCGCGACGAGATCGAGCGCTGGCTGAAGGACGATCCGATCCAGGACCAAACCGCCTGCGACCGGGCCGCGAACTGGGCCTCGCGCCTTGCCGATCTGGAGAAGAAGGCGGGCAGCCTGCGCGTCGAGGAGAAGCGCGCGCACGATGAAGCCGCCAAGGCGGTGCAGGCGAAGTGGAAGCCGCTGGAGGACCTCGCCGCCAGCCTGAAGCGCCGGCTGAAGGAGGCGCAGTTGCCGTTCCAGCAGGAGCAGCGGCGCCGCGAGGCCGAGGCCCGGGCCGCAGCGGCCCAGGCCGGCGAGGCGGTGCGGCTCGCCAAGGCAACGGGTGCGGGCACGGTCGGCCGCCGCTCCAGCCTGCGCACGACCTACCGTGCCGAGATCGAGGACTTCGACGCCGCGCTCGCGGCGCTGAGGGACAACCCCGAGCTCCGCCAGCTCGTGCAGCGCCTCGCCGACAAGGTTGCGCGCACCGGTGCCACGCTGCCCGGTACCCGCTCCGTCCCCATCCAGTCCGTCGCCTGAGGACGCCCCATGAACGCTCTTGTTCCGCACGACCCTGCCGCGCAGCCGACGCGCATGATGCTGGCGCAGACCGGCATCTTCTCGGATCCCGACAAGTTCACGCAGGCCAACCGGGTCGCAAAGGTCTTCGCGGACTCACAGCTCGTCCCGGCGCACTTCCGCGGGAAGATCGCGGATTGCCTGATTGCATTGAACATTGCGGATCGGATGCAAGAAGATCCGCTCGTTGTGTTCCAGAACCTTGCGATCGTAAGCGGGCGCCCGTGCTGGGCCACGCAATACATGATCGGTCGCGCCAACAAGTCCGGGGTGTTCCGGGGGCGCATCACCTGGAAATCCGAAGGCCAGGACGAGGGGCTCACGGTCACCGCGCTCGCGGCACTGGCGGACACCGGCGAGGTCGTCTCCGTCGCGGTCAGCATGGCGATGGCGAAGGCGGACGGCTGGACCAAGAACCCGAAGTACACCTCCATGCCCGAGCACATGCTGCGCTGGCGCTCGGCCGCGATGCTGGTCCGGCTCTACGCGCCGGAGGTGATGCTCGGGATCCCGACCGTCGAGGAGGTCGAGACCCCGGCGCCGGTCGCGCCGATGCGCGACGTCACCCCTCCGTCGCAGCAGGTGCGCAGCGGCCCGGCACCGAGCGGCCCACCGCGGCGACTGACGGCGCCCACGCCTCAGCCGGAGCCCGCGCCCGGGCCGGCGAACGATGCGGCGGCCGAGCAGTCCGGGGAAGCCGGCGGGGAGGCCGATGTCGAGGCGCTCGTTGTCCAGGCCGAAGAGGCCGCGGCGGTCGCGCGCTCGCCGGAAGATCTCGACGAGGCCTTCGCAGCCTTGGAGGGCGTCCGGCTGAACGACGGCCAGGCCGAGCGGACGCAGAAGGCGCGCGAGGCGGCCGAGCTGCGGCTGATCCGCGAGATGCCGGCCGACACCCGCGACCTCGACGCAGAGGACGAGCCGGTCGATCCGCAGGACGAGGATTTCCAGCGCGGCGTGACCGCCAAGAAGCGCGGCCACACGAAGTGCCTCAACCAGGGCATCGTGTCCGACCCCGAGCGGATGCGCCGCTGGAAGGCTGGCTTCGACTCCGTCGAGGCGGAGGCCTGACCGATGCGCGCCCTCCCCATCACGATCACGGCCGACGACTCGGGGCACTTCAACCTCGCTATCGGGAACGGCGAGAACACCCAGCACGCCACCGGCCTCGCGTGGGACGAGCTCCTCGGCATGGTGGGTGTGCTCACCCACCCCGAGATCCGGTCCGCGCCGTACGGCATCAGCAAGGTCCGCGCGGCGGCTGGTGCCAAGCGGGGCGATGCTGTGTCGGACGCGACGCCGTGCGTCCCGCGGCGTGGCGAGCCGTGGGCGCCGCAGTCTGCCGAGCCCGCCCTCACGCTCTCGCTCAGCATCCCCGCAGCCGAGCGCATCGCCGAGGAGATGGCCGACCTGCTGAGCTGGTGCCGCGGCTTCGCCGCCGGCGCGGGACCGCACGGGATCGAAGGCCCCCGCGGCGTCGATGCGACCAGCGATTTCCGGATGACCCTCGTCAGCGCGATTTGCGCCGCCACGGGCCGGCCGGATCCCGCCGACATCCCCTTCTGAGGGCGCTGCGATGCTCGGCACCACCGCGCCCCAGGCCGTCCGCCACAACATCCGCTCGCGCCGCGCCCACGCCGCGCGCGAGGCGGCGGAGCGGCCCGTCCTGCCGCTGCCGACGATCATCATCGTGGAGGCCTGCGGCTACGACACCGCGCTCGCCAACCCCGGCGCCGTGGTGCTGGACCGGGCCTACCGCTGCCTCCGGTGCGGCCGGCATCGCCTCGACCTCCGTCAGGTCGGCACGTTCGAGCTGCTCGCCTTCCTGTTCGGCGAGCGGGTCGGGCTGGCGGTGAGCCGCGCCGAGGCCATGGCTGCGGCCCGGCCCGGCAAGCCGATGAGCGACGCCCGGCAATCCCAGCTCGTGCGCCGCGCCAACGCGGTGCTCGCCCGTCTGCACCTGCACATCGAAACAATCTGGGGCGGCTCCCTCCGCCTCGTCGCCATCCCGGGAGATGCCTGACCATGCGCGCTGCTGACCTCCGCGAATTCGACTTTCCGAGCCTCGCCGACGCCGCCCGCAAGGAAGCGGACAAGCATAGTGCGGAGCTCGCGCAGGCGTTCGAGTGGCAATCGACCCTCATCGGTAACTGGCCAGGCCAGCATCGAGACCTGAAGCGGATGCGCGCGCACGCCACGGCGCAACGGGACGACCTGCGCCGGCTCCAGGACTTTGCCGAGTTCTATGGGCTCTACGCCGACCGGCTGCAGCCGATCCTCGAAGCCCTGGAGCGCGGCGCGGAGGTGACCATCCGCCAGAGCCGGGCGGCGGAGCTGGTGCGGTCGCGCAGCGCGGTCCCGGTGCGGGCCCACTGGCCGATGATGCGGCGGCCCGGGACGGTGATGGGGCCGGTCGTGGTCGCGATGGCGGCGGAGGTGCGGTGATGCGCTACCGCTGGCCCCGCACTCTCCATGGCTGGAAGACGCTGTTCTGGCTCTCGCTCGGTCGGTGTCCGATCCATCACACGCGGCTCTCGATCGACAACCCGCTCTACGACAACGGCCGGTCTGCCTACTGCTTTCGCTGCGAAGGGGTCGCGATCTGGCCGCAGGGCGCCCGTGAGGCGTTGCGGCAGAACACGCTCGCTGTCGAAGCGCGCGAGGCGCCTGCCGAGGAGGGCCGCTGAAATGCGCTCCGACCTCGTCGACCTCACCGTGCGCCTGCACCACGAGACCAATCGTGCGGTGCTCGTCTCGACGGACGGCGACCGCGAGAAGGCGGTCTGGATCCCGAAATCCACCTGCGAGATCGAGCCGGACGCGGGGAAGGCCACCCACACCCTGACGCTCCCCGAGCGGGTCGCAATCGAGAAGGGGCTGGTGTGATGACCCGCGAGCGCCTCCCGAACCGCCGCGAGCACGAGGTCTTCGACTTCGTGTTCTCCCGCGGCCCGCACGATCCGGTCGGCACCCGCTACACCGCCGGCCTCGGCCGGGCCGCTCCCGGCGCGCCCGTCACCGAGATCTTTCTCGACTGCCACAAGCTGGCATCCGCGATGACCGACGACGCGCGCGACATCGCCGTCATCCTGTCGATCGCGCTCCAGCACGGCGTGCCGCTGGCGCCGATCCGCGCCGCGCTGACGAAGCTGGAGAGCGGCGAGCCGGCGGGCCTCGCCGGCCGGCTCCCGGTCGAGATCGAGGCGCGGGCGCCGGAAGCGTTCGATCCGCGGCCGGCCGCGGATCAGGCAGGGGAGGGCGCGCGCTGATGGTCGCCTACAACTTCAAGCCGCGCTTCGTCGAGCCGATCGCCCTCGGCGCCAAGGCGCAGACGATCCGCGCGCACCGCGGCATCACCAACCAGGGCCGCCACGCCCGGCCCGGCGAGCCGCTGCAGCTCTACACCGGCATGCGGACCCGCCACTGCAAGCTGATCGGCCGGACCACCTGCGAGAGCGTCGATCGGATCGTCCTGACCCTGCCCAGCCTCGCGCAGCGCCCGTCCGTGATCCTGACGAACAGCGCCGGCACGGTGATCGAGGACACCGACGATCCGGGCAAGCTGGACGCTTTTGCCAGGCGGGACGGATTCCGCGATTTCGACGACATGGCCGCGTTCTGGCGCGCGGAGCACCCGGACGTGTGGGTGTTCTCCGGAGTCGTGATCCGCTGGCCGCCCTTCCAGAACCTCGACGCCCTCGACCCAGCGAGGGCCGCATGAGCAGCCCTCTCGTGATCGACAGTTACGCGGTCAGGGCCGAACTCGGCCCCACCCCTCACAACACTGCGGCTGCCCCGGGGGGCGGGAGAAGTGCATCCACTGCCATGCTTCGGATGACTTGGTTCTGCACACTGGCGACTGTCAGTATCGCCAGGATCAGAAGCATGGCGATGCCCATAAGAAAAGGCGTGATCCGGTCCGCATACTGGCGGGACATCTGCAAGATGGCGCATCCAAGTGTGAAGATCGCCGCCGATGCAAGCGGCAGGGCGAGCGACTCCAGCAACTCCATGGGGTCCTCCGACGCTATGCACTGCAGCGGATGTAGGTGCAGTCACGGCACATCGCACTATTCTGCGACGCACGGAGGCGTGATCCCATGACCTCCGCCGCCCTTGCGCCCACGTCCGAGCCGCCGCGTCCCGTCCTGCGCTGGCACAGCGGCAAGTGGCGCCTCGCCCCCTGGATCGTCCGGCACTTCGCGCCCCACCGCCTCTACACCGAGGCGTTCGGCGGCGCCGCCAGCGTCCTGCTGCGCAAGCCGCGCTCCTACGCCGAGATCTACAACGACCTCGACGACGACGTGGTGAACTTGTTTCAGGTGCTGCGGTCTGATCGCGCGCCGGAGCTGATCGCGGCTCTGCGGGCGACCCCCTTCGCTCGCGCGGAGTTCGAGCAGGCCTACGAGATCTCGAACGATCGGGTCGAGGAGGCTCGACGGCTCATCGTGCGGTCGTTCATGGGCTTCGGATCGAACGGCCATAACCGGCGGGCACCGACGGGCTTCCGGTCGAATGGCTTCCGATGCGGCACGACCCCGGCTCAAGATTGGGCCGGACTGCCCGACGCGCTGGGCCTCGTGATCGAGCGGCTGCGCGGCGTTGTGATCGAGCACCGCGACGCGGCCGAGGTCCTGGCCCAGCACGACAGCCCAGAGAGCCTGCACTACGTCGATCCGCCGTATCTGCCGGAGACGAGGTCTCTCCGGAACCCGTACGACATCAAGCATCGCGGTGGCATGTACGCTCACGAGCTGACGGCCGCCGACCACGCGCGCCTCCTCGACGCGTTGTGCGGCCTGAAGGGCATGGTGGTGCTCTCCGGCTACCCGTCGCCGGTCTATGACGCCGCGCTGCCGGGCTGGACGCGGGTCGAGCGCGCCGCCCATGCCGACGGCGCCCGGGCGCGCACCGAGGTGCTGTGGATCAACCCGCGCGGCCGCCCGCCTCTCCGCCTTCGGCAGCGTGCTCGCCCAGGCGCAGCTCTTCGAGGTGCCGGCATGATTATTCAGCTAGTGAAAGGGTCAAACCTGGAGGTCATTTTCTATCTGTCGCACGAGTTGTCTCACGATCTCGCGCCGGGTCGCAAGGTTTTGGAGCAAATTCTCAGAATAAGTGCCGCTCTGGATTCGGGCCAACGCATCTTCAAGAATGGACCTGCATTCGATCATTTGCCGATGCATTTCAAGGGCTGCTCTTGTTGCAGCGCCTCTCGTCTTTCCGGACGAGAGAAGCGACCATATGAGATTGGCAAGAGATGTGAAATGAGGCGCCTGCCGCCGCAATGCGTATTCTCGGCCAGAAGTTACCGCCATTTCGTCACAAGCCAGCTCAAGCATCTGAGCCGCCTCATTGCAGACCGCGAGCAAGCCTCTGTGAAATTCAACATCGGAATAATTTTGCTGAGATCTCTGGAGTTTTTCGCTTCGTTTCGCTTGTTTGTCGCCGACGTAAATTGCTACCACAAGGGCGAGAAGACTTCCTATTGCTTGAACCCATGCGGGGGCATTTGCACTCCCAAGTGTTTCAGAAACGATGCTCACCATAGCCGCCTGCGTTTATTTCTGGGGCCTGCAGGAGAAGCCGACAACGCCGGCGCCTGCAAGCGATATCCACAACTAGTCGGGCGACAGACGACTTTCATTTCGGCCCGCGTTCCCGTTCGCCCCTCTATGGCTGGAGGTCGGCCATGACCTCCGCCCGCCTCACGGACCTGTGCGCAGAGGGCGCAAGCCGACCGGCGACGTGCCGCTCGATGCCGTCTTTCCGGGCGGCTCAACCTAATCGCTGCGGGTGTGAGGTGGCGATGTCGGCTCCATTTCTCACCCACATCAAGGTCAGTGACCACGCTTTTCTCAAGCGGCTGCCGAAGGATGCTCGGCGTTTCATCAGTCGCAGCGTGCTTGCTTCGGTTGATGTGCTGCGCGTAATCTGTTCTTCATCTACAGCCAACCACAGACCTACAGGCGCGCTGGCTCCATCAAAGCTGATAAAGAAATGTTCGAATTTTCTCTGCGGCTCTCCTTCTGAGTGTATGAGTGGAAGATTCTTCTCAGAGGCAGTAACCCGACCGAAGAACGTAACACCGTTCATGATCAGAATTGCGCATGAGGCTTCGTCGTCGCGACCCATCATGGTCATCCCCCCAGGATGTAGCCGCACCGACAACGTTTCCGGTTGCAGGCCGTGCCACACAATCAGGGGTTTTGATTAACGTAGCCTTGCCCGGAGAAGAAACGTCGGCGGAAGCACTTAGCGGCCTCTCCCGCCTCACCCCGCCCTCAGGGCGCACCGATCCCTCATCCGCAGGAGTCTGACCAGTGTCCCGTCGCATCTACGTCGCTTCGTCCTGGCGCAACCCGAAGCAGCCGGCGGTCGTCTCCGCGCTGCGTGAGGCGGGCCACGAGGTCTACGACTTCCGCAACCCCTTCAATGGCGTGCCGGGATTCGCGTGGTCGGAGATCGACCCGAATTGGGAGGCATGGTCGGCCGCCGAGTACCGGCGCCTGCTGACCTCGCATCCGATCGCCGCCCGCGGCTTTGTCAGCGATTTGCGCGGCATGCAGTGGGCCGACACCTGCGTCCTCGTCCTGCCGTGCGGGCGCAGCGCGCACCTGGAGGCCGGCTGGTTCTGCGGCGCCGGCAAGCGCTGCCTGATCCTGACCCAGGATGGCGAGGAGCCCGAGCTGATGGCGCTCCTCGCCACCGACATCTGCATCTCGCTCGAGGAGGTGCTGCAGCGGCTCGCGGGCAGTCCGGGCCCGCTCGCCATGGCTGCGGAGTGAGGCCATGACGACCGAGACCCAAGCCGCGGCCGCCACCGGTCCCGCCTTCCCCCGCTTCGACGGTGCCGATGTGTGGGTCACCCTCACCAACGAGGAGAAGGCCGAGATCGGCGCTATCGCGGTCGAGCTCGTCGTCACCCGGCGGCTGTGGCAGCGCGTCTATGAGGATGGGCTGAGCGACATCATCCAGCGCGCCACGGGCGCCGCGCTCCAGTTGCTGCCGCATCTCCTCGATCAGGCCGTGTCCGACGTGCTGCCGGACGGCGCCCTGGAGGCGGAGGACGGCGTCACACCGCGCGTCCCGTCGCTGCTTGGCGGCATCTGCCGCGACTGCGGCTGCACCCAGGAGGACGCCTGCCCTGGGGGCTGCGGCTGGGCCGGCGAGGACCAGTGCACCACCTGCGCGGCCGAGAACGCCCCCGCGGCGGGCCGCGCCGAGCTCTGACCCTGAGGCCGCCCCATGGCTGAGTACTGGCGAGACATCGCGACCGCACCGCAGGACCCGACCCGCCGCATCCTGGTGCGCGGCGGTAGGTGGGAGCGCGGCAATCAGGAGGTCATCCCGCAGGCCTTCCCGAGTCTGGTGACCTGGGATGGCGAGTGGGTCGTCTGCGACAATCTCGGACCGCGCTCGACCATCCGAGATCCTGTGGAGTGGGCGCCGCTACCGGAGGACGCGCGCCATGTCGGCTGACCGCAATCGGAACGCTGCGGTGGCGAAACTCGCCTCAGGCTGTGTAGAGCAAGCCTCCAACGACGGCGAACAAGAAGCCCGCCAGATAGAGGATGCTGTTGGCTCTATCAGAGCGGTCCTCTCGGCCTACGAAGCCGACGATCAACACAGTCGCGCCGGATGCAGCCACAAGTCCACCGAACAGGGTCACCGCAAAATCCTCTTCCCGTGTCCGGGGGAGCCGCATGGCTATGGCACAGCCGTCGCACCATCAAGCCCGGCCTATCCTGCTGACCCCGCCCGAGCCACCTACGAAGCCCGGTTCGCCGGGTTCACGCTCGGCCCCCGCGGCGCCGCCCCGGCCTGGGATGACCTCGGCGGCGAGGCCCGAGAGGTCTGCCGCGCCGCCGCGGCGGCCGCCCGCGAGGGCACACTCGACCCGCGCGACGCCTTCACCGACTCGATGATCCTGTTTGCCGTCCGTTACTGCCTCGGGCGCCATAGCTATGCGCCTGGACTGTGTTGCGACTGGCTTCGCGAGCACTGGCCGCATCTTCGGCCCAAGGGGCGTGATCTGATCCTGCGCGATATCCGCGAGCACGTGGAGAGGCAGGAATCCCGGCCTCCTGAGAGCCGGGACGCCATCGCCGGCTGGGAGATCGACCTCCAGATCTGGAAGAGCTTTCTCACCTGGGCGGAGGCCGCCGATGGCCGATAGCCCCTTCAGCACCGCCGACGGCTTCTGGTGCGATGAGTGCCAGAACCTCGGCACGACCGAGTGCCTGTGCGGCGGGGATCTCTGTGTCTGCGACGCCTACGGCGAGCTGCCGTGCCCAAAGTGCAGCGGCCAGCTGTGGAGCATGGCCGACGATCGGGAGGAGGGGCCGTGAGCACCTTCGACACCATCCTGTTCGGCCTGATCGCGCTCGCCACCCTGTTCGCCTTCACGCGCTACGGCTGGCGGGCCGTGCACTGGCTGGGCTGTGGCATTGCCCTGATCGGGCTCGCACTGGCGAACTTAGGACGCGGAAGGGGGAGGGGGAGGGAGACAATGAGACCAGGCGCTCTGACGGAGGACGAGGCCGATGCGATCTACACCGCCCTGGTCGAGGAGGCTGGGGCACCTGACGACGAGTACGATCGCGAGATCTTCGTGCGCTCCGCAGCCGGCGTGCTGCCGCTGGAATGGCGCTTCCAGGGGCGGCTCGGGTTCGGCGGCAAGCTGTACTTCGACGGGGAGCGGCCGCCGCGTGTCGATTGCTATCCGCAGGATCGGAACGACGAGCGCCAGGCGATCATCGCCCGCACCAACGAGCGGCTCACTGTACTGGAGATCCTCCGTGCGTGAGTTCGTGCACATCGCGCTCGGGGCGCCGCTCGTGGTGTGGCGCAAGGGGGAGGCCGGCCGGTGAGCACCTTCGACACCATCCCGCTCGGCCTGATCGCGCTCGCAGTCCTGTTCGCCTTCACGCGCTACGGCTGGCGCGCCGTGCACTGGCTGGGCTGCGGCATCGGATTGATTGGGCTCGCGCTGGCGAGTCTCGGACGTGACAGAGGGGAGGGGAGGTGAACATGCGCAGGGCAGGGCGCATTCCCGACAGGGCCGACGTCGCGGACGACACGCCGCTCCGCCTCGACGACGCCGCAGCGCTTGCGTTCCCGGCTGGCTCTGGTGTGTCCGCGCGCAGCTTGCGGCGAGAGGGGCAGCGTGGTCGCCTGCGAATCTTCGAGGTCGCTGGCAAGCACTTCACCACCCTGGCCGATATCAGGCGGATGATCGAACAATGCCCCGTCCAGCCAAAGGCGCGCGCCTCTATTACCGAAAATCACACGAGCGCTGGTTTGTCCGAGATTCCGGAGGCGTCGACTTCAGCACGGGCTGCCGCCATGGAGAGCGTGAGGCGGCTGAAAGAGCGTTGCAGGAATACCTCGCGCGCAAGCACAAGCCCGACTTCGGCCAAGGTGATCCCGCTCGGATCCTCATCGCCGACGTCTTGAGCCTCTACGCCGACGAGCGCGCCGCCGAGACGAAACGACCGGATGTGGTGTGGAGCGCGCTGCCACATTTGATCGACTTCTTCGACGGCCGGATGGTGGCACATGCCACACCGAACCTCTGCGCCGGCTATGTCCGCTGGCGGAGGGCGATGCCGCAGAAGCGCTTCAAGGATCCCGAGACGGCTCCGCGGGTCGGTACGCAGACCGCCCGGCGCGAGCTCGAGGTGTTGGCCGCTGCGTTCGGCTACGCTCACAAGGAACACAAGCTCCTGTATCCCGTGGCCGTGACGCTACCGGACAAGGCGCCCGCGCGCGATCGGTGGCTGACCCGGTCCGAGGCCGCGCGTCTGCTATGGGCTGCGCTCGGCTTCCGACGAGTCGGCACGCACCCGATCACCGGCCGAGAGATCTGGCGGCGGACGGGGGAGGCTCAGGGCAAGACGCGCCACGTCGCCCGCTTTATTCTCTTGGGCCTCTACACCGGCACGAGGCATGACGCGATCCTGCGCCTGAAGTGGCTGCCGAGTCCTATCGCGGGGTGGGTCGATCTGCGAGCCGGCATCCTGTATCGGCGCGGCACGGGGGAGGGGGAGAGCACGAAGCGCCGGACGCCCATCCCGCTGTCGCGCCGGCTCCTCGCCCACCTGACCCGCTGGCGATCGCAGAGCGTCGCCCACGTGGTCGAGTTCGAGGGGCTGCCGATCGCGAAGATGCGTCGGGGATGGCGCACTGCGCGAGAAGCGGCCGGCCTTGGGCCCGAGGTGACGCCCCACATCCTGCGCCACACCTTCGCAACCTGGGCTGTGCAGGGCGGGGCGCCGTTCGGCCTCGTCGCAGGCGCGCTCGGTACCACGGAAGCCATCGTGGCGAACGTGTATGGTCACCACGCGCCAGAGCACCTGCGCGGCGTGGTCGAGACCGTGTCCGGCCGGCGCCGCTCGTGAATCGAGCGTGGCTGTGGTGCAGCGCAGCAATTCTGGGTTTTTGGGAGGTATTTGGGAGCTGAGCCGTTCGCAGCTCGCCGGAAATCGCCTAAGTCCTTGAAGCCGTTGGTGGGCGGTGACGGGCTCGAACCGCCGACCCTCTCGGTGTAAACGAGATGCTCTACCAACTGAGCTAACCGCCCTCAGGGCGGCATGGTTAAGGGGAGCGTCCTGCGAGCGCAAGGCCTCGCGCGGGGCCGAGCGTTTTTCCGCGTATCGCCTGCTTGACAGGCCGGGGCCGGCCTCATACACCGCCGCCATCGCAGCACAGCGATGCGCCGCGCGGACGTAGCTCAGTTGGTTAGAGTGCCGGCCTGTCACGCCGGAGGTCGCGGGTTCGAGCCCCGTCGTCCGCGCCATTCTTCCCTTCGTCGGGTGATCGTCGTCGCACCGCGTCTCACGCGGGCGTAGCTCAGTTGGTTAGAGTGCCGGCCTGTCACGCCGGAGGTCGCGGGTTCGAGCCCCGTCGCCCGCGCCACGATCCCGAAATCTTCACAATTGATCGCCTAAAGGCCCGCCGCCCCGCCGAAGCGGGACGGGAGAATCGCCCTTGATGCCGCGCTTGCGCCTCGCCGCCCTCGCCGCCTGCTTGCTGCTGGCCGGCTGCGGCGGACCGAACCTGCTGCCCCAGCCCGATCTCATGACGAGCCCGGTGATCCTGGACGAGGCGGCCGCCGCCGCCGCGATCTCCCGCTACCGGGCGAGCCATGGCCTGGGACCCGTGGCGATCGATCCGTCGCTCGTCCGGGCCGCCTCGCTCCAGGCCGCGGCCAATGCCCGGGCCGGCTATCTCTCGCACGAGGTCGGCGGCACCTTCGATGGTCGCCTCAGGCGCGCCGGCTTCGGCGGGCGCTACGCGGCCGAGAACCTGAGCGCCGGCTCCACCACCTTCGAGGAGGTGCTCAAGCGCTGGCAGGCCTCCCCGGAGCACAACCGCAACATGCTGATGCCGCAGGTGCGACGCGTCGGCATCGCCCGCGTCGACGCGCCGGGCAGCCGCTACAAGCGCTTCTGGGCCCTGATCCTCTCCGATTCCTGACCGACCGGGCCGCGCCGCGGCCAAGCCCGCCCGTGCCGAATCCCGGCCCGCCGGGGCGCAAAAGCCCCGGAAAGGCAGGGGGGCTGCGACGAAACTCGTCAGGCGGCAGGCCCTTTACCGGTGTTGTGGACCGGATCCGCCATCTTATCTCCTGGACGGACGTTCGCGGTTTGTGCGCTGCGAACGCCCCTTGTTTCGGCATACCCGCTCGTTTAAGCCTCGCGGCATTCTCCGGGCCTTGGAACCGTTCCGAATGACGGGCCGAGCCGGCCGGGCCGTCCGCGAGTCCGCGCCGCCCTTACGACCAATGAGGGTTCTCCCATGAACGGCCTCCTGTCGGACTACCTGCCGCTCGTGATCTTCATCGGGGTCTCGCTGGTGATCGCCCTGGCGCTCCTCGTGGCGCCCTTCCTGGTCGCCTACAGCAGCCCGGACCCGGAGAAGCTCTCGGCCTACGAGTGCGGGTTCAACGCCTTCGACGACGCGCGCATGAAGTTCGACGTGCGCTTCTACCTCGTCGCCATCCTGTTCATCATCTTCGACCTCGAGGTCGCCTTCCTGTTCCCGTGGGCGATCACCTTCGGGGACCTCGGCTGGTTCGGCTTCTGGTCGATGATGTTCTTCCTCGGCGTGCTGACCGTCGGGTTCGTCTACGAGTGGCGCAAGGGCGCCCTCGAATGGGATTGAGCCGAGCCCCCGCCGCCTCTTGAGAGATCCGGATGCCCATGGCCCTCGATACCTCCTTCTCCCGCGCCCCGGCGATCGCGCCCCAGCCGAAGGGCATCATCGACCCGGCGACCGGCCTGCCCGTCGGCGCGACCGATCCGACCTTCCTGTCGATCAACGACGAACTCGCCGACCGCGGCTTCCTCCTCACCACCGCGGACGACCTCATCACCTGGGCCCGCACCGGCTCGCTGATGTGGATGACCTTCGGCCTCGCCTGCTGCGCGGTCGAGATGATGCAGATGTCGATGCCGCGCTACGACGCCGAGCGCTTCGGCTTCGCGCCCCGCGCCAGCCCACGCCAGTCGGACGTGATGATCGTCGCCGGGACGCTCACCAACAAGATGGCGCCCGCCCTGCGCAAGGTCTACGACCAGATGCCGGAGCCCCGCTACGTCATCTCGATGGGGTCCTGCGCCAACGGCGGCGGCTACTATCACTACTCCTACTCGGTGGTTCGCGGCTGCGACCGCGTCGTGCCGGTGGACATCTACGTGCCGGGCTGCCCGCCCAGCGCCGAGGCGCTGCTTTACGGCGTGCTGCTGCTGCAGAAGAAGATCCGCCGGACCGGGACGATCGAGCGCTAAGGCTTCAGACGATGACGAACGGCATCACGATCCGGCCCCACACGGAGGTCGCCCACGGGATCGAGGCGCTTCAGGCGCTGAGCGACCGTCTCGCCGAGGCGCTCGGCTCCGCCGTGACCGACCGCGTGATCGCCTTCGACGAGCTGACGCTCACCGTCGAGGCTCAGGAGATCGTGCGGGTGCTCACCCATCTGCGCGACGATCCCCTTTGCGCCTTCCGCTGCTTCATCGATATCTGCGGGGCGGATTATCCGGGCCGGGCCAGGCGCTTCGACGTCGTCTACCACCTGCTGTCCCTGCGCCATAACCTGCGCATCCGGGTGAAGGTGCAGACCGACGAGGCCACCCCCGTGCCCTCCGTCATCGCGGTCTATCCGGCGGCCAACTGGTACGAGCGCGAGACCTACGACCTCTACGGCATCCTGTTCTCGGGCCATCCCGACCTGCGCCGCCTCCTGACCGATTACGGCTTCGAGGGGCATCCCCTGCGCAAGGATTTTCCGCTGACCGGCTTCGTCGAGGTGCGCTACGACCAGGACGAGGGCCGGGTGGTCTACGAGCCGGTCAAGCTCACCCAGGAGTTCCGCAACTTCGACTTCCTGTCGCCCTGGGAAGGCACGGATTACGTGCTGCCCGGCGACGAGAAGGCCAAAGGCTAGGGCGGCGGAGCGCGCGACGATGACGAAGCCTCCCTCTCCGACAGTCCCGAGCGCGTCCTCCCGCGCCGGAGGTGCCGCATGACCGAGCACAGCATCCGCAACTTCTCGATCAATTTCGGGCCGCAGCACCCGGCGGCGCATGGCGTTCTGCGCCTCGTGCTGGAGCTCGACGGCGAGATCGTCGAGCGGGTGGACCCGCATATCGGGCTCCTGCATCGCGGCACCGAGAAGCTGATCGAGTACAAGACCTACCTGCAGGCGACGCCGTATTTCGACCGGCTCGACTACGTCGCGCCGATGAACCAGGAGCACGCCTTCTGCCTCGCGGTGGAGAAGCTGCTCGGCATCGAGGTGCCGCGGCGGGCCAAGCTGATCCGCACCCTGTACTGCGAAATCGGGCGGCTGCTCTCGCACCTGCTCAACGTCACCACGCAGGCGATGGATGTCGGCGCCCTCACGCCCCCGCTCTGGGGCTTCGAGGAGCGTGAGAAGCTGATGATCTTCTACGAGCGCGCCAGCGGCGCGCGGCTCCACGCCAACTACTTCCGGCCGGGCGGCGTTCATCAGGACCTGCCGGCGGGGCTCCTCGACGACATCGAGGCCTTCTGCGAGACCTTCCCGCAGGTCGTCGACGATCTCGACGAGCTCGTGATCGGCAACCGCATCTTCAAGCAGCGCAACGTCGATATCGGCATCGTGACGGCCGACCAGGCGATGGCCTGGGGCTTCTCGGGCGTGATGGTGCGCGGCTCCGGGATCCCGTGGGACCTGCGCAAGGCGCAGCCCTACGAGTCCTACGAGGAGATGGAATTCGAGATCCCGGTGGGGAAGAACGGCGACACCTACGATCGTCAGGTCATCCGCATGGAGGAGATGCGCCAGAGCGTGCGCATCATGAAGCAGTGCATCGCCAAGCTGCGCGCGCCGGACGGGCAAGGGCCCGTGGCGACGCAGGACGGCAAGGTGGCGCCGCCCTCGCGGCGCGAGATGAAGCGCTCGATGGAGGCGCTCATCCACCACTTCAAGCTCTACACAGAGGGCTTCCACGTGCCGGCCGGCGAGGTCTATGCCGCCGTCGAGGCGCCGAAGGGCGAGTTCGGCGTCTATCTGGTCGCCGACGGCACCAACAAGCCCTACCGCTGCAAGATCCGCGCGCCGGGCTTCGCCCATCTGCAGGCGATGGACTGGATGTGCCGCGGGCACATGCTGGCGGACGTCTCGTGCATTATCGGCACCCTCGACATCGTGTTCGGCGAGGTGGACCGGTGAGTGGCATGACGAGCGGCCGCGGCTGAGAGAACGAGAGCGATGGCAAACCGCAGACTGGCGCCCACCGCCGAACAGCCCGAGAGCTTCGCGTTCACGCCCGAGAACGCCGAGTGGGCCAGGCAGCAGATCGCCAAATACCCCGAGGGCCGGCAGGCTTCGGCGGTGATCCCGCTCCTGTGGCGGGCGCAGGAGCAGAACGGCGGCTGGCTGCCCCAGAAGGCGATCGAGGCGGTCGCCGACCAGCTCGGCATGCCGCATATCCGCGTGCTCGAAGTCGCGACCTTCTACACGATGTTCGCGCTCGAGCCGGTCGGCCGATATTGGATTCAGGTCTGCGGCACCGTGCCCTGCGACGTCTGCGGCGCGAAGGACCTCAAGCGCATGCTGGAGGAGCGTCTCGGCCCCTCCGGTCATGTCAGCCCGGACGGCACCTTCTCCTGGATCGAGGTCGAGTGCCTGGGCGCCTGCTGCAACGCGCCCATGGTGCAGATCAACCACGACTATTACGAGGATCTCACGCCCGAGAGCCTGTCGAAGCTGATGGACGACCTCGCCGCGGGGCGCCCGGTGAAGACCGGCTCGCAGATCGGCCGGACCTCGTCGGAGCCGCTCGGCGCCGTGACCACGCTCACCGACGAGACGCTGTTCGACGGCTCGCGCATCGGCGCATGGCGCAAGCGCTTCGAGGAGGAGCACCTGCGCGAGGCCGGGGCCGATACCCAGGCCGAGGATACTCAGGCGAAGGATACCCGGGCGAAGACCGAGGGCGCCACCGCCGCCGCCAAGAACGCTGCCGAGCCGAAGCCCGCCAAGCCCGATTCGGGCCGCGCGACGGAGAGCCCGGCCGCCGCCGCCCCCGCCCAGCGGGTGGCCGAGGGCAAGGCCCCGGTGGATCCTGCCGAGCGGGCCGGCCAGGCCCGTCCCGACCGCACCACGGTGGCCGAGCCGAAGAGCGGGCCCGAGCCGCAGCCCGGGCCGCAGAGCGGGCGCTCCTACACCGAGACGCCCTCGAAACCCGGGGAGGGGCGTCCCGTCGCCGAGGCGAAGGGCTCCGCCAAGCGGGCCGGTGCCGAGCCGAACGCCGCGCCCGGGCGCACGAACGCCGCGCAGGCCAAGCCCGTAGGGGCGGATCCGGGCGACAAGGGCCCGCCCGGCCCCGGCTCCAAGGGCCGCTCCAAGACCCCCTCGAACCGGTAGGACGACGGCATGCTCTCCGACCAGGATCGCATCTTCACGAATCTCTACGGGTTCCACTCCCCGGGCCTCGACGCTGCCAGGAAGCGCGGCGCCTGGGACGGCACCAAGTTCCTGCTGGAGCAGGGCCGCGACTGGATCGTCGAGGAGATGAAGCGGTCCGGCCTGCGCGGCCGCGGCGGCGCCGGCTTCTCGACCGGCCTCAAATGGTCGTTCATGCCGAAGAAGTCGGATGGAAGGCCGCACTACCTCGTGGTCAACGCCGACGAATCCGAGCCCGGCACCTGCAAGGACCGGGAGATTATGCGGCATGACCCGCATCTCCTGATCGAGGGCTGCCTGCTCGCATCCTTCGCGATGGGGGCGCATGCCGCCTATATCTATATCCGCGGCGAGTACGTGGCCGAGAAGCACGCCCTGCAGCGGGCGGTGGACGAGGCCTACGAGGCGCGGCTGATCGGCCAGGACAACGTCCACGGCTACCCCTTCGACCTCTACGTCCATCACGGCGCCGGCGCCTATATCTGCGGCGAGGAGACGGCGCTGCTGGAGAGCCTGGAGGGCAAGAAGGGCATGCCGCGGCTGAAGCCGCCCTTCCCGGCCAATATGGGCCTGTATGGCTGCCCGACGACGGTGAACAACGTCGAGTCGATCGCGGTGGCGGGCGCGATCCTGCGCCGGGGCGCCGAGTGGTTCGCGGGCATCGGCCGGCCGAACAACACGGGCACCAAGCTGTTCTGCGTGTCGGGGCACGTGAACCGGCCCTGCAACGTCGAGGAGGCGCTCGGCATCCCGTTCCGCGAGCTGATCGACCGCCATTGCGGCGGCATCCGCGGCGGCTGGGACAACCTGCTTTGCGTGATCCCGGGCGGCTCCTCGGTGCCGCTCGTGCCGGCCGAGCAGATCATCGATGCGCCGATGGATTTCGACACCCTGCGCGGCCTGCAATCCGGCCTCGGCACCGCGGCCGTGATGGTGCTCGACAAGTCCACCGACATCGTCTCGGCCATCGCCCGCATCTCGTACTTCTACAAGCACGAATCCTGCGGGCAGTGCACGCCCTGCCGCGAGGGCACGGGCTGGATGTGGCGCGTGATGCTGCGCATGGCCGAGGGCCGGGCGCAGAAGCGCGAGATCGACATGCTGCTCGACGTGACGAAGCAGATCGAGGGCCACACGATCTGCGCGCTCGGCGACGCCGCCGCCTGGCCGATCCAGGGCCTCATCCGCCATTTCCGCCCCGAGATCGAGAAGCGCATCGACCGCTACAGCGCCAACCCGCACAGCGACCCCGTGCCGATGGCGGCGGAGTGAGCAGCGCTTCGCGCGTCGAACGCCTGGAGAAGACTAAAGTGACCAAGATCGTCGTCGACGGCACCGAGGTCGATGTCCCGCCGGACTACACGCTGCTGCAGGCCTGCGAGGCGGCCGGCGCGGAGATCCCGCGCTTCTGCTTCCACGAGCGGCTGTCGATCGCCGGCAATTGCCGCATGTGCCTCGTCGAGCTGAAGGGGGCGCCCAAGCCCGTGGCCTCCTGCGCCTGGGGCGTGCGCGACTGCCGGCCGGGGCCGAACGGCGAGCCGCCGCAGGTCTTCACCAAGTCGCCGCTGACCAAGAAGGCGCGCGAGGGGGTGATGGAGTTCCTCCTCATCAACCATCCGCTCGACTGCCCGATCTGCGACCAGGGCGGCCATTGCGACCTGCAGGACCAGGCCATGGCCTACGGGGTCGATTCGACCCGCTACGGCGAGAACAAGCGCGCCGTCGAGGACAAGTATATCGGCCCGCTGGTGCGGACGGCGATGAACCGCTGCATCCACTGCACCCGCTGCGTCCGCTTCCTGGCGGAGGTCGCCGGCGTGCCGGATCTCGGGGCGATCGGCCGCGGCGAGGACATGGAGATCACCTCCTACCTCGAACAGGCGATGGAATCGGAGCTGCAGGGCAACGTCGCGGATCTCTGCCCGGTCGGCGCGCTCGTGCACAAGCCGCAATCCTACAATGTGCGGCCCTGGGAACTCTCGAAGACCGAATCGATCGACGTGATGGACGCGGTCGGCTGCGCCATCCGCGTGGATGCCCGCGGCCGCGAGGTCATGCAGATCGAGCCCCGGGTGAACGAGGCCGTCAACGAGGAGTGGATCTCCGACAAGACCCGCTACGTGGTGGACGGCCTGCGCCTGCAGCGCCTCGACCGGCCCTACATCCGCGATAACGGGCGCCTGCGCCCCGCGAGCTGGGCGGAGGCGTTCTCTGCCATCGCGGCGAGGTTCAAGGGGGCGGATCCCAAGCGCGTCGGCGCCATCGTGGGCGACCTCGCGGGAGTCGAGGAAATCTACGCGCTGAAACGCCTGATGACGGCGCTCGGCGTCGCCAATCTCGATGCCCGCCAGGACGGCGCCGCGATCGATCCGGCCTGGGGCCGCGCCGCCTACATCTTCAACCCGACCATCGCGGGGATCGAGCAGGCGGACGCGATCCTGCTCGTCGGCGCCAATCCGCGCATCGAGGCCTCGCTCCTCAACGTGCGGATCCGCAAGCGCTGGCGCCTGGGCCCGCTCCCGGTCGGCCTGATCGGCGAGCCGGCGGACCTCACCTATCCGCACACCTATCTGGGGGCAGGGCCCGAGACGCTGGCCGATCTCGCCGCCGGGCGGCACAGCTTCGCCGAGGTGCTGAAGGGGGCCGAGCGCCCGCTGGTCATCGTCGGCATGGGCGCCCTCGCGCGCCCGGACGGCGCCGCGATCCTGTCGGCGGCGGCGAAGCTCGCTGAAAGTATCGGCGCGCTCGCCGAGGGCTGGACCGGCTTCGGGGTGCTGCACACGGCCGCCGCCCGGGTGGGCGCCCTCGATCTCGGCTTCGTGCCGGGGGAGGGGGGGCTCGACGTCGCCCGCATGACGGCTCCGGGCGCGCTCGACGTGCTCTACAACCTCGGCGCCGACGAGGTGGACGTGGCGCCCGGCGCCTTCGTGATCTATCAGGGCACCCATGGCGACCGCGGTGCGCACCGGGCCGACGTGATCCTGCCGGGCGCGGCCTATACGGAGAAGTCGGCGACCTTCGTGAATACGGAAGGGCGCGTGCAGCTCGCCAACCGGGCCGGCTTCCCGCCGGGCGACGCCCGCGAGGACTGGGCGATCCTGCGCGCCCTCTCCGAGACCCTCGGGCACAGGCTGCCCTTCGACTCGCTCGCCCAGCTGCGGCGCGCCCTCTACGCCGATCACCCGCACCTCGCGGCGGTGGATCAGGTGGCGGAGCAGGACGTGGCGGCGGCGGTCTCGGCGCTCGCGAGCCTCGGCGGCGAGCCGGCCCGCGAGCCCTTCCGCAGCCCCGTGCTCGATTTCTATCTCACCAATCCGATCGCCCGCGCCTCGCGGGTGCTGGCGGAGTGCTCCGGGCTCGCCCGCGAGCGCGCGCTCCAGGCCGCCGAATAGGACGAAGACCATGAGCGTCACCGACTTCCTGCTGACGGTCGGCCTCGTCGCGCTGAAGAGCGTGGTGCTGCTCGTCGCGCTCCTCCTCTTCATCGCCTATGCGCTGCTCGCCGACCGCAAGATCTGGGCGGCGGTGCAGCTGCGGCGGGGCCCGAACGTGGTCGGGCCGTTCGGCCTGTTCCAGTCCTTCGCCGACCTCTTGAAATTCGTCATCAAGGAGCCAGTGATTCCGGCGGGGGCCAACAAGGGCCTCTATCTCCTGGCCCCGTGCGTCTTCGCGATGCTGGCGCTCTCGGCCTGGGCGGTGATCCCGCTCGCCGACGGCTGGGCGATCGCCGACATCAATGTTGGCGTGATCTATATCTTCGCGATCTCGTCGCTCGGCGTGTACGGCGTCATCATGGGCGGCTGGGCCTCGAACTCGAAATACGCCTTCCTCGGCGCGCTGCGCTCCACCGCCCAGATGGTCTCCTACGAGGTCTCGCTCGGCTTCGTGATCATCACCGTGCTGATGTGCGCCGGCTCCCTCAACCTGTCGCAGATCGTCCGCGCGCAGGATACCGCGCTCGGCCTCTTCGGCTGGTACTGGCTCTGGCTGCTCCCGATGTTCGTGGTCTTCTTCGTCTCGGCCATGGCCGAGACGAACCGCCCGCCCTTCGACCTGCCGGAGGCCGAATCGGAGCTCGTGGCGGGCTACATGGTCGAATATTCATCGACCCCGTACCTGCTGTTCATGCTCGGCGAGTACGTGGCCATCATCACCATGTGCGCGCTCGGAACGATCCTGTTCCTCGGCGGCTGGCTCTCGCCGATTCCGTTCGCGCCCTTCACCTGGGTGCCGGGCGTGATCTGGTTCACCATCAAGGCGAGCTTCCTGTTCTTCCTCATCGCCATGGCCAAGGCGATGGTGCCGCGCTACCGCTACGACCAGCTCATGCGGCTGGGGTGGAAGGTGTTCCTGCCGCTCTCGCTCATCATGGTCTTCGTCGTCGCCCTGGTCCTGAAGCTGACCGGCCTCGCGCCGGTCTCCTGACGCACGTAAAATCGGAGATTGAGCGATGAGGCTCGATCAGGTCGCCCGCAGCCTGCTGCTCAAGGAGTTCGTGTCGGGGTTCGCCCTCGCCATGCGCTACCTGTTCAAGCCCAAGGCGACGATCAACTATCCCTTCGAGATGGGCCATCGCAGCCCGCGCTTCCGCGGCGAGCATGCGCTGCGCCGCTACCCGAACGGGGAGGAGCGCTGCATCGCCTGCAAGCTCTGCGAGGCGATCTGTCCGGCCCAGGCCATCACCATCGAGGCCGGCCCGCGCCGCAACGACGGCACGCGCCGCACCACCCGCTACGACATCGACATGGTGAAGTGCATCTATTGCGGCATGTGCCAGGAGGCCTGCCCGGTGGACGCCATTGTCGAGGGGCCGAACTTCGAGTTCTCGGTCGAGACGCGCGAGGAACTGCTCTACGACAAGCAGAAGCTGCTCGCGAACGGCGACCGCTGGGAGCGCGAGATCGCCCGCAACATCGCGGCGGACGCGCCCTACCGCTGAGGCGAAAGACCGGCCCGCATCCCGTGCAGGCCGTTGTGCGCCGCAGGAGCGGGATCTATAGACGGGCCGCCGGGGAATCCGGGGCCGGACATCGGGACCAGGCAGGAGGCCGCCGCGAGGCGGCATGAACTCAGCGCATGACCGCAGCCGCCGCCTTCTTCTATCTCTTCGCCGCGATCACCGTCGCCTCGGGCTTCATGGTGATCGCCTCCCGCAACCCTGTCACCTCGGTCCTGTTCCTGATTCTCGCCTTCGTGAACGCGGCGGGCCTGTTCGTGCTGATGGGCGCCGAGTTCCTGGCGATGATCCTCGTCGTCGTCTATGTCGGCGCCGTCGCCGTGCTGTTCCTGTTCGTGGTGATGATGCTCGACGTCGATTTCGCCGAGCTGCGCCAGGGCTTCCAGGACTACCTGCCGGTGGGCGCGCTGATCGGCGCGGTGTTCCTGGTCGAGCTGCTCCTCGTCGTCGGTTCCTGGGCGATCGATCCGGGCCTGGTGCAGGCGCCGCTCGCCGTGGCGCCGGGCGGTGATCGCATCACCAACACGCAGGCCCTCGGCCTGGTGCTGTACACGAACTACTTCTTCTTCTTCCAGATCGCTGGCCTGGTGCTGCTGGTCGCGATGATCGGGGCGATCGTCCTGACCCTGCGCGAGCGCCCGGGCGTGAAGCGGCAGGACGTCACGGTGCAGAACGCCCGCACCCAGGCCATGGCCGTGGAGCTGCGCAACGTGCCGACGCGCCAGGGCGTCGAGGTGTGACGGCGCGGCCGAAAGACAGACCCGGAGGCGGGCTCTCCCGGGCGGGAGAGGGATGCCCGCATCCTTGGACTTGCACGCGCGTATGAGGCGGTCGCATCGCGGCCGAGAGGCAGACAGATGATCGGTTTGAGCCACTACCTGACGGTCGCCGCGATCCTGTTCACGCTCGGCGTGCTCGGCATCTTCATCAATCGCAAGAACATCATTGTGATCCTGATGTCGGTCGAGCTGATCCTGCTCGCCGTGAACATCAACCTCGTCGCCTTCTCGGCCTATCTAGGCGACATCGTGGGCCAGGTGTTCGCGCTGTTCGTGCTGACCGTGGCGGCCGCCGAGGCCGCGATCGGCCTCGCGATCCTGGTGGTGTTCTTCCGCAACCGCGGCTCGATCGCGGTCGAGGACGTCAACATGATGAAGGGCTAAAAGCCGCCTCAACCCTTCGATTCGATCAAACCCGAGCCGCTCACCACGAGGCCGGATCCCGAGCATGTACCACGCGATCGTCTTCCTGCCCCTCATCGGCTCCCTCATCGCCGGCCTGTTCGGCCGCTGGATCGGGGCCAAGGCGAGCGAGGTCGTCACCACCTCGATCCTGTTCTTCGCGGCGCTCCTGTCCTGGGTGGCCTTCTTCCAGGTCACGGGCGGGGAGGGGCACGGTGCGGCCCGCATCCAGGTGGCGCACTGGTTCTCGGCCGGCGACCTCGTGGTCGACTGGGCCTTCCGGGTCGACGCGCTGACTGTGGTGATGCTCGTCGTCGTCACGACCGTGTCCTCCCTCGTGCATCTCTACTCCATGGGCTACATGGAGGAGGATCCGCACCGGCCGCGCTTCTTCTCCTACCTGTCGCTGTTCACCTTCGCCATGCTGATGCTGGTGACGGCCGACAACCTGGTTCAGATGTTCTTCGGCTGGGAGGGCGTCGGCCTCGCCTCCTACCTGCTGATCGGCTTCTGGTACGAGAAGCCCTCCGCCAACGCCGCGGCCATCAAGGCCTTCATCGTCAACCGCGTCGGCGATTTCGGCTTCTCCCTCGGCATCTTCCTGGTCTTCGTCCTGTTCGGTACGGTCGCCTTCGACGGCATCTTCCCGCGGGTGGCGGAGTTCAAGGACGCCTCGTTCCACTTCCTCGGCACCGACTGGCACGCGCTGACGCTCGCCTGCCTGCTCCTGTTCATGGGCGCGATGGGCAAGTCGGCCCAGTTCCTGCTGCATACCTGGCTGCCCGACGCCATGGAGGGCCCGACCCCGGTCTCGGCCCTCATCCATGCGGCCACCATGGTGACGGCCGGCGTGTTCATGGTCGCGCGCCTCTCGCCGCTCTTCGAGGTGGCTCCCGCGGCCCTCACGGCCGTCACGGTGATCGGCGGCATCACGGCCTTCTTCGCTGCCACCGTCGGCCTCGTGCAGAACGACATCAAGCGGGTGATCGCCTACTCGACCTGCTCGCAGCTCGGCTACATGTTCGTGGCGCTTGGCGTCGGCGCCTATGCGGCGGGCATTTTCCACCTCTTCACCCACGCCTTCTTCAAGGCGCTGCTGTTCCTCGGCGCCGGCTCGGTCATCCACGCGATGCACCACGAGCAGGACATGCGGAACATGGGGGCGCTGCGCCGCTACATCCCCTTCACCGCGCTGATGATGGCGATCGGCACCCTGGCGCTGATCGGCTTCCCCTTCACCGCCGGCTACTACTCGAAGGACGCCATCATCGAGGCGGCCTACATGTCGACCCGCCCGGGCCACGTGCTGGCTTTCCTGGCGACCGTCACCGCGGCCTTCTTCACGTCCTTCTATTCCTGGCGCCTGTTCTTCCTCACCTTCGAGGGGCCGGCGCGCTGGGCGGACCATCACGCCGACGCCCACCATCAGGCCGCCGCCCACCATGCGGCGGCTTCCCTCGCCCACGAGGCCGATGGCGCGCCCGGCCACCACGAGGGCGTGGCCCATGACGACAAGGGTCACGACATCGAGCCGGTCTCCCACTCGGCGCTCGAGCCCCACGGCGACCACCACGCGCACACGCCGCACGAGAGCCCGCGGGTGATGACGATCCCGCTCGCCCTGCTCGCCATCGGCGCGCTGCTGGCCGGCCTCGGGTTCAAGAACCGCTTCATCGGCGAGGGCATGGACGAGTTCTGGAAGGGCGCGCTCGCGCACGGCCCCGACAATCACATCATGCACGACATCCACAGCGCTCCGGCCTGGGTCGCCTCCTCGCCCTTCGTGATGCTGGTGCTCGGCTTCCTCCTTGCCTACTGGATGTATATCCGCCGGCCGGAGCTGCCGAACCAGCTCGCCGAAAGCCAGCCGCTGCTCTACCGCTTCCTGCTCAACAAGTGGTACTTCGACGAGATCTACGACCGCATCTTCGTGCGGCCGGCCAAGGCCCTCGGCACCTTCCTGTGGAAGGTCGGCGACGGCGCGATCATCGACGGGCTCGGCCCCGACGGGATCGCGGCCCGGGTGGTCGACGTCACGCGCGGCGTCGTCCGGCTCCAGACCGGCTACGTCTATCACTACGCCTTCGTGATGCTGATCGGCGTCGCCGCCCTCGTGAGCTGGTACCTCGTGACCGGTGTGGGCGCTCACTGATGCGCGCCCGCCTCATCTCAACCGACCGGAGACGCGTCTGATGTTCGGCCTCGGGATCCTCTCCGGCCTCCTCATCCTGCCCCTCGTCGGCGCCGCCTTCATCCTCACCCTGCAGGGCGACGAGGAGGGCGTGCAGCGCAATGCCCGCTGGGCGGCGCTCATCGCCACGGTCGCGACCTTCCTGCTCTCGCTCGTGGCCTGGGGCCGCTACGATTCCTCGACCGCGGCCTTCCAGCTCGTCGAGAGCCATGCCTGGCTGACGGAGTCGATCCGCTTCAAGCTCGGCGTCGACGGCTTCGCGATGCCGCTCCTGCTCCTCACCACCTTCCTGATGCCGTTCTGCATCGCGGCCTCATGGCACTCGATCGGCGTCCGGGTGAAGGAGTATTTCGTCGCCTTCCTGGTCCTCGAGACCACGATGATCGGCGTGTTCTGCGCGCTCGACCTCGTGCTGTTCTACCTGTTCTTCGAGGCCGGCCTGATCCCGATGTTCCTGATCATCGGCATCTGGGGCGGCAAGCGCCGGATCTACGCCTCGTTCAAGTTCTTCCTGTATACGCTGCTCGGCTCGGTGCTGATGCTGCTGGCGATCCTCGCCATGTACTGGCAGGCTGGCACGACCGACATCCCGACTCTGCTGCAGCACCGCTTCCCGGCCAACCTGCAGACCTGGCTGTGGCTCGCCTTCTTCGCCTCGTTCGCGGTGAAGATGCCGATGTGGCCGGTCCATACCTGGCTGCCGGACGCCCATGTCGAGGCGCCGACCGCGGGCTCGGTGATCCTGGCCGCCATCCTCCTGAAGATGGGCGGCTACGGCTTCATCCGGTTCTCGCTGCCGATGTTTCCGGATGCCTCGCACCTGTTCGCGCCGCTGATCTTCGCGCTCTCCATCGTGGCGATCATCTACACCTCGCTGGTGGCGCTGGCTCAGACCGACATCAAGAAGCTGATCGCCTATTCGTCGGTCGCCCATATGGGCTTCGTCACCCTTGGGCTTTTCACGATGACCGAGCAGGGCATCCAGGGCGCGCTGTTCCTGATGATCTCGCACGGGATCGTGTCGGGCGCGCTGTTCCTCTGCGTCGGCGTGATCTACGACCGGATGCATACCCGCGAGATCGCCGCCTATGGCGGCCTCGTGAACCGCATGCCGCTCTACGCCGTGGCCTTGATGGTCTTCACTATGGCGAATGTCGGCCTGCCCGGCACTTCCGGCTTCGTCGGCGAGTTCCTGTCCATGGTCGGCGCCTTCCGGACCAACCCGATGGTGTCGTTCTTCTCCGTCTTCGGCATCATCCTCTCGGCGGCCTACGCCCTCTGGCTGTACGCCCGGGTGATCTACGGCAAGCTCGAAAAGCCGAGCCTCCAGGCCATCACGGACCTCGACCGCCGCGAGATCGCGATCCTGGCGCCCCTCGTGGTACTCACGATCTATTACGGCTTCCACCCAAGCCCGGTCCTCGACGTCTTCGCCCCCTCGACCGAGGCGCTGATGCAGGGCCTGCGGGCCGCCCTCTCCTCGACCCAGACCGCCGCCGCGGCGCTGCCGGTCGCGCATTAGAGATCCCCGATGAACGCCGCAGAGATCGTCATGCCCGCCCTCGGGCCCGCCCTGCCGGAGCTGATCCTCACGGTCGGCGCGCTGGTGCTGATCCTCTACGGGGCGCTCCGCGGCGAGCGCTCCACGGAGGGCGTCACGGTCGGCGCGATCATCGTGCTGATCGTCGCGCTGTTCTCGGTGGTCAGCCAGCCCCTGGGCGCCAAGATCACGACCTTCAACGGCTCCTTCATCGTCGACGGCTTCGCCCGCGTGATGAAGACGCTGACGCTCGTCGGCTCGCTCGCGGCCCTGCTGCTCGCCCGCGACCTGTTCGCCCGTGAGCGCATCGAGCGCTTCGAGTACCCGATCCTGATCGTGCTCTCCTCGATCGGGATGCTGATCATGGCCTCGGCCAACGACCTGATCGGGCTCTATCTCGGCCTCGAGCTGCAATCGCTCGCCGCCTACGTCATCGCCTCGTTCCACCGCGACGACGTGCGCTCGACGGAGGCGGGCCTCAAGTACTTCGTGCTGGGCGCCCTGTCCTCGGGCATGCTGCTCTACGGCGCCTCGCTCGTCTACGGCTTCACCGGCAGCGTGTCCTTCCCGGGGATCGTCACGGCTTTGCGCGAGGCGCATGCGGGCCTCGGGCTCGTGCTCGGCATCGTGTTCGTCGCGGCGGGCGTCGCCTTCAAGCTCGCGGCGGTGCCCTTCCACATGTGGACGCCGGACGTCTACGAGGGCGCGCCCACCCCGGTCACCGCCTTCTTCGCCTCGGCGCCCAAGATGGCCGCCATGGCCATGACGGTGCGCGTCTTCATCGGCGCCTTCCCGGGCGTCGTAGCCGAGTGGCAGCAGATCATCGTCTTCATCGCCATCGCCTCCATGGCGCTCGGCTCCTTCGCGGCGATCGGCCAGCGCAACCTCAAGCGCCTGATGGCCTATTCCTCGATCGGCAATGTCGGCTACGCGCTGATCGGGCTCGCCGCCGGGACGGAGGAGGGCGTGCGCGGCGTCGTCGTCTACATGGCGATCTACCTCGCCATGACGCTCGGTGCCTTCGCGGTCATCCTCGGCATGCGGCGCGGCAACCGGATGTTCGAGACGATCGAGGATCTCTCGGGTCTGTCGCGCACCCATCCCTGGCTGGCCTTCTGCCTGGCCATGATGATGTTCTCGCTCGCCGGCATCCCGCCGCTCGCCGGGTTCTTCGCCAAGTTCTACGTCTTCGCCGCAGCCATCAAGGCGGGGCTCAACGTGCTGGCAGTGATCGGCGTGGTCACCAGCGTCGTGGGCGCCTACTACTATGTCCGCATCGTCAAGATCATGTATTTCGACGATGCGCAGGCGGCCTACGAGCCGCTGGCCCCGGGCCTGCGGATCGTGCTTGCGGCGTCGAGCGTGGTCGTCGTTCTGTTCTGGATCGTTCCGGCTCCGCTGGTCGCGGCCGCCGGAACAGCCGCCCGATCCCTGTTCTGACCCAGGCCGCATGGCATTTTCCCTCGACCCGGCGGCGCTGGCCGCGGGGTACCGTCTTGAGACGCACGATACCCTCGGCTCGACGAGCACGCAGGCGATGGCGCGCGCCCGCGAGGGCGCCGAGGGGCCGCTCTGGGTGGTGACGCGTCGGCAGACGGAGGGGCGGGGACGCCGCGGCAGCGCCTGGTCCTCCCCGGAGGGCAATCTGGCGGCGAGCCTGTATTGGCCGGTTCCGCCGGGCCTCGCGCCGGACCGCATCGCCACGCTCGGCTTCGTGGCCGGACTCAGCCTGGAACGGGCGCTGCGCGAGGTCTGCGGGCCGGAGCGCGGCGCGGCGGATGCGTTTCGCCTCAAATGGCCGAACGACGTGCTGGCGGGCGGGGATAAGCTCGCCGGTATCCTTCTCGAGATGGAAACCCTGCCGCAGGGCGCCGCGGTGGTGGTCGGATTCGGGGTGAACGTGGCCGCCGCGCCCGAGGGGCTCGCCTATCCGGTGGCCTCGCTCGCCGGTCTCGGCCGCCCGGCCGATGCGGCCGGGCTGTTCCGGCGCCTCAGCGCGACCTGGATCGAGACCCTCCGGGTCTGGGACGAGGGGAGCGGGTTTCCGGCGATCCGAGCGGCCTGGCTCGCGACGGCGGCGGGCCTCGGCGGCCCCGTGGCGGTCGACACGGGATCCGAACGCCTCGCCGGCACGTTCGACACGATCGATTCGAGCGGGCGCCTGGTGGTGCGCCTTGCGGATGGGACGCAGCGCACGGTGACGGCCGGAGCGGTGCATTTCGGTTCGGCCGCGACGGCGGCGTGAGGGACGGGCCGGACCGGCGCCTGAGCGGCGACGACGGCTCTCGATGAACAAGCGACAGGCGGGGGCGCCGACGCGCCGCCGCCCGGGGCCGCTCGCCTGCGGCCGGAACCGACATGACGGCGCCGTGACCGTGACGGCAGAAAGCCGTTCTTCGAGGAGGGCCGCGACGGCGGCCCATGAGGTGTTGTGTGTCCATGGCGAAGGGAGATGAACTCGTCTTCGTGCCGCTCGGCGGCGTCGGCGAGATCGGGATGAATGCAGCGCTCTACGGATTCGGTCCGCCGACGGCGCGCAAATGGATCATGGTCGATTGCGGCATGGGCTTCGCGAGCGAGGAGCACATGCCGGGCGTCGACCTGATGTATCCGGACCTGAGCTTCATCGAGCAACAGCGCGAGAACCTGCTCGGCATCCTGATCACCCACGGTCACGAGGACCATATCGGCGCGCTAGTCGAGCTGTGGCCCCGCCTGAAGGTGCCGGTCTACGCGACGGGCTTCACCAAGAGCCTGATCGAGACGCGTCGCCTCGGCGAGCCGGGCGCGCCGAAGATCGACCTGCGCGAGGTCAGGCCGAACGAGCGCATGAGCTTCGGTCCCTTCGAGGTCGAGTATGTCCCGGTGGCGCACTCGATCCCCGAGGCGAACGCGCTGGCGATCCGCACCGCGCACGGCCTCGTGGTGCATACGGGCGACTGGAAGCTCGACGACGCGCCGGTCGTCGGCAACGTCACCTCGGAGGAGGTGTTCACCCGCCTCGGCGAGGAGGGCGTGCTGGCGCTGGTCTGCGATTCGACCAACGTCACCCGCGAGGGCCGCTCGCCGAGCGAGGCCGAGGTCGCGGCCCATCTGGCGGAGCTCATCCGCTCGGCGCCGCACCGGGTCGCCGTCACCACCTTCGCGTCGAACGTCGCCCGCATCCGGGCGGTGGCGGATGCCGCGCAGGCCTGCGGGCGCGAGGTCGTGGCGGTCGGGCGCGCCATGGACCGCGTCATCGATGTCGCGCGCGAATGCGGCTATCTCGACGGCCTGCCCGAGTTCCGCGAACCCGAGGCCTATGGCTATCTGCCGCGCGAGAAGGTGGTGGCCCTGCTCACCGGCTCGCAGGGCGAGCCGCGCGCGGCTTTGTCCCGCGTCTCCCGCGACGAGCATCCGGAGATCGCCCTGTCTCCCGGCGACCGGGTGATCTTCTCGTCGCGGGCGATCCCCGGCAACGAGCGCGCGATCGGGGCCATCATCAACGACCTGGTCGAGGCCGGGGTCGAGGTCGTCACCGACCGTACGGAACTTGTCCACGTCTCGGGCCATCCGCGCCGGGACGAACTCGCCGCCATGTATCGCTGGACGAAGCCGCGCATCGCCGTGCCGGTGCATGGCGAGCCGCTGCACCTCGCCGAGCACGCCACCTTCGCGCGCAAGCAGGGCGTCGAGGACGTGGTGAAGGCCCGCAACGGCACCCTGATCCGCCTCGCGCCGGGCGCGCCTCAGATCATCGACCATGTCAGCCACGGGCGCCTCTACAAGGACGGCATGGTGCTGATCACCGAGACGGACCGGGCGCTGCCCGAGCGCCGCAAGCTCTCCTTCACGGGGATCATCTCGGTGGCGATCGCCATCGATCAGCATGGGGAGATGAAGGGCGAGCCGGCGATCGACCTCATGGGCCTGCCGACCTACGGCCGGAACGGCGAGGCGATCATCGACATCGTCGAGGACGTGGTGGAGCGGACCTTCGGCGGGTTGTCGCGCCAGAAGCGGCGCGATTCCGAGGCCGTCGAGAACGCCGTCGACCGCGCGATCCGCGCGGCCGTCAACGAGGTCTGGGGCAAGAAGCCCGCCTGCCACGTCCAGGTGGTGGAGATCTGAGCCCCGCCCCGGGAGCGCCTGCGGCGGTCCCGGCCCCGTCTCGGACGAAAGACCCGGGTGGCCTTTCGCGGCCTCGTGTACAACGAGCGCGACCACCCGGAGAGGAGCCAGAGGAACATGATCGGCCGGTTGAATCACGTCGCCATCGCGGTGAAGGACCTGGAGGCCGCCGCGAAGATCTATCGCGACACCCTCGGCGCGACGCTGTCGCCGCCGCTGGCCCAGCCCGAGCACGGCGTCACGGTCATCTTCGTCGAATTGCCCAACAGCAAGATCGAGCTCCTGGAGCCCCTCGGCGCCGATTCCCCGATCGCGTCCTTCCTGGAGCGCAACCCGGGCGGCGGCATCCACCATGTCTGCTACGAGGTGGACGACATCCTGGCTGCCCGCGATCGCCTGAAGGGGGAGGGCGCCCGGATCCTGGGCAGCGGTGAACCCCGCATCGGCGCGCATGGCAAGCCGGTGCTGTTCCTGCACCCGAAGGACTTCCTCGGCACCCTCGTCGAGCTGGAACAGGCCTGACGCCTATGTTCGCCTCCACCGTCGAGGTCGCC